>JAIXPT010000051.1 GCA_027486095.1 Planctomycetaceae bacterium | reverse complement strand
CGCCTCGATCCTTGCCCGCGAACGCTTCATCGACTGGATTGACGAGGCTTCGCGGCGTCTCGGCGTCAAACTCCCGAGGGGGGCGTCGCAGGTCAAGGGTGTCGCCGGGCAACTGGTAGCGGCCCGCGGAGCCGAGTTCCTCGCCAAAATCGCCAAGACACACTTCAAGACCGCGCGTCAGGTGTTAGGTCTGCCGGAACTGAAGGACGAGGACTGATCTGCCGCGGCGGCCCGGCTGCTTTCCGGGGGAAAGGGAATATGCCGCGGGTGCGGGGCGGGAATGCTTCCCTCGCGCTGGCGAATCTGTCACATTCGCCCGGAAATCCCCCTTTTCGTCATGACCATCCGTACCCTCCTGCTTGCCGCGCTCGCGGCCTGCCCCTTGTCCGCCGCTGTGCAGACATCATTCGACGAGGCAGCACTCAGTCCTGACATTCTCCTCGATGTTCCCAGCGCCGCACTTGGAAATGTGGTGTTCGACGCCACCAATGACGAACTGGACTTCACCGCCGGCGGCAACACTGACATGTGGACTGCCCGGGCCAGTGCGCCGATTGCATGGACCGCGATTCCGACCGGGCTGACGGTCGGCAGCACATGGACAGTCGAGACCGAGGTCCGCATCAACAACGTCACCCAGAACAACCAGGTCGCCGGTCTGACGTTCTACGGTGGTCCCAACGGAGCGCGGCCGGATATCAGCTTCGGACTCGACAACTGGGATACCACGGCCCGCGCCGTCCGCCTTCAGGGCCTCGGCGACAACGTCCCTAACAACTCAATCGCTACCAATGCCGCCAGCGTCTTCCTCCGCGTCGTCATCACGGAAGGCGGGGCAACTGACACCTACAACTTCTTCTTCAAGGCCGCCGCTGCCGATCCATGGCAGCAGATTCCGGGTGCAGCCGTCAACTACCAGACGGCTTTCTCCAACGCGCGCGTCGGGATGGTTTACAAGACCGGGGCTGCCAAGGCGGGGGCAGCCTTCACTTTCTTCAACGTCTACAACTCATCCACCCAGCCCCCAGTAGTCAATTCCCAGCCCGCCAGCCTCACCGCGATGGCCGGCGGCACCGCACGCTTCTCGGTCAGCGGATCGGGGGTGGTTTCCTATCAATGGCGGCGCAATGGTGAGGCCATCATCCCCGGCGGTGACCAGCCCGATCTCGTCATCGACCCCGTCAGCGCCGCTGACAACGGCGCGGTCTTCGATTGCGTCCTCACCAATGCCAACGGCCCGACCACCAGCGCTGCTGCCACTCTTACTGTTTCAGGCAGTCCGGCTCCCGGGGGTGCCTATTATGCCAGCGCCGTCCAGGCGGAACCTTCCCTGTTCGCTTATTTTCCGGTCGACGGCAGCACGTCTCCCGCCGTCCGCAATGTCAGGAATCCTGCCTTCAGCGGCACCATGAATGGCGATGCCGCACACGACAGCACGCTCGGCCGCACCATCGGTGTGAAAAGCCTGCGCTCGAACGGCGCGGGCTGGGTCAGCGTCGGCAAGGACCCGCTCTGGGACTTCGCCGATGGCGACGGCACTATCGAAATGTGGGTCTATCAGAGCGCCGCCACCGCCTACAACCCCAGCCTCATTGCCGTCCGCAACGACGCCGGCGGCGGGGCCCGCTTCAGCTTCCATGCCGATGCCGCCGGGAGCCGCATCTGGTTCTTCAATGGATCGTCCGCTCCCACTTGGACACTGCCCTCGAGCAGCATCGGCCGTCTCATGCACCTTGCCATCGTCATCTCCGGCGGTCAGGCCACGCTCTATCACAACGGCGCTTCGCTCGGTCCCGTCACCCAGTCGTTCGGCGGCGGTCTCAATCTCCCCGCCATCATCGGAGCCGCCGGACCCAGCACTCAGGAATCCTTCCCTGGCAGCCTTGATGAGGTCGCCCTCTACGCCGATCCCCTTCCGGAATCCGCCGTCACTGCACACTACAACGCATGGCTGAGTTCCACGCCTGGCAGCGCGCCGGTGATCACTGCGCAGCCCGCACCGGTCACGGTCAATGAAGGCGGAAGCGCCACCTTCGCCGTGACCCTTGCCGATGCTGCGGGGGCTTCGTTCCGCTGGCAGAAGAACGGCGTCGATGTTCCCGGCGGCACCGGACCTGCCATCACGGTCGATCCCGCGACGCTCGCCGACCACAGCGCTCAGTTCCGCTGCATCATCTACAACCCTTTCGGCGGCACCCTCTCTGCGACTGCCCGACTCAACGTCAATGACACCAATCCCCCGGTTCTTGTCAGTGCATCTGCCCCCATTGCTGCGAGCCAGATCCTACTGACTTTTAACGAGCCGGTCGATCTCACGGGCGCGGCGTTCCTCATTCCCGGCGGCACAGTCACTTCCTTCGCTGGCGGACCACTGCCAGGCATGGTGACCCTGACAGTCAGTGGCCTCACAGCCGGGCAGGCGTATGCTGTTTCCGCCATCGGGGTCCGCGACCTGACCGGGAACATCCTCGCGTCCGCCGAGGCTCCGTTCACGGCGGCTCCGCCACCGGTGCCTGCGCCGCTGGAACTCGTGCGTCCCGCCGCCGAGCCAGCCGGGCCAGCGACCCGCCGCGGTCCGTTCACGTTCTCGGAAATCCATTATAACCCCCGCAAGCGTGCGGACCTCAGGAATCTCGAGTTCATCGAGCTGTACAATTCCCAGCCGTGGGCCGAAGACCTCACTGGCTGCCGCATCACCGGGGAAGTGGAATTCGCCTTCCCCGCAGGAACCTCGATTCCGGCTGGAGGCCGTCTCGTCATTGCAGCCGTCCCGGCCGACGTCGCTGCGGCATACAGTCTGTCGTCTGTGCTCGGTCCGTGGACCGGGGCCCTCAACAACGGCGGCGGCCAACTCCGGCTCCGCGACATTTCCAACGCGGTCGTCTTTGAGGTCGATTACGGTTCCAATCACCCATGGCCTCCCGCTGCCGACGGCGCCGGTTCATCGCTCGTGCTCGCTCGTCCCAGCTATGGCATGAACGATCCCCGCGCGTGGGACGCAAGCTTCCAGCCTGACGGTTCCCCCGGCGCGGCCGAGCCATCCATCCCGGATCCCTACCGCGCGGTCGTCATCAACGAAATCTCCGCTTCCGGGTCCGTCCCCGACTTCATTGAACTCGTCAATACCGGCAGCGCTGCCGTCGATCTCTCCGGCTGCACGCTCAGCGATGACCCTGACACCGTGAAGTTCGCCCTGCCGCCTGGCACCAGCCTTGCGCCGGGAGCCATCATCTCCTTTGCCGCCCCGGATCTCGGGTTCGGGCTCCGGACTGGCGGCGACACCGTCTATTTCCGCGCCCCCGAAGCCGTTGGCGGGAGAATCCTCGACTGCCTCCGATTCGGTGCTCAGATCACAGGCCAGTCATGGGGCCGCGTTCCCGACGGGGCAACGTCCTTTGCGTTCCTCACTGCCCCGACCCCCGGTAATCCTAACGCATCAGCCGCTGTCCTGGCCGCGGTCATTTCCGAGATCTTCTACGCGCCGCCCGCCGGCAGCAGCCAGCTTCCGTTTGTCGAAATCACCAACACGTCCGCGCAGCCGCTCGACCTTTCCGGCTGGCGGCTCCGCGGCGGCATCAGCTATGATTTTCCGGCTGTGGGCGCTCCCTCGCTCGCTCCCGGCACTGCCCTTGCCGTCACCGCCTTCGAAGGTTCGCTCAACAGGAGCACCGGCGAACGCATCCGCCTCGAACGTCCCGTCCAGACCATTGAAGGCGGCATTCCCGGCACTAACTATCCAGTGATTGATGAAGTCACCTACGGCACCGGCGGACGCTGGGGCCAGTCGAGTGACGGCGGCGGATCCAGTCTCGAAAAGACCGACCTGCGCAGTGACGGTCGACTCGCCGCGAATTGGCAGGACAGCCGACCCGTCGTTCCCACGGAATGGGTCACCATCCAGAATACCGGCGTCATGGACAACGGCAGCGGCTCGGTCATTGACCGGCTCCACGTGATGATGCTGGGGGCCGGCGAATGCCTCATCGATGCCATCGAGGTCATTCAGGGCAATGGTGCCAATGTCGTTGTTAATCCCGGCTTCGAAGACGGCACCACCAACTGGCTCCTGCAGGGAACCCACGACGCCAGTTCGCTGGAGTCGCCAGGGTTCGCCGGCAACTCCTGCCTCCACATCCGCGCCGCCGGTCGCGGCGATCTTGCCGGCAACCGGCTCTCGGTGCCACTCACCACCGCACTAACCAACGGTGCGACGGCGACGATCCGGGCTCGCGTCCGCTGGCTTCGCGGGCATCCAGAGATCCTGCTTCGCCTCGCCGGCGGTGTTCTCGAAGCTACGGGCAGCATCCTCGCTCCCGGCTTCACGGCGGGTACACCCGGTACTCCCAATTCCACAGCCATCGCGAATGCCGGGCCCGCCATCAGCAGCGTCACCCACCTCCCGGTTCTCCCGCAGGCGAACGAAACGGCCACCGTTTTCGCCCGACTTGCCGATCCGGACCGCATCGGCCTCGCTCTGCTGCGTTACCGGCTCGATCCTGCGACCACTCTCAACACCGTCGTCATGAACTACCGGGGCGGCGGTCTCTTCAGTGCGGAAATCCCGGCCCAGTCGGCCGGGACGCTCGCTGCGTTCACCATCACGGCTTTCGATTCCCCCGGAGCGTCCTCCACATTCCCCGCCGATGGCCGGGAGGCCCTTATCCGCTGGGGCGATCCAATGCCGGCAGGAAATCTCGCCGCGTACCGTTTCTGGATGACCCAGGCTACCAGCAATCTCTGGGCCAGCCGCCACAAGAACAGCAACACTGCCCTCGACGTCACGTTCGTGCCTAACAACCAGCGCGTCATCTACAACGCCGGGGCCCAGTACAGCGGCAGCCCGTGGCACACCAGCGCCTTCACCGGACCGACCGGCGTGCCCTGCGATTACGACGTCAACATGCCGTCCGACGACCGATACCTCGGCGAAACCGACTTCATCCTGGCCGGTCCCGGCACCTTCGGCGACGATCTTTCGCTGATCCGCGAGCAGACCATCTGGTGGATTGCCCGGAGAATCGGCCTGCCCAGCATTCACCGGCGTTTCTGCCGCGTCGTGATCAACGGCACCCAGCGCCAGACGGTCTTCGAAGACACCCAGCAGCCGAGCGGCGCATGGATCGACAGCTACTGGCCGGGCGACGACAACGGCCGACTGCACAAGGCCCAGGACTGGATCGAGTACGCCGACAATGGTGCCACCTTCGGCACCACGCTCCGTGCCTTCCTGACGAAACGCACGACCACCGGCGGAGTCCACAAGGATGCGGCGTACCGCTATCAGTGGGCGCTCCGTTCCACTACCTCCGGGAACGACTGGGGCGAATTCCGCAAGCTCGTCGACGCCTTCAACACCGGTACCAGCGCCACCGATCCTGCCTTCTTCAATGCCGTGGACCCGATCGTCGATCAGGATTCGTGGGCCCGCGCGCTCGCCGTCCAGCGCATCGCCGGCAACTGGGACACATGGGGCTACACGTACGGCAAGAACATGTACCTCTACAAACCGGAACGCGGCCCGTGGGCCCTGACCGCGTGGGACATCGACTTCAGCTTCGGCCTCGTCGGCGACGCCGCGAACACCGGCCTTGAAGTGAACACGCAGGACCCGCTCTGCACCAAGTTCCGGACGCAACCCGCCTTCCGCCGCGCATGGTGGTGCGCCTTCCGCGACGCTGTCGACGGCCCCATGGTCACCGCGCTGGTCAATGCCCGCATTGATGCGATGGTCGCGGGGCTAGCTGTCAACAGCGTGGCCGCCAATGCTTCGCAGGTCACCACGGTCAAATCCTACATCAGCAGCCGCCGCAGTTACATCATCAGCCAGCTCAACGCCGCCTACCCGGGCACCACGTTCGCTATCTCCGGCAGCAGCACTATCACCGATGCCGACGGCATTGTGACCCTGACCGGAACCGCGCCGCCGGGGGTCAAGGCCATCCGGATCAATGGGATCGACTACACGCCGTCATGGACCAGCCAGACGGCATGGAGTCTCCCGCTCACGTTCTACGCCGCCACCTCCACGCTTACCGTCGAGGGCATTTCCCGCACCGGTGCCATCACTGGTTCGTTCCCACTAACAGTCAATGTCACCGGTCCGCCACCATTGCCTCTGGTGACATTCAACGAATGGCTCGCCGACAACACCGCGTCCTTCCCCGACCCCGCTGACGGGCAATTCGAGGACTGGTTCGAGCTCCACAACGCCGGGACCAGCCCAGTCGCGCTAGGCGGCTTCTTCCTCTCCGACACGCCCGCCGAACCGGCTCGCTTCCGCATACCCAACGGCACGTCCATCGCCCCGGGCGGCTTCCTCCTCGTCTGGGCCGACAACGAACCCGAACAGAACGGCATCACGCAAGGTCAGCTCCATGTTCCGTTCCGTCTCAGCGCCGGCGGGGAAACCCTCAGGCTCAGCTCTCCCGACGGGCTTGCAGTCGATTCGGTCGCGTTTTCTGCCCAGTCACCGGATCTCAGCGAAGGCCGCTATCCGGACGGAGGGTCGGCGTCGGGTCCGCTCACGCTGCCATCCCCGGGTGCCGCCAACGTCCTGACCGTCTGCACCGGCACTGTCCGCGACGGCGCTGCTTTCAACGTCACGGTCACTGCGACCCCCGGCCGCCGCTATGTCCTGCAGTTCAGCCCGGATCTCGTGACGTGGACTTCGGCTGCGCCAGTCACCGCCACGGACGCCTCGCTGACGCTCTCCGGACCAGCGGCAGCGGGCGACGCAAAGCGATTCTACCGGGTGGTCACCATGCCGTGAACCCAGTTTCGGCCAAGCCCTGATTTTCGGCAATCCCGGGATGGCACTTCCCGCGGCGGGTGTTATGTTCCCGGCGTGAGAATCCGTCTGCTCCTTCCGGTCCTTTTCAGCCTCTTCACTGCCAGCGCCGCACATGCCCAGGCGGCCCCCACCTTTGATCATGTCAATGGCACGGTCGTCGTCTACAATTCCGACTCTCCGGAATCGAAAGAGATCGCGGAATACTACATCAAGGCCCGCGGCATCGCTCCGGGGAATCAGGTCGGCCTGCGCTGCCCGGTCACCGAGACCATCACCCGTGAGGTGTACACGACCCAGATTGAAGGCCCGCTCCGGGCCGCGTTTGCCAGCCGCGGCTGGTGGCGCACCCAGAAGGTCCCCAACGAAGGCAATCTCGCCGTTCTGACCAGCGTCCGCGTCCTCGTCATCATCAAAGGCGTCCCTCTCCGCATCAGCGAGCAATCCCACGGCAAGGACCCCAAAACCGGCCAACCGATCGCCCCGCAGCCGCTCGAAATCAACGCCGCCAGCGTCGACTCGGAGTTCGCCTGCTTCGGTGTCCTCGACCGCAAAATCGACGGGCCCATCAAGAACCTGTACTTCACCAACCCGGAACCATTCTGGAAGACGCCCCTCACTCCCCTCTTCCTAACCGGCCGCATCGACGGCCCTGATAAAGCCACCGCCATCCGCCTGATCGATGACGCCATTGCCGTCGAAAAGGCCGGCGGGCTTTACGGCAAGGCCTACATCGACCTCGCTCAGAAGAACGAAGGTGGCTACAAGCAGGGAGAAGACTGGATTCGCAACTGCGGCGCGCTTTGCATCGCCAAAGGCATTCCCGTGGCCGTCGATCACGGGGCGCCGACATTTCCCAAAGGCTACCCCATGAAGGACGCCGCCCTCTACTTCGGATGGTACACCGAGCACGTCGACGGCCCGTTCCTCAATCCCTCCTTCCGCTTCGCCAGAGGTGCCGTCGCCTGTCACATCCACTCATTCAGCGCCAGCACCCTGACCAATCCAAACAGCTACTGGAGTGCCCCGCTCCTCGCCCGCGGCGCCGCCTTCACCCCCGGCAATGTCTGGGAACCGTACCTCAGCATGTGCACATTCCTCGACGTGATGACTGACCGTCT
>JAIXPT010000370.1 GCA_027486095.1 Planctomycetaceae bacterium | reverse complement strand
TCGATCCCCAGGCCGAGCGCGAGCGACTCGGTGTCTTTGAGCCCACCGAGGGCCGCCTTGAGCGGCGCGGGATTCATCGGCTGCCCCTGCGCGGCCGAGGCGGCCGCGGCCTGGTCGAGCGCGGCCGCGAGCTGTTTGCGCACGGCGTCTGACATCCGGCTCGGAAACGCTTCGATGCCGACCGTATACGTCTTCGCCAGTGCTTCGAGCAGCGGAGCCGGATCAGCCGTGTCGAAGCCCGGCGGGGCGATCATGGCCCAGCCGTCGCGAGCGGTGATCGAGAGCGTGATGCCGCTGGGCAGCGTGACGCTTCGCGCTTCGCCGTCTTTGGCGACGGGGCCGATGATGCCCTGGAGCGCCGCGAGCAATTTATCGAGATCTTTGACGGGCACGAAGCCGTGGGCCGCGAGGTCCGCGCCGTCGCTCGTCACCACGATCCCGAGCGGCCGTTTGACATCGAGCCCGGCCAGGCCGCGGCCCTGGGTGGAGAGCATGAGCAGCGATTCGAACATCGCCGCCAGGCCCGGATTGTCGATCTGGGTGCCGAACCAGCCGAGCTGTTTTTTAAGGTCGGCATAACTGTCGATCGCGGCGACGGCGAGCACCTGCCGCTCTGCCGCGCGGGCCGGCCCGGGCGCGGCGAGGAGCGCCACGCCCGCCAGCATCACAGCCAGCGGACGGGTGCCGGACGAAAGAGGCCGAGCTGAGCGACGCATGGCGAAGTCTCCGTGCCAAAGGGGAGGGCCCCGCAGTTTACCAGTGCCCTGCAAAAACCTGTATTCTCGCCGGCTATGCAGCCACCTCTGCCGCGTTTCACGATCGAATCCCCGCCCCCACGGCGGCCCATGCGGCTGCAGGCCCTGCTCTTTTTGGCCACGGCCGCCACGACGTTTGCGGCGGGCGTGGTGGGCTGGGAGCCCGTGGTGCTCGGCATCGATGCCGATCTTGCCGGGCAACTCGGCGCGCACTGGCAACGAGGGCTCGTCTACATGGTGGCCGTGCTCGGCGTGCTCGGGGCGCACGAAGCCGGGCACTTCATTGCCGCGGTCGTGCACCGGATTCCTGCCACGCTGCCGCTCTTCATTCCGATGCCCGTGTTGCTCACCGGCACGCTCGGCGCCGTGATCGGCATGGAGGGCTCGCGGGCCGACCGCCGGCAGCTCTTCGACATCGCCATCGCCGGCCCGATCGCCGGGCTCGTGGTGGCGCTGCCCGTGCTCGCCGCCGGCATGCTCACCGGCACGCCTGTCGCCGCGAGCCCGTTTGCCACGCCCCCCGTCGCCGCCTGGATGCAGTCGTGGCTGCGGCCCGATCTCGCACCGGGTGCGAGCATCGCCCCCAACGCGCTCTTCATGGCCGGCTGGGTGGGCCTGCTCGTGACGGGGCTCAACATGATCCCCGTGAGTCAGCTCGACGGCGGCCACGTGAGCTATGCGATGTTCGGCCGGCGGGCCCACTGGCTCGCCCGCGGCATCTTGCTGGCCGCGATCGCGGCGATCGTCGTGCTCGGCCGCACCAACTGGATCGCGATGGTGGTGATCGTGGCCTTGATGGGCACCGACCATCCGCCGATCCGCGATGACGGCCGGCCGCTCGGCCTCGCCCGCACGCTCCTCGGGCTCGCGTCGCTCCTGATCCCGATCGTGACATTCATGCCCGAGCCGCTGCTCTTCGAGTGAGCGGGGCGGCGAAGCCCCCGCGAGCCCCGAGGAAGGACACCTCTCTGCCCGATACACGCTGATCAGCGAAACAGCCACGCTGGGTCGAGAGTGATTTGACAGTCGCGACACAGCCCGAGAACCGGCGGCATGGCCGTCGCATCGCCAAGACTGCCGACGTAGCGGCCGTCAGTCCCGAGCGAAAGCACGTGAAGCGTTCGCTGCTCGGGATCGGCGATCAGGTAGGTCGGCACGCCCTGCGCCTCGTAGAGCGATCGCTTGAACACGACATCGCGGTCACGCGTCGCCTCTGAGAGGACCTCAACGACCAGCGCAGGCGCCGCTTCCACATGCCCTTCGGGCTCTGGGCCGCAGACCACCGTCACGTCTGGCCGCACCACCGTGTCACGGGCAATGATCCAGTCGATTTCGACCAGCACGGTCGCCGCACACCCGGCCGCTTCGATGCTGTTACCGAGTGCCGCCACCAGCCTGCCGAGCAGCTTGGCATGCCGCCCCAAGGGGCTCGGCGACATCGCCACCGCCACGCCTGCCCACAGCTCCCAACGGCCCTCCCATTGCCGATAGTCTTCTACCGTGTAATGCGGCTGATATCGCCTGGCAGTGGTCATATACCACGATCATACGTGAAGCTTCGGCGAGATCCAAAAACAAGGCCGCAACGTGCCCTTTGTGGCCATGCCCAAGGCCGTGCGGGCTGTGCCCGTGGAAGTGTTTGCGATTTCTGGAGACCGTCTCGCTCAGTTATCGTGCGCGGCTGCGGCGTCGCGCGACGGTGCCATGACGGCGAACACGGGCTTGGTCGCCGGGGCGATCGTGCGGCCGAACTGGGCGGTGGTGTAGGCGACGTTCGGGGCGTCGTCGGCGAGCAGCCGCACGCGCACCCAGAGCGAAGCGGCGCCACAGGCTGCGGCGGGCACCGGCTCGTCGATATCCCAGCCGGCGCCCCAGAGCCGCGGTTCCAGGCCGTTGCGGATCATGTGCCATGTTTCCCCGTCGCCCGACACCTCGATCGCGGCGGCGCCGCGGCCGATCCCACCCGGCTCGTGGAAGAAGTCCCAGCACGACGCTCTCGCCACCAGATGGATCGCCGCAGCGGGCGCGGGGAAGTCGAAGCGATACGTGAGGCATGTGGGAGATCGGTTTGCGATCGGGCCCCAGTAGACGATCGGCGGCGATTGCCACTCGCGATACTTCCGCACGCCGACAGCCTCGACGAGATGCGGATCGGCGGCATCGATCGTGGCGAACTCGAAGCGGGCGGCGGGCAACGGCCTCGAGCGCACCGGCGATGCAACCGCGGGGGCAGGCCGTGGCGGATCGGGAGCCCGCGGCAGGAGCCACACGGCAGCCGTGACGGCCGCCGCACCCGCTGCCGCGGGCAGCCAGCGCCGTGCGAGCGCCGGCGGCTCGGGCCGTAAGCGGGCCTCGGCCAGCGCGGCCGCGCACTCGGCAGCCGATGCAAACCGCCGGGCCGGATCCTTCGCGAGGCAGCGATCCACGACGGCGCTCACGCGGCGGGGAATCTCGCGGCGGAGCGTATGCGGCGACGCCGGCCGTCGCTCCTGGATGATGCGGGCGGCCTCGACGACGGACGTCTCGCGTAGATCGTAGGGAGGCTGATCGACAAGCAGTTCGTAGAGCACGACCCCGAGCGAATAGACGTCGCTGCGGGCATCGACGGCGTGCGGCGCGGCGGCCACCTGCTCGGGGCTCATCGACTGCAGCGTGCCGAGCACCTGGCCGAGCTGCGTGAGCGTGGTCGCGTCTTCGCGGTCGAGGCCGCGGGCCACGCCGAAGTCGATCACCTTCGGCCGCCCGGAGCCGTCCACGAGAATGTTGCCGGGCTTCAGGTCGCGGTGGATCACGCCCTGGGCGTGGCCGTGGGCCACGGCATCGAGCACCGTGGCGAAGAGATCGAGCCGCGCGGCGAGCGGCAGGTTTTTTTCGCGGGCAAACTTAGTGATCGGCAGGGCGTCGGGCACGTATTCCATCACGAAATACGGCACCTGCGTGTCGAGCAGCGTGAACGCGCCGGCTGCATAGACCTGCGCGATCGCCGGATGCCGCAGCCGTCCGAGGATCTCGGCTTCGTTGGCAAAGCGCCGATACACTTCGCGTGACATGAGCCCAGGCCGCAGCACCTTCACGGCGACGGTGCGGGCGGGTTTCGCTTGCGTTGCCTCATAGACGCGGCCCATCCCTCCCTCGGCGATCATCCGCACGAGCGTGACGCCGCCCACGTCGCGGCCGAGCAGCGGGTCGGGCAGATCGGCGGCCTCGCTGGCGAGGCCGCAGGCGCGCCACAGCGATTCGACACCGAGCGATGTTTCAGGGGATTCGTCCATCGAACGAAACAGTCTCACGCCGTGGGATTGTCGCCATCGAGTGCCGCGACGAGCCGGCGCTTGATCTCGTCCCACCGCCGGCGCACGGTGCGGGGCGAGGAGCCCGTGAGCGCAGCGATGTCGTGCTGCGTGGCACCCATGAACCACACGAGTTCGAAGAGTTCGCGGTCATCATCCGGCAGCGTTGCGACTGCGTCGTGGAGCCGTGTCCACGATTCGAGACGGTCGGCAGGCTCGGCCAAGGGATCAGCGGCGCGATCGACCTTCATCACGACGCCATCGGCCGTGGCGAGCGCGTTCGTCTCTTGGTGGGCGGCGAACGAATCGGGGCTTGAATACCTGCGCGCGAGGTCGAGGAGTTCGCGGCGGATCTGGAGCGCAGCGAGCCGGAGCAGGTGCCGCGGGTCGCGGAGATCGACGTCGGCGAGCGCTCGATGGAGCCGCAGCGCCGCGGCTTGCACGACGTCGGCCGTGTCGTCCCAGCGGCGCACGGCGGGAAAGCCGCGAATCATCCGGCTGGCGAGCGATTGCATCCGCGCGTAGGCGATGTCGAAGAGTTCGGAGCGAATCGCGTTCGCATCCGCAGTGCCGTCAGCGAGCCGCTCGAGCAGCGCGCCGATGCGGGGTTCGACGTCGTCGGCTGCCATGCGTGTCCCCGAGGCTGGAACGAGAACGGACGGCGGGTAGGCTACCCCCTGCGGAGGATGTGTTCCAGCGGTTTTCGTTGCCCAAAAAATTTGGCCGCTTCGTGCGCCCCGTCCGCTTTGGATGGTAGCGAGGTGCTTATCCCATGCTCAGAGACTGGTTCTATCGACACGCGGGCCATGTGCACGGGCCCGTCACCATCCGCGACCTGCGGGCGGCGGTGCTCCTGCGGTTCGTGAATCCCGACGACCTCGTGCGGGAGCGGGTGCTCGGCGACTGGACGCCCGTCAACCAGGTGCCGGACTTGCACGAAGTGGCCCGACCGCAGCCGGGCGACAAGGCGGGAGCGAAACGCAGCGGCTTCACGCTGGTGGAGCTCCTCGTCGTTATCGCCATCATCGGAGTGTTGATCGGCTTGCTCCTGCCCGCCGTACAGGCCGCGCGGGAAGCGGCAAGGCGATTATCGTGCCAGAGCAAATTACGCCAGACCGCGCTTGCCTTGCTAAACCACGAGTCTTCCAAAAAACGTTTTCCCGCTGCGATTACAGGGAACGTAGGAAGCAATCCTGCCGACGTCAACGCTTCATCGCTGCGAGAAAGTTGGGTTATTTCTTTGCTGCCGTTTATTGAAGAGCAGCGTCTGCAGGACTCGTACAATCGATTGCTGTCTCCTGTTCATTCATCAAACTCAGGTATTCGAGCCACGAGGCTGCCGGCGTTGCTGTGCCCAACGGATTCCTACAACAGCGGTCCGTTCATGGGTTCGCAGGGAGCGGCGACGTCGGCGTGGGGTGACAACTGGGCGAGAGGAAACCACGCAGTCAACGCAAGTCTTGGCCCGTCAAATGTCCCCAGTTGGAACACAGGCGCGACCCCTGAGGGTTGGAACAATGTTTTTAGGCGAGGAGTGATGGGTTTTAACAGAGCGGCTACGATGCGCGAGATCACTGACGGAACTACAAGAACGGTTCTCGTTGTTGAGATTCGGGCCGGCCTTACGCCTGCGGACAACCGAGGTGTCTGGGCGATGGGTTTAGCTGGAGCTTCCTCGGTATGGGCCCATGGGGGGATAGAGGGCGACGCCTACGGACCAAACTGCGTGGAGCCAGGTGCCGATGACATATTCAATTGCGACCAAGTGCGAGCCGTTGTCGGGGGTCTTGATGCCTTGGTCAAACAAAACATGGGCTGCTACGGACACACGCCAGCCCAAGCTGGACAGGCGACTGCCCGAAGCCTTCACGCAGGAGGTGTGTTCGCTGGTATGGTCGACGGATCGGTTCGCTGGATCACTGACAACGTCCAGGTTCTTCCGAGCGATTCCTCTAATTTGTCGGTGTGGGATCGGCTGATGCTGTCTGCGGACGGACAGGTTGTGCCATCAGACGAAATGTGATGGTCATAGCATTTGCCCGCCTGAAATCAGGGAATGAGCCATGACATCGTCGCTGATGCGGCTCATATCTTTAGGGTGCGCCGGGGTTGGCTTATTAGGCCTCGTGGGATCACGGGTGTTTTGGAGCAACGGAACGGATCCCTATACCCTCCAGCGTGTATCAGGAGACGTGCTCTACGAAGATGGACAGGTCATCCCGGTGAAAGCGCTGCAACTCACCTTTGTCCCTCTTGTGCCGTCGATTAGCCCCGGCCTATTTCCACGGCCCGGATTCGCCAGCGTGGATGTGAAAACGGGCGTATTTATGTCCGCGACGACTCGGAAGCCTGGCGATGGGGTTGTGCAGGGCACTCATAGGGTTTTACTAAGTGGAGAAAATCGCATGCCACTGCCCGAAGAGCTTGTTCCTATTGAATACGCGAAGTTCAAGACATCACCGCTCAAAGTCGACACAAAGACCGGCACGCTGCATCTCAAGGTGAAAAGACCTGAGGCACCGAAAAAAACTGTGGGACGGAGGATATCGGAGCGTTAAAAAGTTCCACGAACCCGTTCGCGAGCAATGCGTTCTATCCTTCGGACGAGGGAAAGGTGGCGGGAGTCTTTTCTGCGGTCAGCGGAGGCGACACTGAGCAAAGGTTTCAGGTCGTTCTCTGCAGGCCGAGGAGGCGGCCGGGGCAGTCAGCCGCGAACCGAGCCTGATCGATCGCGACAGCGTCGGCGTCGCATTGACTACGGACAGTCGTATGTGTAGGCTCATGTGTAAGGAATTACGCATGGCGACGAATCTCGCACTCGACCCGGCCCTGTTGGACCGTGCCTTTCGCGTCAGCGGCGAGTCCACCAAGAAGGCCGCCGTGACCCGCGCCCTTCAGGAGTTCATCGCGCGTCGTGAGCAACGGCGGGTCGCCGAACTCTTCGGGAAGCTGGAGTGGGACGCGTCGTTTGATTACAAAGCCGAGCGGGCCCGCCGGCGATGAGCCTGCTTGTGGATACGAGCGTCTGGTCGCTGGCGCTCCGCCGCGATGCCAGGCACGATTTGCCGGAAGTCGATGCGCTTCGGGCCGCGCTTGTCGGTGCGGATCAGGTGTTCACGACAGGGTTCATCCTGCAGGAACTCTTGCAAGGGTTCGCCGGGCCTCGGGCCCGAGGCCAGCTTGTCGAGCAGCTGGCAGCGCTCGGCTTTCTGCAGCCGGACCGTGAGGACCACATCGAGGCGGCAGAGGTGCGTAACCTGTGCCGCCGCCGCGGAGTGCAGGTGGGCACGATCGATGCTTTGCTCATCCAACTCTGCCGCAGGCATGATCTGACGCTGCTCACGACCGACAAAGACTTTCGGGGGGCCGCCAAGCATGTTGAATTCCGGCTCTGGGAACGGTGAACGTGGCTGGGCCGAAATGCGGTTTCGTTGACGGGGGTGGCCGGGTGACCATAATTCATGGATTCGAGGTCTCGCCCCGCCCCGGCTGCACCAAGCCCGCACCAAGGAGGATTCCCGTGAGCATCGCAGCCAACTCGGCAGCCCAGACCGCGGTTCCCAACTTCGTGGAACTCGAAGACCCCGATGTCTGGGCCGCGATCGCCGCCGAGCATACCCGCCAAGCCGAGGGCCTGGAGATGATCGCGAGCGAAAACTTCACGAGCCCGGCCGTGATGCAGGCTGTCGGCAGCGTGCTCACCAACAAATACGCCGAGGGCTACCCCGGCCACCGCTACTACGGCGGCTGCGAGTTCGTGGACAAAGTCGAAGACCTCGCCCGCGAGCGGCTCAAGAAACTCTTCGGCGCCGAGCATGTGAACGTGCAGCCCCACTCGGGCAGCCAGGCCAATGCGGCCGTCTACATGACGGCCATCCAGACGGGCGACACCGTGCTCGCCTTCGACCTCGCCCACGGCGGCCACCTGACGCACGGCATGAAGCTCAACGCCTCGGGCGTGCTCTATCGCTTCGTGCATTACGGTGTGCGGCGCGATACGAACCTTCTCGACTTTGACCAGATCGCGAGCCTCGCCCGCGAGCACAAGCCGAAGCTGATCATCGCCGGCGCGAGCGCCTACCCGCGGGAGATTCCCCACGGGAAGTTCGCCGAGATCGCCCGCGAGGTCGGGGCGAAGCTGATGGTCGATATGGCCCACTACGCCGGCCTTGTGGCCGCCGGCATCCACGACAACCCCGTGCCCGTGGCCGACTTCGTCACGAGCACCACCCACAAGACGCTCCGCGGCCCGCGCGGCGGCATCGCGATGTGCCGGGCCGAGAATGCGAAGCTGCTCGATCGCTCGGTGTTCCCGGGGCAACAGGGCGGCCCGCTCATGCACGTGATCGCCGGCAAGGCGATCGCCTTCGGCGAGGCCCTGCGGCCCGAGTTCAAGGCCTATGCGAAGCAGGTCGTCGAGAACGCCCGCACGCTCGCGGCGGAGCTCGCCCGCGGCGGCGTGAAGCTTGTCAGCGGCGGCACCGACAACCATCTGATGCTCGTGGATGTGACGCCGCTGGGCATCGGCGGCAAGCTGGCCGAAGAGACGCTCGACCGCTGCGGCATCACCTGCAACAAAAACATGATTCCCTTCGACGAGCGGAAGCCGATGGACCCCTCCGGCATCCGGCTGGGCACGCCCGCCCTCACCACCCGTGGCATGGGCGGCGCCGAGATGCAGCAGATCGCCGCCTGGATCCTCCGGGCGCTCAAGAGCCCAGCCGACGAGAAGCTCGTGGCGGCCACGAAGGCCGAGGTGGCCGAGCTCGCCGAGCAGTTTCCCGTGCCGGCGGCGAAGCTCGAAGCGGCGGAGCGATGAGCCGCGTCGTCCGCATCGGCCTCGTGCAGGCGGTGTGCACGGCCGCGCGCGAGCACAACGTCGCCCAGGCCCTCGCGGGCATCGCCGAGGCGGCGGCCGGCGGGGCCGAGGTCGTCTGCCTGCAGGAGCTCTTCGCGGGCGAGTATCCCTGCCAGGCCGAAGACCACGAGAAGTTTCGGGAAGCGGAGGCCGTGCCGGGCCCGCTCACGGAGCTGCTCGCCGCCACGGCCAGGAAGCACGGCGTGGTGCTCGTGGGCAGCGTGTTCGAGCGCCGCACGCCCGGCCTCTTTCACAACACGGCCGTGATCTTCGACCGCGACGGCTCCACGGCGGGCGTGTATCGGAAGATGCACATTCCCGACGACCCGCACTACTACGAGAAGTTTTATTTCGCGCCCGGCGACACGGGGTTCATGAGCGTGGCCACGAGCCGGCTGAACGTGGGTCCGCTCGTGTGCTGGGATCAGTGGTATCCCGAGGCGGCCCGGCTCACGGCGCTGGCCGGGGCCGAGGTGCTCTTCTACCCCACGGCGATCGGCTGGCTCGATGGCGAGGAGAAGCTGCACCACGAGCAATATGAGTCGTGGGACACGATGCTCAGAAGCCACGCGATCGCCAACGGCGTGTTCGTCGTGGCGGTGAACCGCACCGGCCGCGAAGGACGCTTGAGATTCTGGGGCGCGAGCGTCGTCTATGCGCCGAATGGCCAGCAGCTCGTTCGGGCCGGGCACGACACGCCCGAGACGATCGTCGTGGAGTGCGACCTCGACCGGATCGAGTGGTCACGCACCCGCTGGCCCTTCTTCCGCGACCGGCGAATCGACGCGTATGGCGGCCTCGTCGCGCGGTGGGGCGGGGCATGATGGCTGCGGCGCGCTCAAACTACCGCCTGCCGGCCGAGTGGGAGCCGCACGCGGCCACGTGGCTTGCCTGGCCGCATCGCCGGGCCACGTGGCTCGGCGATTTCGCCGTGATCCCCGGCGTGTTTACGAAGGTGGCCCGGCTCATCGCCCGCTACGAGCCGGTGCGGATCGTGGCGACGGGATCGGTGCTCGCCGAGGCGCGAGCGCGGCTCGACGGCGTCATGAACATCGAGTTTCACGATCTGCCCACGAATGATTCCTGGCTCCGCGACACCGGCCCCGTGTTCATCGTGCCGCGCGTGCCCGCGGCGGGTGCCCGGCCCGCCGCCGTCTGCTGGGGCTGGAACGCCTGGGGCGGGAAATACCCGCCCTGGGATGCCGACGCAGCCCTCGGCCGGGCGATCGCCGAGCGGCTCGGCCTCGCCGCGATCGATGGCGGGCTCGTGCTCGAAGGGGGCGGCCTCGAGACGGATGGCGAAGGCACGCTGCTCGTCAACCATCGCTGCATCGACGATGCGGCCCGGAATCCCGGCGTGTCGCGGACCCGGATCGAAGAGATGCTCCGTGATCGCCTCGGCATCGACCGCGTGCTCTGGGTGGGCGGCGAGCTCGCCGGCGACGACACCGACGGCCACATCGACCAGCTCGCGCGGTTCGTGGCGCCCGGCCGCGTGGTGGCCGCTCGCCAGCCCGATACGCTCGATCCGAATCATGCGGCGCTTGCAATGAATTTTGAACGTCTGCGCGGGCTCGTCGATGCCCGAGGACGGCAGCTCGACGTGATCCCGATCGATATTCCGCCGCGGTTTGCGTTCGAAGGCACGCAGCTGCCGGCGAGCCACCTCAATTACTACGTGGGCAACGGCTTCGTGGCGGTGCCGGTGTTTGGAGGAGCCACCGACGACGCGGCCCTGCGCACGCTCGCGGCGTGCTTTCCGGGGCGGGTGATCGAGCCGGTCGTGTGCACCGAGCTTGTCCGCGGCCGCGGGGCCCTGCACTGCATCACGCGCGACGAGCCCGCGGCGTAGCGACGGGGTTCAGCCTGTCGTGAACGAGCCGGCGGCGTAGGACAGGCTTTAGCCTGTCTTCCGAGCCATGGGCTGACAGGCTGAAGCCTGTCCTACGGAGGTTTTTGGCCTTGCCTCGCTTTGCCGCCATGGGCGACGATCTGCGTGCTCGAACCCGGCCCATGCAGGAGGACCCCACGAATGGAACAGCTCGCAGCCGTCGCGAAGGGATTCGTGTCGCTCCTCGCCCGCCTGATGCTCGCGGCGATCTTCCTGGCGAGCGCCATCGGCAACAAGATTTTGCAGTTCAAGGCCACGGCCGACTACATGCAGCAGGAGGGCGTGCCGCTCCCCACGCTCGCGCTCGTGGGGGCGATCGGCCTCTTACTGCTCGGCGGGCTGTCGCTCGTGCTCGGCGCCTGGACCCGGATCGGCGCCTTCTTCCTGCTCGTGTTCCTGGTGGCGGCCACCTACTACTTCCACGATTTCTGGAAGTTCGTCGATCCCACGCAGCGGCAGTTGCAGACGATCCAATTCATGAAAAACATGGCGATCGGCGGTGGCCTGCTTTCGCTTATCGCATTCGGCGGCGGGCCGTGGAGCGTAGACGGCTGGATCGCCAAGCGGCGCGAAGAGGTCGAGGCAGGCGGTTCGCCTGCCAAGCCGCGCGTCACGGCCAAGATGCCGCAGCAGAGCTGAGCCGGCTAGCGCCGGCGCGTGGGCTGCACGGCTGATGGCCGAGCTGTGGCGTCGAGTGCCAGGGCGAGAAAGCCGAGCTCCCGGGCAGACTGTGGAACGGGCCTGCCGCCGCCTGAATCGGCGGAGTGCCCAAACGCCGTCGCGGGTCCTGTGTCTGGATGGCGAGCAGGCGGCGCGGCGTCACTCTGGCCGAAGGGCTGCAGGCCAGCGGTGCGGGACTGCAGCGGCGCCAGCACACTGAGCGCGAGCTCATAGATGCCCGTGGCTCCGCCTTTCATCTGCCGCAGGGGTGTCCGCGAGAACCCCGCGACTCCCGAGACACTGATGAAATACGTGCCCGTCGCCGGGGCGCGAAACACGATCAGGCTGTCGAGGCTGCCCGGCGTGTCGTCGTTGCGGGCCAGCAGCCGGCCCGTGGCGTCGAACACGCGCAGAGAACTGTCGAGTGTCGATGAGCCGGCGAGCGCGCGGGCATCGACATCGGCGACGAGTGTCTGGCCGGCCTGGAGTGAAAGCCGAAAGAAATCGACGTCGCGCGGGCCGGCGGTTCCGTCTCCGATGCGGGCCGCGATTCTGGCCGGGGCCACGACCGGCAGCGCTGTTGCCCGGGTGTCGCCGGCATCGAGGGGTTCGCGACGGGGCGGCGCGGGCATGGGGGCGGGGGCCGGCGTGGGGACGGGTGCGAGTGTGGGCAGCAGTGGTGGGGCAGGGGTTGTCGCTGGCACCGACGACGCCGACGACGCAGCGCGCAGGCGGGCGAGCGCCGCGGCTGCGTTGAGCAGGCCGCCGGTGGCCACTTTGCCGGTGAACGCCGCGACGGGCGTCGCGCTCGAGAGAATCGCCGTGCGGATGTCGCCGGCAGGGGCCCGGGGGGCCGCCGCGGCGAGCAGCGCCACCGTGCCCGTGACGTGCGGCGTCGCCATCGAGGTGCCGCTGTACGAGCCGTAGGAGCCGCCGGGCAACGTGGAATAGATGCTGGCCCCGGGCGCCACGATATCGACCGCCGTGGCACCAAAATTCGAAAAGCCCGCCAGCCTGTTCGTGCGGTCGCTCGCCGCCACCGCGATCACCGCCGGATCGGCGAAGCTCGCCGGATAGGATGGAGCGGCATCGTTGTCGGCCGCACTGTTGCCGGCGGCCGCCACGAACAAGATGCCAGCGTTGCCACCGGCGGCGATCGCCGACCGCAGTGCGAGGGAATCGCCCGCCCCGCCCCAGCTGTTGTTGGTGGCGACCACGTTGATCCCAAAATCGCGCCGCATCATGGTGGCGTAGTTGATTGCGGCGATCGCGCTGCTCGTCGTACCCCGGCCCGAGCCGCTCATGAATTTCAGTGGCATGATCGACACCTGCCACGCCACCCCGGCCACGCCGACGCCATTGCCACCGACGGCCCCGATGGTGCCCGCCACGTGCGTGCCATGCCCGTTGTCGTCCATCGGGTCGGCATCGCCATTTGCGAAGTCCCAGCCCACGACGTCGTCGATGTAGCCGTTGCCATCGTTGTCGCGGTTGTCGCCGGGAATCTCCCGTGGATTCCGCCAGATGTTGGCGGCGAGATCGGGGTGGCCGGTATCGACGCCGGTGTCGATCACGGCGACGACGACCTCCCGCGACCCCGTGGTGACATTCCAGGCGGCCTCGGCGCGAATGTCGGCGCCGGGGCTGCCGCCAGCCTGGCCCGCATTGCGGAGGCCCCACAGCTGATTAAACGCGGGGTCGGCGGGCAGGGCCGCCGCGCCGAGCGAAAAGTCGGGCTCCACGAGCGCCACCGTGGCGGTCTGGCTGGCCCAGCCCACCACGCCCGCGACACCCGCGCCGGGGGCGGCGAGCGCGAAGAAGCCCGCGCCGAGCGGCCGTGCCTGCCATGCGGCGGGCAGGTCGAAATCGGCTGCCGTCGCGGCCGGGGAGGCGGCCTGCACGATCCAGGCATCGCGCACCATGTCGGCCTCGCGGCCGTTCCACATGATGCGGGCCGTGGCGGGCGGGGTGGGGTCGAGATCGACCGCCGCCAAAAACCGCGACTCGAGCGTCTCGAGTTCGCTCAGGCGTGCAAGCCGCCTGCGGCTTTCACAGAAGCGGGCCATGGTGGCCGCCTTTCCAGGCTCAGAAGCCTTGCCCCGCGGCATTCTTTCGCCACGGTCCGGCCACGGCCAGCGGATGATCTTGTGGCGCGCAGGCGGCGGTGTTTGCTGCTAGTCTCATGAGCCGCGGCGGCACGAGACAGTTGGTGCCGACGTTTCTCGTGGAGTGCGTGCGATGGTGTTTCCGGTGGGCGACGACAACTCCGATCGGCGATTGTTTCCGTTCGTGACGATCGCCCTGCTCGCGGCCAATGTGTTCGTGTTCGTCGTGCTCCAGAAAATGGGTGCCGACGAAAACTTCACGCTCGCCTATTGCCAGGTGCCGGCCGAGATCCTCTCTGGCCGCGACGTGGTCACGGAGCCGGCAGTCCGCGAGATCGCCGTGCAGGGGCAGGTGATGGAGGTGACGGTGCCGGGGCTCAAACCGACGCCGATCCCGGTGTGGCTGACGCTCTTCACCGCGATCTTCATGCACGGCAGCCTCATGCACCTCGCCGGCAACATGTGGTTTCTGTGGATCTTCGGCGACAACGTCGAAGACGACATGGGCCACCTCAAATATCTGCTCTTCTATCTGGCCACGGGTGTCCTGGCGTCGCTGGCGTTCGTGGCCTTCAACGCCACCGGCGAGGCGGCCCTCACCCCCTGCCTGGGGGCATCCGGGGCGATTTCCGGAGTGCTCGGCGCCTACCTCGTGCTCCACCCCAATCGCCGCGTGAGCGTGATCCTCGTGCGGATGATGGTCGATGTGCCGGGCTACGTGGCCGTGGGCATCTGGTTTTTATTTCAGGTGATCAGCGGGGTGTTCGATTCCAGCGGCGGCGGCGGGGGCGTCGCCTACTCGGCCCACGTGGCCGGCTTCGTGGCAGGTATGATCCTCGCCAAGCCGATGAGCCTGGGCCACGCCCGCGACGAGGCCGATCCGCTGGTCGTGCTCCGACGCCGGATCGGCTGACTGGCCTCGGCCGGCGGGGCGGGCTATCAATAGATGACGGTAATCCGGAGGATCGCATGGTCGGCGTGGTGCCAGAATCGGCAGATGTGGTGGTGATCGGCGGCGGCCCGGCCGGCGCGACCACCGCCACGCTCGTGGCCCAGCAGGGGCGGCGGGTGACGCTCTTCGAGCGTGAGCGATTCCCGCGGTTTCATGTCGGCGAATCGCTGATCCCCGAGACCTTCTGGGTGCTCGAGCGGCTGGGCATCCTCGAGGCGATGCGGTCGAGCCCGTTCATCGAGAAGCATTCGGTGCAGTTCGTGAATGAAAAGGGCGCGCTCTCCGAGCCCTTCTACTTCGCCGACCACAAGCCCCAGGAGAGCTCCCGCACCTGGCAGGTGGTGCGAAGCGAGTTCGACGAGATGATGCTGCGAAACGCCGTGCGGCACGGCGTGGACGTGCACGAAGCCACGCGGGTGCTCGAGGTGTTGTTTGACGGCTCCCGGGCCACGGGCGTGCGTGTGGCAGACGAGGCCGGCGTCGAGCGCACCGTGTCGGCCGACGTGGTCGTGGATGCCAGTGGCCAGGGCACGATGATCATGAGCCGTCTGGGGCTTCGCGACTGGGATCCTGAGCTCAAGAAGGCGGCGATCTGGACCTACTGGAAAGGTGCGGAGCGCGGCACCGGCCGCGATGCGGGGGCCACGCTTGTCTTGCAACTCGCCGACAAGCAGGGATGGTTTTGGTATATCCCGCTCCACGACGGCACGGTGAGCGTGGGCGTGGTCGCCGGCTACGACTATCTCTTCAAAGAGCGCCACACCAAAGATCCCGAAGCGATCTATTTCGAGGAGGTGGCCCGCTGCCCGGGGCTGCAGCCGAAGATCGCGGCGGCCGAGCGGGCCGCCCCGGTGCGGGTGGCGAAGGAGTATTCGTATCGCTCGCGCGACGTGGCGGGCGATGGCTGGGTGCTCGTGGGCGATGCGTTCGGGTTTCTCGATCCGCTCTATTCCTCGGGGATTCTCCTCGCGCTCAAGAGTGGCGAACTGGCCGCCGACGCGATCGTGGCGGCCCTCGACGCGGGCGACACGTCGGCGGCGAAGCTCGGCGCCTGGGGCCCGGAATACGTGCGCGGCATGGAGCGGATGCGGCGGCTGGTGTGCGAATTCTACGAAGGCTTCAATTTCGGCCGGTTCGTGAAAAAGCATCCGCACCTGAAGGGCCACGTGACCGATCTCCTCATCGGCGACCTCTTCAACGATCGAGTGGACGAGATCGTGGCCCCGCTCGACGCCCTGCGGGCGGAAGACCGGGCCCGGGCCTCGGCATGACCGTCGATCTCGCGTTCGACGACCGGGGCGCGGGCCCGGCGGTCGTCGTGCTCCACGGCCTCTTCGGGGCGAAAAGAAATTGGGCCTCGATCGCCAAGACGCTGGCGCCGAGCCATCGAGTGCTCACCGTCGATCTGCGCAACCACGGCGCGAGCCCCTGGGACGATGTGCACGACTACCCGGCGCTCGCGGCCGATGTCGCCCGCTTCATTCGCACGCACGTGGGTGGGCCGGTGGCCGTGCTCGGCCACAGCATGGGGGGCAAGGCGGCGATGGTCTTGGCCCTCGAGGAGCCGGAGCTCGTGGAACGGCTGATCGTCGTCGATATCGCGCCGGCAGCGTCGAGGACCACGCTGATCGATGCCTTGCACGCGATGCAGGAGGTGCCGCTCGCAGCCTGCGCGCGGCGCGGCGAAGTCGAAGCCGCCCTGGCCTCGTCGATCACCGACCCGGCGGTGCGGGCGTTTCTCGTGCAAAACGTCACGGCTGGCCCGCAGGGCCTGGGGTGGGCTGTGAACCTCGCCGCGCTCGAGCGTAATTTTGCCGCGATCGTGGGATTTCCCGAGATGCCAGACGGCCGGGCGTATGGCGGGCCCACGCTGTTTGTCGCTGGCGAGCGGTCCGACTACCTGCGGCCCGAGCACCATGCCGCCAT
Source organism: Planctomycetaceae bacterium (assembly GCA_027486095.1). Classification (GTDB taxonomy): domain Bacteria; phylum Planctomycetota; class Planctomycetia; order Pirellulales; family UBA1268; genus RGVT01. The sequence continues at coordinate 5,873 of JAIXPT010000370.1, read as the reverse complement.
CGCGAGGCTCTTTCCTCAGGCCACGATCGAGGTCGTCGCCGGGGCGGGGCACTGGGTGCACGCGGAGTCGCCAGCGGCGTTTTTGGGCGTCGTGGGCCGCTTTCTCTCCGCCTGACGCCGGTGGCCAGAAGTCGCCGGCACGTCGCATAAACGTGGGACTCCGAAACCGGGCTCTTTGCCGTAGTTTCGCGGGGGTCGGGCGCTAGCATTTCAAGTGGGAACAGACGTCGCATCGTGCTGCCGGCGGGCGGCCAGGAGTGAACCCGTGAAACCATTCGATCGTATGTCGTCTGCCCGGAGCGAGTGGCCCGGCGCGAAGCCGGCGTTCACGCTCGTGGAACTGCTCGTGGTGATCGCGATCATCGGCGTGCTTGTCGGCCTCTTGTTGCCGGCGGTGCAGACGGCGCGTGAGGCAGCACGGCGGTCGAGCTGCACAAACAATATCAAGCAGCTCGCGTTGGCCACGCAGGGCTACCACGACGCGAAGAAGCAGCTCCCGGCCATCTCCGGAGGGTCATGCTGCTGGCCCGGAAACAACAATCAGGGGCGCCGGAGTGCGTTCGTCGATCTTCTGCCGTTCATGGAGGAGGCGACGATGTTCGAGAGCATCCAGTCGGGAATGGGTGGCAGGCCGCTCGGCGGACCGGCGGGCTACTCGGCGTGGTCGGTCTGGGATCAGGCGCCGCAGTCGCTGCGCTGCCCGTCCGACGCGGCGCCGCTCAGTGCGGCGATGGCGCCGACGTTCAACTACGTCGTATGTCTCGGCGATGCGACCGGCCGCCACTCATCGGGCCAACAGGTCTCGCATGCCAATCGCTATCAGATCGCCCGCGGGCTGTGGGCGATGGGCACCTATCTCTCGGCTTCGACGGGCACCAATCAGGCGACCTTCGGCGTACGCTACAAAGACTGTACCGACGGCCTCAGCAAGACGCTGCTCTTGAGCGAACGTTGCCGGCCGATCCAAGAGACGCGTGCAGCCGGGCTGATCTCCGACGGCAGCATCAGCGTGAAGCGTGGCATCGCCCGGCTCGACCCCAACCTCTGCCGGACGCTCGGTTCCGACACCTATCCGAGCGGCACCGAATACAAGATCACGTCGCAGTTTCGCTGGACGGACGGTGCGGCGGAAAACATCGGATTTACCGCCCATCTGCCCCCCAACTCGCCATCGTGCAGCGCGAGTGCCGCTGGCTCCACCGACCCACAAAACAGCCAGTGGATGTCGCTGGCACCGACGAGCGAACACGTGGGAGGCGTCAACGTGGCGTTCGGCGACGGCGCCGTGAAGTTCGTGGTGGACTACATCTCCGTGACTACGGCCAACTCCGGGGCCGTCAATACGTCTGGCACTCCCTCGACCTACAGCCTGTGGGGCACGCTCGGCTCGCGGGCGGGCGGAGAGGTCGGTTCTATCGACTGATGGTCATGCCCGTTTTCCGATCGTCGCGGCCTCGCCTTGATCATCGTCTCCACGTGCCATCGCGGGGCTGTGCCATGATGTCTGTCTCGGGTAGGTGTGCTGCTCTCGCCATCGTGGCGATCGGCGTGGTCGTGGCCGGCGGCTGTTCCCGTGCGCGGCGGCCGCCGCTGCCGCAGACGTTTCCGGTGACGGGTATCGTTTCGTTCGCAGGCAAGCCGCTGCCGAGCGCGACGGTGATGTTCAACCCCGTCGCGGGGGATGGCCACGGGTCGATCGCATTGACCGACGCCACCGGACGGTACCGGCTCACTACGTTCACGCCCGGCGATGGCGTCGTGCCGGGCGACTACCGGGTGGCGATCACGAAAATCGAACTGGGCGGAACCGCAAGCGACTCTCCGGCGGCCGTCGCGCCCGACCCCAAGAACGTGCTGCCCGCGAAGTATGCCGACGATTCGACGTCGGGCCTCACGGCGACGGTCGAGGCCAAGCCCGACAACACGTTCGACTTCGCGCTTACGAAGTGAGCGAAGTCTGATCGTCACCGCGACTCGGGCAAGATCGTGCCGCATGGGCACAGTCGGCCGCCGGAAAGCCGGCCGGCGTGACGTGCCGCAAGACAGCGGGTCGCTGGCGTGCCGTCGTGATCAAGGCACGGTGTGGTGGTGTAGGCTACGACAGCCCGTGTGCATTGGCGGCCTGACACGATGACTGGCTGCAGCGCCACGTCAGGCTGCCATGCTGGGAAGTCGGAGGGTGGCGATGAGCTTGGTCTTGAAAGTGATCGGCGGCGACCTCGAAGCCCTGGCCCGGGATACGCTCGGCGAATTTTGCCGCCGATCACGGCAAGGGGAGATCGTGCCGCTCAAGATCGGGCTGAAGCGCGGGCATCTCGTCTCGGATCCGGCGATCGTGCGGCACGTCTTGCTCGAAAATATTTCGAATTACGACAAGCGCACGCCCGCCTTCGATGCCGTGCGGGTGGTGCTCGGCAACGGCATGCTGACCAGCGGCGGTGCCTTTTGGAAGCGACAGCGGCGCATTTCGCAGCCAGCTTTCCATGGCGAAAGCGTGCAGCGATTCGGACCGATCATCGAGCGCCTGGCGGCCGAATGTGCCACTGATTGGGAAGTAGCGGCCCGGGCGGGCACGACGGTGGACGCCTCTGCCGACATGATGAAGGTCACGCTGCGGATCGTGGCTGCGACGCTTTTCGGTGACGATCTTGCCGGAGATGCCGAGGAGATCAACCGCGTGTTTCCCGAGATCCTCGCTTGCCTATCCGTACGGGTGTCGTCACCGATGCGGGCGCCACTGTGGATGCCGACTGCCAACAACCGCCGGCTGCAGCCGGCGCTCGCGGTACTCGATGCGATCGTGACTCGGCTGATCGCCACGAAGCGGCGGCGCCTGGCTGGTTCGGCGATGCACGGAGCATCGCACCGAGACTTGCTCACGATCCTGATGCTCGCCCGCGACGAGGAGACCGGCGAGGTGATGAGCGACAGTCAATTGCGCGATGAAGTAATGACGCTCCTGATCGCCGGGCACGAGACGACGGCGAATGCGCTCTCCTGGCTGTGGGTGCTCCTTGATCGGCACCCCGATGAGCAGGAGCGCCTGCGCGCCGAGCTCCTCGCCGCGACGGCTGGCCGGGCTCCAGGGGTGGCTGATCTGCCAAAACTGCCGCGGTTGAAGGCCGTGATTTCCGAGACGTTGCGGCTTTATCCACCCGTGTGGATGTTCGACCGCCGGGCGCTCGGCCCCGACGACCTCGCTGGCACGAGGGTGCGAAAAGGGGATCTCGTGATCTTTTGCCCGTATGCGATCCATCGGCTGCCGCAGCTCTGGCGCGACCCGGAGGCTTTTCGTCCCGAACGCTTCCAGGCCGGCCACGAGGAGCAGAGAAACAAGTTTGCCTACCTTCCCTTCAGTGCCGGTCCGCGAACGTGTATCGGGAACAGCTTCGCGATGATGGAGTCGCAGATCATCGTGGGCACGCTCCTCGCGCGGTTTCGGGGCCGGCTCGCCGAGCCGTCGCCCGTGATTCCGTTGCCACGAGTAACGCTCCGTACCTCACGGCCGGTCGAGCTCCGCCTCGAGCTGGCGCCGGTCACTCATGACCAGCCGACTCGGACCGCGTGAAAGACAGGCGGTCCGACGCGGCCATTTTGGTCTGGATCGGCTACGATCATGAACGACTGGAGAAAGCCATGAACTCCCGAACCACCCACGCCCGCAAGGAATACGAACAGGCCGCCCTCGACGAGGGCTCCGTCGATCGTGATCCGATTCGGCAGTTCGCCGCCTGGTATGACGCGGCCGTCGCCGCCGGTGTGCCCGAGCCGGAGGCCATGACGCTCTCCACCGCCACGCCCACAGGCCGGCCGTCGGCGCGGATCGTGCTCTTGCGCGGGTTCGATGCCCGCGGCTTCTGCTTTTTCACGAACTACGACAGCCACAAGGGCCGGGAGCTTGCGGCGAATCCCCAGGCGGCGCTCACGTTTCACTGGACCGTGCTCGAGCGGCAGGTGCGGATCGAAGGCCGCGTGGAGCGCACGAGTGCGGCCGAATCCGACGAGTATTTTCGGAGCCGCCCGAGCACGTCGCGGATCGGAGCCTGGAGCTCGCCGCAGAGCGCGGTGATTCCGGACCGCGCGGCGCTCGAGACGCTTTTCGCGCGTTATCGAGCGGAGCATCCGGACGACGCGGCGATTCCGCGGCCAGACCATTGGGGCGGCTTCCGGCTCGTGCCGGAGCGGATCGAGTTTTGGCAGGGCCGGCCGAGCCGGCTTCACGATCGGCTCTGCTTTCGTCGCACCGCCGACGATCGCTGGGAGCTCGAACGCCTGGCCCCCTGACGCGCCCGCGGCAAAAGCCGCGGCCGGGAGACCAGACGTCCCCCGGCCGCGTTGATCGTCGCTCAGTACACCACCCGTGCGATCAGGTGGTCGCGGGCTTCTTGAGGTAGCCCACGATCAGGGGCAGCAGGGCCCCGACGAGCGCCGAGAGGCCGCCCGTGCCGGCGAGATTGTCCGTGTCGCCGACGAGCGTGCCGATGGCCGGCACGAGCATGGGCAGGATCTTACCGCCGAGGCCGCCGCCCACGAGCCCGAGCACCGTGTTGAGCATCGGGCCGAGATTGCGATTCTTGAGCAGGGCACCGACCACGTTTCCGCCGGCGCCGCCAGCGATCAGGCTCACGATCCAACTGATGATTTGGGGATCCATACGAATATCGTCCTTTGCGAAAAAGTGGGAACTCCGTGTAGCGCACCCCCTCCGCCGGGAGCGGCTCACAAGAGATGAGTTGCCGCCGAGGGCTCCCGTGTCACACGGCCGCCCAAAAATTTTTGGATTCCCGTGGCAAAAGGCCGCGAGTCTGCCGGTGGTGACGATCATGCCGAAGGCTTCCCGGCGAGTTCGGCTGCGGCGGGCGAGCGGGCCGGGATTCCGCTTGCCGTGCGCACGGCTTCTCGCGGAAGATGCTGGGCAGAGGAAGCGGGCCCCCGGTCCATGCTTCGCAGTGATCGCAACGGCATCGTGTGCTGCGGCGGTTGGTGGATCAGGCATCCCATGGTGCCGACACCGAGATCCCCGCCCGACAGGATGCCGCATGCCCGCACTCGCCACTGCCCATACTCCGCCAGCCGACCGCCGCGGAGTGTTGCCCGACGCCGTTCGCCCCTACCGGATCCGCTGGCGCTACGCCATCGTGATCGGCGTCGTGCATGTGTTGGCCTGCCTCGCCCTGCTGCCCGGGCTTTTTTCGTGGACGGGCGTGGTGGCCTGCGTCGTGGGCGTGCATCTGTTCGGGGCCGGCATCAATCTCGGCTACCACCGCCTGCTCACCCACCGCAGCTTCCGCACGCCGAAGTGGGTGGAATACACGCTCGCGTCCCTCGCCATCTGCAGCCTGGAGGACACGCCCGTGCAATGGGTGGCCGTGCACCGGATGCATCACGCCCATTCCGACGACGTGCCCGACCCGCATTCGCCGCTGGTGACGTTTCTGTGGTCACACCTCGGCTGGCTCCTGATGGTGAATCCGAAGATCGATACGCTCGCCTTCAGAGAACGCTTCGCGCCCGACCTGCTCCGCGACCGCTTTTATTTCAATCTGGAAAAATACGGCTATCTGCAGGTGGTGATCGCGCTCGGCCAGGTGCTGCTGTTTTTCCTGGCTGGCTTCGTGGCCGGGTGGCTCGCCGGTGGCCTCGCGGAGGGCCTGTGGCTCGGGGCGAGTGTCGTGGTGTGGGGCGTGTTTCTGCGGATCGTGCTCGTGTGGCACATCACGTGGTCGGTCAATTCGCTCAGCCACCTGTTCGGCTACCGCAGCTACGCCACGGGCGAAGGCAGCCGCAACAACTGGCTGGTAGCCCTGCTGGCGGTGGGCGAAGGCTGGCACAACAACCATCACGCCGATCCGACGGCCGCCAGCGTGCAGCAT
>JAIXPT010000341.1 GCA_027486095.1 Planctomycetaceae bacterium | reverse complement strand
GGCACGCCCGACGTCGTCAAGCGGATCGCCCTGCCGAGCCCCGGCCTCGAGGGGAGCACGCACGGCCTCCTGATCTCGTCGCTCCACGCCGGCATCCCGGGCAAAGTGACCTACCAGATGCAGCAAGACGATCTGATCTTCGCCGCCAGCCGCTCGATCGGCCGCGGCATCTCCGTGGCCGACAGCCCGAGCATCGTGACGCGCGTCTACCTGCCGCCATTCGCACAGTGGGAGAAGCGGAGCGGCCCCTCCTTCGGCTTCCGCGCCGGCTGCTTCACCCACGCGATCATCACCGGCGACGACCATCCCGACGAGGGCCGCTTCGGCCTCGAGGAATACTGGCCGGGCATGTTCATCTGCTACGAGAAGGCGAACGCCAAGAAAAACATCCCGCAGCAGGCCTACATCCGCGTGCGCAGCGGCAAGAACGGCGGCGAAATCCGCGGCCCGTCGATCCCGGAAGACCAGCTTGGCTGGTGGACGCTTGGCCTCTCGTTCACGCCCGACGGCATGATCCATTTCTTCGCGAGCCAAGGTGTCGATGACCTCACCATGGACGACCACATCACGTCGCAATTTCCCTACGGCTACCGCACCGAGTGGCTGAAGACGTTTTTCTACAACGTGTGCACGATGGACGACGGCAAGACGTGGAGCACGCCATGGGTGGTGGACGACCCGAAGATCTACTTCGTGAAGCGTCCCCAGATGGCCACCACGAAGCCGGCCCCGCGTAAGTAGGACAGGCTTCAGAGCTGTCACTTCAACACGTGGGCGCCGGCTCGGGGTTGCCCCGTACCGTCTCGCCGGACGTTCGGCCGGTTGAACGCGCGCCGGCTTCGGGCTCCCCATATCCCGTCGCCGGACGTTCGCCTGCGCCCTCCAAGCTCCGGCTCACTCGGACCTGCCTGCGCTGCGCCATCCATGGCTGCGCTGGTCAGCTACGCCGTCTCCGGGACACGGGGAGCCCGAAGCCTCCCTCAAACGTAGCGACAGGCCTCCAGGCCTGTCGATCGACAGAGCTGGAGCTCTGTCGCTACGGGGAGGCGGCGGAGACGGTCGGTGGGCACGCGCAGAAGAAGGGAGTCCCTGAGGACTATGGGCGTCCGATCAAAACCCACGAGTTGTGTACTCTCAAGACGACCGGATTCGAGCATGCCTACCGCCGGCTCCGACGCCGGGTTGGGCGAGTTGAGACAGGCTAAAGCCTGTCCTACGGCCGCGCGCGCCACCAGCCGGCGAGGAGGCTGCCGATCACGGAGTGTATGACACTCGAGATCGCGCAGGGGACTGCCGTGAGCGGCTCCGCGGGGAAGTGCTTCTGCGCGAGCACGACGCCGAGGCCGGAGTTTTGCATGCCCACCTCGATCGAGATCGTGCGGGCCACGGTGCGGTCGTAGCCGAAGAGGCGGGCGAAGAGATACCCCACGCCGAATCCGAGCCCGTGAAGGAGCACGACGGCGCCGACGAGACGCGGGCCGCTCTCGAGCACCGCAGCGGCGTTCTGCCCGATGATGCTCGCACACACCAAGGCGATCGTGAGCACGCTCACCAGGGGCGCGACGGGCAGCACGGCCCGCACCACCCCGGGCAGGAAGCGGTTGATCGCCACGCCGGCCGCGACCGGCAGCACCACGACCTGGAGCGTGGAAAAAAACAGCCCCCAGGCATCGACTTCCACGAGACGGCCGGCGAGCAGCTTCGTGAGCAGCGGCGTGAGCACGACCGCGCCGAGCGTGGTGCAGGTGGTCATGAGCACCGAGAGCGCGACGTCGGCCCGGGCGATGTAGGTGACGACGTTCGAGGCCGTGCCGCCCGGGCAGCAGGCCACGAGCATCAGGCCGACGGCGAAGGGCGTCTCCAGATCGCAGAGCGTGGCGACGAGCCAGCCCGCCGTGGGCATGATCGCGAACTGCGCCACGAACCCGGCGGCGACCGTGCCCGGCCGCGTGGCCACGCGGGCAAAATCGGCGACGGAGAGCGTGATCCCCATGCCGAGCATGATCACGGCGAGGCCGACCACGATCGCCTCGCCCCGAAACCAGGTGAACCAGGCCGGCCGGAAGAGCGCGAGCGTGCAGGCGGCAAGCACCCAGAGCGGGAAGGCATTGGCCGCGAGTTCGAGCGTGCGGCGCATGTCGAAGCGGCTATTCCGGGGCGCCCAGCCGGGCGGTCCGCATGAAGTCGCAGGCCGGCGGCATCACGTCGGCGAGCCCGTCGTCTTCACAGCGGATGGCGAGCTCGTCGGGGCCGAGCCGCTCGATGACCACGCTGCCCGTCGTACCCGCATCGGCACCCTGGCCGGCGAACTGCACCCGCCATCCTTCGCCCGCGGGCGCCCACGTGGCCTCGGCGAACCGCCCCTCCGACGTAAACAGCCATGACCGCAGCTGCGCTCGCTCGGGATCCCAGCCGATGATCTCGGTGATCTCGCGCCGCGGCCCGGCGCCGGGCGGCAGGAGGCCCGGGATCGAATCGTCGCCCGCCACCGGCCGCACGACGTCGGCCGCATCGAAGGTGACCGCGTGGCTGCGCACGAGAAACGATCGGCCCGCACTCCAGAAGCAGTGCGTGCTCGCCGTCACCCCCTCGCCGGCGTCTTCCCAGGCGCCCACGAGCCAGGCGAGCGTGTCGATCGGCCGGCCCGGCGCGGGCGACGGCACGGGCGACTCGGCCAGCGAGGCCTCGCGCACGCTCTCGAGCATCCAGCGGCCGCCCTCCTTGACCACGACGGCGGAGAATCGGCTGCCGGCAGGCGGGGCATGGCCCGCCCCACCGTCTGCAAACGCGATGCTCGTGACGCCATCGACGACCGCGACATCTTCGCGGAGCGGGCGAATCGACTCGATGTCGATATCGATCCGCGCGGCTTCATCCGCCGCGAAGAGCGTGGCGAACACGTCAGCCACCGCCTCCCGGCCGCGGGTCGTCTCGCCGGTGTCGAGGTCGATGTTCTCACCGGTGGGCGTCCAATGGGCCGCGAGCGCCGGCGCGTCATGACGATTGAAGGCCGCAAGATAATCGCGGAGCATGGCAGCCACTTCTTCGACGGCCGGCCGATCCTGCGGAACGTCGCGCGGCAAGACGCCCCCTGAGGATCCGCCCCGCGGATTCGCGGGGAGTACGAGGCTGTTGCGGGGAGCCATCGTCACCGGCTCGAGCGAGGGCACCGCGCCGATCACGTCGGGAAGCCGAAACGGCTTCGGCTTCGTGATCACGTCGGGCATCGGACGCAGGTCGTGCCGCGAGGGATCGGCGGAGGCAGTCACACGCACCGGCACATCGGCACGGCCCTCGTCGAGCGGGCGGGCATTGCAGCCGGCCACGGCCGCGACGACGAGAGCAAGACCGAACACCGGGTGAGCGTGGCGGCAGAAACGTGTCACGGCTGAAACCCTCCATGGTTTAAATGCGATCGCCAGTGTACCGGGGACGGGGGTATCTCTCCTACGCGGCTACTTCGACTCGGCCGTCATGCCCGGAAAGTCATCGGTGCGGAACGGTGTCAGCGGCAGGCCTTCGGCGGAATACATGTTGCACACCGGGTTGTCGGCCCAGGCATACCGCACGGCCACGGGCTCGGCCACCGTGTCGCTCCAGACCTCGAT
>JAIXPT010000154.1 GCA_027486095.1 Planctomycetaceae bacterium | reverse complement strand
GCCTCGTAAAACATCCGGTGCACCTGCTGCCAGGGCCGGCTGCGGTCCACGCAGGCCACGTCGTGCACGACCGAGGCCTTGCGAAAGCGGCCCTCGAACGGCCCGCCGATCACCGACCAGAAGGGCCGGGGAATGCTCGCGCCGTTCACGACGGCGCCGGCGGGGGCGTCCCAGCGCATGGCCGCGGCATCGAGATACGCAAAGGGCTCGACGAGCGTCATGTCGCGGCCGTCGTCGTGCCAGCGGGCCACGACGTGGCCGATGAAGTGTCCCCAGGTGGGCATGTGAGTTGCTCGTTCTCCACGTGGCGCGACGGGCCTCCAGGCCTGTCGGATGCAGGGCCGGATTCTGTAGCGACGGGCCTCCAGGCCTGTCGGATGCGGGGTCGGATGCGGGTGTGATTCTGTAGCGACGGGCCTCCAGGCCTGTCGGATGCGGGGTCGGATGCGGGCCGGATTCGACAGAGCTGGAGCTCTGTCGCTACGGGGGAGTGGCGTGTTCCTTCAGATAGGCCACGAGCGGCCGGGCTTCGGGGGGCACGCAGGAATCGTCGCACACGACGTGCACGGTGGTCTCGCGTTCGATCGTGATTTCGTATTGGAAGCGGTCGCGCCCCTCCGAGAAGCGCTGCCACGACTCGGTCCAGCCGGCGGCGACCACGAGCGCCTCCACTTGTGCGCGCTCTTCACGCTCGAGCGCGGCGGTGTCCACGCGGCAGCGCTTCACGAGCCCCGCGAATCCGCCCGATTGCGTGAACGAAATCCACATGCGGTCAGAGCCCCACTTTTTTCCACGCCGCCTTCACGGCCTTCTTCGCCGCGGCCCCGAGGGAATCGCCGGCGATCTGGGCCGTGATTCGCGCGAGATCGGCAAACTGGCTCGTGCGCGAAAGCTGCAGCATCGCTTCATACCACACGCGGCCGGCCTGTTCCCACGCCGGCCCGCCGAGCGCCTGCGCGGCGAGCACGAAGGCCCGGTTGGGAATCCCGGAATTGATGTGCACGCCGCCGGAGTCGGAGGGCCCCGTGTAGAGCTTCTTCATGTGGTCGGGCTGCGGGTCGCTGCCGAGGGCCGGGTCGTCGGTGAATGCCGTGCCCGGGTGCTCCATGTCGCGGATCGCCCGCCTCGTGGGCGCCGGCACGAGCACGTCTACGCCGATGAGCCAGCTCGCTTTCTCAGCTTCCTCGCCGGCCCGCCACTGCCGCACGAGCGTGCCAAACACATCGGAGAAATGCTCGTTGATGGCCCCCGGCTGCCCGCGGTAGACGAGGTTGCTCGTGAAGGCCTGCACGCCGTGCGTGAGCTCGTGGGCCACCACGTCGAGCGACCGCGTGAAGCGGCGAAACACCGCGCCGTCGCCGTCGCCGTAGGCCATCTGCGATCCGTCCCAGAAGGCGTTGCTCATCGGCTGGTAGCCGCGGCCGTCGGCCTCGCCCACGTGCACGCTCGAGATCAGCGACATCCCGGCGTCGTCGAGCGAGTTGCGGCCGAAGAGCGAGTGGAAGAAGTCGAACGTGTCGCCCGAGAAGTCGTAGGCCTCGTTCACGGCCGCATCGGCCGTTTTCTTTTCGCCCTCGCTGCGCACGAGCTTGCCGGGCAGGTCGTCGCGGCCGTGGGCGTCATACACGAGGCGGTGGCGGCGGCCGGCCGGCGAGGGGGCCGCGAGCATCGTGGGCATCTGCTGGGCGAACGCCCGCACCGCCCGCACGGCGCTCGCCGCGGCCAGGGCCACGAGCGCCATCTCGCGCAGGTGCGGATCGGCCGAGTGGGCCATGTGCTCGAGGATGTAGGGCGGAATGATGCACTGCACGGGATGCCGATGCGGGCATGGCACGTTGGAGGCTCCTGGCAAGGTGGGCGGCGTGAGGCGAGATGCCCGGTCGTAGCGCTTCTCATCAATCGACCGGTTCGGGAAACCGATCACTTGGGGGAAGTCTCCCCTGGAAGGGGCCTATCCGCAAGGAGTTTGCCGGTGCATCGCCTGCAAAGATTCGCGATCTCGCTGGCCTGCGGGCTGGCGTGCCTGCTTTCGCCCCCCGCCCCGGCCGGCGATTTCGCCCGCCTCGCCGACGGCCTGGCCGCCCCCTTCAAGGTGTTTCATCGCGCACGGCCCGACACCTGCGCCGACGACGAGATCGAGCGGCTCGGCAAGGAGATCGCCTGGCTCGACCGGCAGATCAATCTCCACGGCTCGATCGTGGCCAAGGCGCCCGACGTCTGGGGGCACAACCGGCTCATGCGCCACCGCCTCGAATATGAAGACGAAATGCGGAAGCAGATTCCGCTCTTCGAGCAACGCAGCCAGGCGGCGATCCGCCGCAGCGATCAATCGTTTTTGGGGGTGGCGATGGCCCTGCAAGCGGCGTCGGGGCGGCGGCGGGGGCCCGAGTTCGTGGCCGCCCCCGAGGCCGGCGTGGTGAACTCGATCCAGGCGCTGCTCCCCACCACCAACGAGGCCGTGGGCCGCGCCGACCCCGTCGTGATCGCCCGCACGGGGCCCTTTGCGGGGCCCGCGCTCCCACCCGGCATGCAGTTTGCCGACCAGCCGCTCGCCATCGAGCCCACGCTCCAGCTCGACCACCTCTCGCGCTATCTGCACCATCTCCACGAGCTGCGGCGGGTGAACGAGGGCGACGACTCGGCCGATGCCCCGGGCTACGCGCTCAATCTCGTGCGCATTCCGGTGTCG
>JAIXPT010000333.1 GCA_027486095.1 Planctomycetaceae bacterium | reverse complement strand
GAACGTCCGGCGAGGGGATTCGGGGAGCCCGAAGCCGGTGCACTCCTCTTGGGGCATGGCAGGCGGGACGCTTGCCCTACGCGTGGGCTTACCGTTGCGAGGGTTCCTCGAGGTAGGTGTAGCCGCCGAGGCCCTCTTCGTAGAACCGCAGGAATTTGCCCGCCTCCTGGTCGCAGATGCGGCCCTCGCGCACCGCCTGCTCGATCGATTCGCGGAGCCGCTGCACGAGCTGGTTGGGGTCGAATTCGACGTAGTCGAGCACCTCGCGGACGGTGTCGCCCTTGATCACGGCGTCGAGCACGACATCACCCTTGGCGTCGGTGCTCACGTGCACGGCGTTGGTGTCGCCGAACAGGTTGTGGAGATCACCGAGAATCTCCTGATAGGCGCCGATCAGGAAGGCGCCGAGGTAGTAGGGCTCGTGCTGCCAGGCGTGGAGCGGGAGCGTGCGCTTCACATCGCGGCGATCGATGAACTGGTCGATCTTGCCGTCGGAATCGCACGTCACGTCGCCGAGCACGGCCGGCCGGCAGGGCCGCTCGTTGAGCCGGTGGATCGGCATCACGGGAAAGAGTTGCTTGATCGCCCAGCTGTCGGGGATCGATTGAAAGAGCGAGAAGTTGCAGAAGTAGGTGTCCGAGAGCGAGGCCTCGAGGCCTTCGAGCTCTTCCGGCACGTAGTCCATCTGCTTGGCCAGCTTGAAGATCTTGCGACAGATCGACCAGTAGAGGTTCTCTACGGCCGCCCGCTGATCGAGCGGCAGATAGCCGCTGGCAAACAGGCTCATCGCCGTGTCGAGCGACTGCTGGGCGTCGTGATAGCTCTCGAGCAGATTCCGGATGTTGATGTTTTGATAGGCCTCGAAGAGATCGTGCAGCGGCTGCTCGACGTCGGCCGGCGGCTCCTTGAGCTCGCCGTTGCCCCCCTGCTCCGAGACGCCGAGCACTCCGAAGATCAGCATGCTGTGGTAGGCCACCACTGCCCGGCCGCTCTCCGAAACGATCGTCGGGTGCGGCACGCCCGCCTCGTCGCAGGCGTTTTGCACGTGGTAGACGACGTCGTTGGCATATTCCTGCAGGCTGTAGTTGACGCTCGATTCGAAGTTGGTCTGCGACCCGTCGTAATCCACGCCCAGGCCGCCGCCGACGTCGAGATACCGCAGCCCGGCGCCGCGCTTCACGAGCTCGGTGTACATCCGCGAGGCCTCGTTGAGGGCCGCCTTGATGTGGCGGATGTTCGTGATCTGGCTGCCCTGATGGAAGTGGAGCAGTTGCAGGCAGTCTTCCATGCCCTTGGCGGCGAGTGTCTCGAGGCCCTTGATGAGCTCGCTGGCGGTGAGGCCGAACTTGCTGCGAAACCCGCCCGAAGCCTGCCACCGGCCGCTGCCTCGCGTGGCGAGCTTCACCCGCATCCCGATCCGCGGCCGCACGCCAAGCTTCTCCGCGTATTCGAGAATCAAATGCAGCTCGGAAAATCGCTCCACCACCGGGATCACGTGCCGCCCGATCTTCTGGGCCAGCATCGCCGTCTCGATGAACTCGGCGTCTTTGAAGCCGTTGCAGATGATCGGCGTCTCGTTGTCGGCCAGCGCGATCACAGCGAGCAATTCGGGCTTGCTGCCCGCCTCCAGGCCGAAGCGATAAGGCTTGCCGAACTGCAACACCTCTTCGACCACCTGCCGCTGCTGATTCACCTTCACGGGGTAGACACAGCAATAGTTGCCGCGGTACCCCGATTCCTTCATGGAGGCGGCGAACGCGCCGTGAATCTCCCCCAGGCGATGCTGCAGAATTTCGCCGAATCGCAGCAGGATCGGCAGGTCGATACCCCGCACCTGCAGGCGATCGACAAGCGACTTGAGGTCGATGCTCTTGGTGGGATTCTTATCGGGGTGGACGAGCAGATGGCCGTTGGGCCCGACGGAAAAATAGCCGTTGCCCCAGCGGGCCACCTCATACAGGTCGGCGGCGTCCGCGGAACTCCACTGTTCGACGTCGAGATCGACTGCCATCTGCCACCCTCTGGGCCGGTGGCCACGCCCCCACTCTCCGAGGCTCTGGCCACCACACCGAAGAGTGTAGCGTGCTCGGCCGGTTAGGCGAACAGTTCCTTGATCACCTTGCCGGAGTTGGCGATCTTCATCGGCCGGCCATTTTTCGCGGTGAATGTCGTCTCCAGCGAGATGCCGAGCGACTTGAGCACGCTGGCCATCACGTCCTGCGACGTGTAGGGCTCGCCGACGACTTCCTTGCCGTCGGAGCTCGTCTCGCCCACGACCACGCCCCGCTTGAAGCCGCCACCGCCCACCACCACGCTCCAGCTGCGGGCCCAGTGGTCGCGGCCGCCGTTGCCGTTGATGTTCGGCGTGCGGCTGAATTCGCCCATCCAGATGATCGCCGTGTCGTCGAGGAGGCCGCGATCGGCCAGATCAGACACCAGGCCGCTCATCGCCCGGTCGAGCTCGGGCAGCTTGCGGTCGGCGAGGATTGGGAAGATGCCGTCGTGGTTGTCCCAGCCGCCGAGATCCACCTCCACGAAGGGCACCCCCGCCTCCACCAGGCGGCGGGCCATGAGGCAGCCGCGGGCGAAGCCGCTGCCGCCGCGCTCGCCGATGCCGTAGCGCTCGAGCACTTCCTTGGGCTCCTTCATCACCTTGAAGGCTTCCATCTGCTTGCTCGTCATCAGCTGCACGGTCTTCTCGAGGATCTTCGAGTGGTCCTCCGCCACGCCGCCACGCTTCTCCCCGATGAACTTCCGCTCGATCGTGGCCAGCATTTCCAGACGCTGCGACATGCGGGCCGGATCGATCCCCATGTCGAGGTTGCGCACGTTGCCGTTGGAGTCCACGACGAACGGGGCCCACGACATGCCGAGAAACCCAGGCCCCACGCTGCCGCTCCCCACCGATACGAAGGGCGGAATCTCGAGATCGGGCACCTGTTCGGCGAGCTCGTGGGCGATCACGGCACCATAGCTCGGGTGTTCGACGTTCGGATTGGGCACGTAGCCGGTGTGCATGTAGTAGCGGCCGCGCATGTGATCGGCCTCGCGCGTGCTCATCGACCGCACGATCGACATGTGGTGCATCTGCTTGGCCATGAGCGGCAGGTGCTCACAGATCGCCACGCCGTCTGCGGAGGTCGAGATCTGCTTGAACGGCCCGCCCGTCGCGGCCCCCGGCTTCAGATCCCAGAGATCCATCGTGCTCGGCCCGCCGCCCATCCAGAGAAGGATCGCAGACTTGTGCCGCTTCTTCATGTCGGTGGCGTTGGCCAGAATCGAATTGGTGAACGCAGTCGCCGGCGCGGCCAGGGCGGCCGCCCCCGCGAGATGGCTCATGAAATGCCGGCGGCTCATGTCGGCGGGCGTGTGAAACATGGATTTCTCCCTGCAGGTCGGTGGGTTCGGAAGTGTCAGTGGTTGATGATGAATTCGTTGGAATTGAGCACCGCCCACCAGATGTCTTGGAGGGCTCCGATCGCGTCGCCTTTACGCTCGAGCATCAGCTTGTTGGCAGCGGCGACCTCTTT
>JAIXPT010000065.1 GCA_027486095.1 Planctomycetaceae bacterium | reverse complement strand
GGCGGCTTGTGCTCCGCCAGTTCCTTTTCGAAGTCGCGGACGAGGGCCGTGTGTTCGGCCAGGATCTGCCGGTCCTCGGCGGGCAGGCCCGCGGCGACCTTCGCCAGGTCTTCGTGCAGCTCGTCGAGCACGCTCTGCATGCTCTCGCGGTCTTTCAACTGGCCGTAGAGCTTGTGGAACATCTGATAGGGATCGTCGATCGGGGCCACGGGCTTGTTGGGCCCGGCGTAGACCATGCGGGTCCAGGTGTCGGCGCGATTGGGCACGAGCACGCCGAATTCGAGCGAGCCGAAGCGGGTCGCCGTGTCGGGGTGAGACTGGAGGTGGTTCTTGATCTCCTGGTCGATCGAGAGGCCGCTCGACCAGCCAGCGGGCGTGTCGCCGCCTCCCTGAACGTTGCCGGGAAAGAGCTCGATGCCGGTGAGCAGGCAGCCCATGCCGCGCATGTGGCGGTCGCCGTCGCCGCCCACCTTGTCGTGCACGCCCTGAAGCGTGAGCAGGCGGTCGCGAAACGGCTCGAAGGGCTGGAGGATCGGCGGCAGCTCTGCGGGCACCCGCACCGGGCCCGGCGTGAGAAACGGCCCGGCGACGGTGGGCCAGAAATTTTTCTTGACGACGCCGTCGGGGCTGAACACGACGACGAGCCGCCGCTTGGGACTGGTGACGCCTGCGTGCACCAGGCTCGGCAAGTTGCCGAGGAACGGCAACACCGCCGTGCTCACCCCGAGCCGGCGGAGCAGATCGCGGCGCGAAAGCAGGGCGGGCATCACGGCTGGGATTCCGGTGGTCGCGGGGTGGCCTGGAACTCGGCGAGTTCGACCTTCGGCGGCGTCGCCGCCACCACCATGATATCGACCAACAGACGCCGGATATCGAATCCACCGGCCGCGAACGACGTCCGCAGGTTTTCGAGGGTGCTCTCACCCCAGGCACGCACCGGCTGCTTCACCACGGCGTGAAACAAGCCCTGCACGAAGGCCTCCTGGGCGTCTCGGCTGGTCGCCAGATAGCTGGCGAGCTCCCGGGCACCCTGGAACGTGGCCTCGGGGCCCTCGCGCGGCAGGTAGGAGCCCGAGGCATCGATCGGCTTTTCCACGCCTCCGCGCATCTCCGCTGCCCGGCGCCGGCCGATCGCGTCGTATTCTTCGAGCGCGAACCCGAGCGGGTTGATCATCGTGTGGCAGGTCTGGCAGGCCACGGCGCTCGTCTGCAGCGCCACGCGTTCGCGGGTGGTGAGGTCGGGATGCTGCTCGGGTGCCAGCGGCGCCACCGCCTCCTCGGGCGGCTTGAGCACGTTGCCGAGCACGCTGCGGGCCAGGAACACGCCGCGGTGGATTGGCGACGTGGCGGCGTTGTAAGAGAGCACGCTCATCAGGTAGGGATGCGAGAGCACCCCGGCCCGTTGGCCGTCGTCGAGGCGGATGCGCGTGAAGGGCGCATCGGCGGGAAGCGTCGCGCCGTAGAGCGGGGCCAGCCGGCCGTTGAGCCAGACCTCGTCGGCGGTGAAGAGCTGGCGGAAGTCGGTGCTGTGCGAGGCACCGGAAGCAGCGAGCACGTCGTCGAGCGAAAGGAGCAGGCTCGTGCGCAGGTCGGCTGCGGCCTCTGCCGAGAAGCCGGCGTAGAGTTCCTTGTCTTTCGCGAGTTCGGGGCCGTGGTCGATGCGGAGCCAGGCGAGCAGGAAGTCGCGGAGCTTGGCCTGCGTGCGCCGATCGCCCGCCATCCGCTCGGCCTGCCTCCGCACCTGGTCGGGCATCTTCAATTGGTCGTGCGCGGCCGCGGCCCAGAGGGGCTGGTCGGGGATCGAATCCCAGAGTCCGAACGAGAGCCGGGCGGCCGTGGCGAAGGAATCCGTGGGTGTGCCCGGCTCGTGAAAGAGAAACCGCGGCGACCCGAGCACGAGCAGCAGCGACCGCTTGAGCCCCGTGTCGAGATCGGCGGCATCGGCGAACGGCCGGTCGATGACGAGCGTGGTCAATTCCGGCGACAGCGGCCGCCGAAACGCGCGTTCCGCGAATGTCGTGGCGAATGCCCGCAGCCTCTCGGCCCGGTCGGGGGCGTCCCGCTTCACATGGGCGAGATGTTCGACATGATCGAGCACGTAGGCAGCCGTCTCGCTCGCGGCGGCGGTGGCGGCCTGAAACCAGTCTTTCGACACAGCGGAGCCGCGCTCGTAGCCGATCGACTTGTCATCGGGCGGAAACGACGTCGCGAGCACGAACACCGGCGGGCTCTCGTGCGGGAGCAGGCAGCGCTCCGGCACCGTTTCGAGCGTGCCGTGCGGCGGCTTCCAGAGCAGCTCGATCGAAGCGTGCGTGGGCAGTTCGTGCTGCTTGTTGTCCACGCCCTGGTTGGCCTTCGAGAACTCGAGCTTCAGCGGATACGCACGGCCGCCGAGCAGAAAGATCGTGCCGCGGTGTTCGGTGTCGTCGCCCGATTTCACGTAGGCATCGATGAGCGGCGGCTCATACCAGGCGGTGTTGAGGGCGAGCTTCGCCGAGTGGGCCGTACGGATCACGAACTCGTAGTGGCCTGTTTCCGGTGGCACGATCGAGCCCGCCCAGCGGATCGCGAACCGATTGGGCTCGAATCGCTCCGGATCGGGGCCTTCGACGCCGAAGTCGAAGGCCACGAGCGGATCGATCTCTTCGTAGATGAGGCTCTTGCCGCGGTCGAAGTCGCGGCCCTTGAAGTATTCCGCCCGCAGGCCGCGCTCGGGATCGAGCCCCGGCCCGCGGCCGCGGAAGCTGGCGACGAGGTCGGCGACGGTGTTGCGATGCTGGCGGACGGTCAGTCGTGAGAGTTCGATTCGAGCCGGCCGATTGCGATCGCGGGCCACCGGCGAATAGAAGGCTCCGTGGATGTACTCGGCCACCTGCCGGGCGGCATCGCCCGTGACCTCCGAGGGGTCGTCTTCGGGCATCGTCTCGTGGATGTAGGCGGCGAGCTGGTTGATCGAGCGGTCACCCACGAGCGCATCCGGCACCTCCGGCGTGCCGGCACCAGTGTCGCCATGGCAGCGGGCGCAATGCTCCTTGTAGACCGCCAGGCCCGGGTGGTCGGCGGCACGGGCCATGTTGCCCACAACAAGTGCCACGCCGAGGGCTGCCGCTGGCAATGAAGACGAAAAGCGCATCTCGACCCTCGCGATATACTCCATCATATTGTTCGGGCATCAAGCGGGAAACATTCCATGAAATCGCGTGCCGGGGTGGCGTTCGACAGGCTTTCGCGGCGGGCGTTTTCGGGCTTGGCAGCGGGCCTGCCGGGGTTTTTTGCCACGCATGGGTTCGGCGCGGCTCCAGCCGAGGGCCCGTCCGACAAGCTCAACCTCGCCATCGTGGGGATCGGCGGGCAGGGGGCGTCGAATCTCAAGGACCTCAAGGCGCACAACATCGTGGCGCTCTGCGACGTCGATGAGAAGCGGGGGGCCAAGGCCTTCGAGGAGTTTCCGCAGGCCCGCAGGTTCGCCGACTTTCGGAAGATGTTCGACACACTCGAGAAGGAGATCGACGGCGTCGTGATCAGCACGCCAGATCACACGCACTTTCATCCCGCCTGGTGGGCGATCGAACGCGGCAAGCACATCTATCTCGAGAAGCCGCTCGCTCACGAGGTGGAGGAGGTGCGGCGGATCACCGATGCGGCCCGGGCGAAGAAGCTGGCCACGCAGCTCGGCTCGCAGCGGCATGCTTTGCCGGGGCTGCGTGCGGGGGTCGAGTTCGTGAAGGCCGGCACGATCGGCACCGTCACGGAGGTGCACTCCTGGATCGCGAGCACACGCGGCATGCCGAAGCCGCCGGGGGCGAGCGAGCAGCCGCCGGCGACGCTCGACTGGGATCTCTGGCTGGGGCCGGTGGCCGAGCGGTCCTACACCGCGGGACTTGCGCCCTACGACTGGCGGTTTTGGTGGGACTTCGGCACCGGGGAAACTGGCAACTGGGGCTGCCACATTCTCGACATCCCCTTTTGGGCGCTCGATCTTGCGCACCCTGTGCGGGTGGCGGGCGGCGGGCCCGAGCCCGATCCGAAGCGCACGCCGACGCACCTTACGAGCCGGCTCGACTTCCCGGCCCGCACGGGAGCCGACGGCAAGGCCCTGCCCGCCGTCCGCGTGCACTGGTATCAGGGCGTGCCGCCGGTCGTCGCCGAGCGCGGTATCGATGCCGACACGATCAAGAAGAAAAATACGCTCTTCATCGGCACCGAAGGCATGCTCCTCTGCGGGTTTGAAGACTGGCGGCTGCTGCCGGAGGCGAAGTTTGTCGATGTGAAGCGTCCGCCGCAGACGCTCACGCCCTCGCCGGGCTTCCGCCGGGAGTGGGTCGATGCCTGTCGCGGCGGCCAGCCCGCCACCTGCAACTTCGAGTACACCGGGCCGCTTTCCGAGAGCGTGCTGCTCACGAACATCGCCTACCGCGTGCAGGGTGAGTTTGCCTGGGACGCCGCGGCAATGCAGAGCGACCGGGCCGACGTCAACGCTTTCCTCCGCCGGGCCTACCGCAAGGGCTGGGAGGTCTGACTCAACGCACCTTCTGGTCGGGTAGTGACGTCTGGATGCCCTCGTCGAGCGGCATCCGATCGGTGTCGGGCGTCAGGCCGTGGGCCGCAAGCAGGGCGGTGAGCCGGCGTTCGAGATCGGCCCGCGTGGCCGCGTGGGCCGGATCGGCGGCGAGATTTGCGAGCTCACCGGGATCCGCAGCAAGGTCGTAGAGCTCGGGCAGATGCCGATCCGGAGTGCCGTCGCCGTGCGGATAGCGGATGAACTTCCAGCGGTCGGTGCGGATGCCGCGGATGTTCGGCGTGTAGGGAAACTGCTTTTCGTAGTTGTATTCGTAGAGCCATTCGGTGCGCCAGTCGGAGCCGCCCGTGCCATTGGCGAGCTTCGTCCAGGAGCGGCCATCGATGTCGGCGAGCGCCGGCGCGCCGCAGGCTTCGAGCAGGCTGGGAGCCACGTCGGCGGTGAGCAGCAGCTGCTCGACGACAGCGCCGTGCGGCAGCCCCGGACCGCGGGCGATGAGCGGAATCCGGATGCTCGGCTCGTGCATGGTGCGCTTGTCCACCATGCCGTGCTCACCCTCGAGGAGGCCGTTGTCTCCCATGAACACGACGAGCGTGTGGTCCCACTGGCCGGTCGTCTTCAGGAAATCGACCAGCCGCCCCACGCTCTCGTCCACCGAGAGCACGGTGCCCCAATAGGCGTGCACCATGTTCTCGAAGTCCTTCACGCCTTCCGGGCTCGTGTCAGGAAACGACTTCCGCCAGTCGAAGAGCGGGCCGTAGATGCCGTGCCAGGTGGGCAGGCGTTCGCGGATCCACCCGGGCTTGCCATCGAGCTTGAAGGCACTCAGCGGATAGGGCACACGGACGTCGTCGAACGCATGCGCGTATTTCGGCTCAGGAAAGTAGAAGGAGTGCGGAGCCTTTTGCCCGACGCACAACGCCCAGGGCCGGCCCGGCGGCCGTGACTCGAGCCATTCGAGCGCGTAGTCGGTGACGACCGTCGTGTAGTAGCCCCGAGGCTTTTCACGCCGCTCGCCGTTGACGTTCCACTCCGTGTCGAAATATTTCCCCTGGCCGGTGTGCGAGACGAACCAATCGAAGCCCGGCCGCGGGGCGTCGTTCTCCTCGCCCATGTGCCACTTGCCGACATACGCCGTGGCATAGCCCTGCTCGCGGAGGCGGCCCGGCCAGTGCGGCAACGACACGGGCAGTTCAGTGAAATTGTTGCGCACGCCGTGGCGATGGGCGTACATGCCCGTGAGGATGCTGGCGCGGCTCGGCGAACAGAGCGACGTCGTGCAGAAGGCGTTGGCGAATCGCACGCCATCCGCGGCCAGGGCGTCGATCCGGGGCGTCTTGACGTACTTCGAGCCGTAGCAGCCGAGGGCGTCGGGCCGCAGGTCGTCGCAGAGGATGAAGAGCACGTTGGGCTGGCGCGCGGGCTCGGCGGCGGCTGCCGCCGAGAAGAGCAGACCGATCAGGCAGCCGATGACGGAAGGGCTTCGTCGCATGGCTTCGTCGATCAAGGCTTCAGGATGGACAGGCGGGACCCTGTCGTCCGCGTCAGTTGCGGGAGAACTCGGGCTTTGCGAACACGAGCCGGCCAGCCGAGGTCTGCAGCGTGCTCGTGACGCTCGCGTGCACGAGCCGGCCGATCTGCTCGCGGCCGCCCTCGACCACCACCATCGTGCCGTCGTCGAGATAGCCCACGCCCTGTCCCGCTCCTTCGCCCGGCTTCACGAGGCGCACGTCTACGGTGTCGCCCGGAACGAACGTCGGCTTCAGCGAGAGCGCCATGTCGTTGATGTTCAGGGCCTGCACGGAGCGGAACCCGGCGATCTTCACCACGTTTTGATCGTTCGTGATGATCCGGCCACCGAGCCGGCGGGCCATGGCCACCACGCGCTGCTCTTCGGAGCTTTCGGCATCGATCTCATCGCCAGGTGCGAGCACCTCGATATCGACCGTCTTGTTTTCCCGCAGGTGAGCGAGCACGTCGAGACCCCGGCGGCCCCGCAGGCGGCGCTGCTTGTCGGGTGAATCGGCGGCCTGCTGCAACTCATCGACCACGAACGAGGGCACGACGAACCGGCTCTGAAAAAGCCCCGTCTCCGCAAGGTCGGCGACGCGGCCATCGACGACGGCGCTGGCGTCGAGGATGTTGGGCCGGAGGCCCTTCACGTCGCGGGCGAATTCGACGTAGGGAATCAAAAACCGGAAGTCGTCGCGGGTCTGGAGGAGCAGGCTCGTGCAGATGTAGCAGAGGATCATGCCGAGGATGAGCGGCAGCCACGACGCCACGGGGTTGTCGGAATTCGCCGCCAGGATCGGCGTGAGGGCGAGCACGGCGATGTAGGTGAGAAACACGCCGACGAGCAGGCCGAAGTAGATGGCCGTGATCACCGTGAGGTCTTTGCGGCGCAGCGACGAATCGATGCCGATCACCGTCAGCGGCAGGGCGATCATGCCGATGAGCACGGCCCACGGCACCCAGGAGGGAGCCTGGCGGATCATGGGCGTGCTGAACATGAGCACGGCGATCCCGACGGAGACAGCGACGAAGATCGCTCGAAGAACGACGAGTGCCATGCTTTGAGCCTAACACATCCTTCGGCCATGATCCTGCTCCAGAAAGCGGTCGGTCATGCCGGCGAGGTAATCGGCCGTGCTGCGCCGCACGCCCCACTCGGCGGCTCGCGTGCGAAACCGGGCGGGCAGTTCCTCGGGATGGGCGACATACCAGCTGAAGAGTTGTGAAAGTTTTTCCTGGGCGGCTTGGCGCACGGTCATCACGCGGTCGCTGCGGTAGACCCGCTGGAAGAGAAAGATCTCGAGCTGCTTCTTGCCGGCGGCCAGGGCGGGGCTGTGTGCCACCACCCGCACGCCGCGGCCGCCGTCGAGGCCGTCGAACACCGCCCGCACCCGGGCGACCGAGTCGATACCGAGGCGGTCGATCGTGGCCCGGCTCTCCGCCACGAGGTCGGCCACCTGCAGATCGACCAGCTCGTGCAGCATCGCCCGGCGGAGGTCGGGCCCGGCGACCGTGCCGAACTGATCGCGGGCCCGGCCGGCGGCCTCGGCGATGAGCGGGAGTTCGAGAAGCTCGTCGAGTGTGACGAGCCCGAGCTCGATGGCGTCGTCGGCGTCGTGGGTGTCGTAGGCGATCGAATCGGCCGCATCGACCACCTGCGTCTCGAGCAGCGGTGCCGGAGCCTTGCCGTCGCGCTTGCGCGTGGCCTGCGCGTCGAGCACCTCGCGCGAGAGATTGAGGCCCGGATAGCCGGCGTAGCGGATCTCGAGCAGCTCCATGATCCGCAGCGCCTGGGCGTTGTGGTTGAAGCCGCCGTCGCTCTCGAGCAGCTCGGCGAGCGTGTCTTCGCCGGCGTGGCCGAGGGGCGGATGGCCGATGTCGTGCCCGAGGGCGAGCGTCTCGACGAGGTCTTCGTTGAGCGCGAGCGCCCGGGCGAGCGTGCGGGCGATGCTCGTCACCTCGAGCGTGTGCGTGAGCCGGCTGCGGTGGTAGTCGCCCTGGTAGCCGGTGAACACCTGCGTCTTGTGGGCGAGCCGGCGGAAGGCCGCCGAGTGCACGATCCGATCGCGGTCGCGCTGGTAGGGGCTGCGGAAGGGATGGAGCGGCTCGGGATGCACGCGGCCTGCCGAATCGGCCGAATGCATCGCCCACGGGCCGAGGAGGGAAGCTTCGCGGCGCTCGCAGCTGGTGAGCCCCGTCCAGTCGGCCGGCTTCATCGCGAAGCCTCCGCAGCGGCGGCGAGCTGCTCCCAGAGGCTGTCGAGCGCCTGCGGCAACACACGCACGCCGGCCGTCGTGGGCATGAAGTTCACGTCGCCCTGCCAGCGCGGCACGATGTGCCAGTGGAGATGTCCCGGCAGCCCGGCCCCCGCCACGCTGCCGAGATTGAGCCCGATGTTGAAGCCCTGCGCCTGCATCGAGTGTTCGATCACGCCGCACCAGTGCGCGAGCGCCTGCTGGAGGTCGAGGAGCTCGGCGGCCGAGAGCGCCTGAAGAGTGGCCCGGTGGTCGAGCGGGGCCACGAGCAGGTGGCCGTTGGAATAGGGAAATCGGTTGATCACGACGAGGCTCAGGGGCGTCGTGCCCACCACGCCGAGGGCCCGATGATGGGCCGGCCCGACGGCCGCGGCCCGGCAGAGAAAACAGCCGTGGTCGCCGCCCGGCCGCCAGGCTTCGGGCTCCACGGGCTCGATGGGTGCGCCCTTCTCGTGCCCCTGCACGTATCCCAGCCGCCACGGTGCCCACAGCGTTTCGAACGTCATATGTTTGCAGATCCTACCTCCCGGATCCCCGCAGGCGTAGGGAAGTCGCCCCGATGTAGGGACGGAGCTCCAGCTCTGTCTGTACGCGAAACATCGGCGTCGTGCCGATTTTCGCTTGGCCGACGCTGTCGGCTGGAATCAACCCGGCCCTCCGGGCCTCGTGCCGACCGTAGGGACGGAGCTCCAGCTCTGTCTGTACGCGAAACATCGGCGTCGTGCCGATTTTCGCTTGGCCGACGCCGTCGGCTGGAATCAACCCGGCCCTCCGGGCCTCGTGCCGACCGTAGGGACGGAGCTCCAGCTCTGTCCTTCGACAGGCCTGGAGGCCTGACGCTACGGGGAGAGGCCTGTCGCCACAGGGTTCGGCATTGACACGCCGCCGCGGCAGGCCGCAAATGGCCGCATGGAATTCAAGGTCGCCACCGACGTCTTCTCCGGGCCGATGGATCTTTTGCTCTATCTCGTGAAGAAGCACGAGGTGGACATCACGCAGGTGCCGATCGCCCGGATCGCCGCGGAGTTCGTGGCCTACCTCGACGTGCTCGAGGACCTGGCGATCGACCAGGTGGGCGAGTTCGTGGAATTCGCAAGCGTGCTCCTCGAGATCAAGGCTCGGGCACTCGTGCCGCGGCCTGAAGAGCAGCCGGAGGAGGCGGTGGAGCCCGCCCGTGAGGATCTCGTGCGCCGGCTCCTCGAATACAAGCAGTATCGCGACGCCGCCGTGATGCTCGAAGACCGGGCCCGGCAGTGGGAGCTGCGGTTTCCGCGGCTCGCCACCGACGAGCCCGCTCGCCGCGCGAGCCCCGTGGAGGTGACGATCGGCGACGTGCAGGTGTGGGATCTCGTGGGGGCGATGGCCCGCGTGCTGCGGAAGCGCGAGAAGCGGAAGCCCCGCCAGATCGTCCACGACGACACCCCGATCGAAGTGCATATCGAGCGGGTGGACGCCCTCGTGCACGAGCGCGGAAGGGTGGCTTTCTCGGAGTTGCTCGATGCCGATATGCCACGGAGCCGGCTGATGGGTATCTTTCTGGCGGTCCTCGAGCTCACCCGCCGAGGCCGGCTCTCGACGCGGCAAGACCAGCTCTTCGACGAGATCTGGCTCGAACCGCGGGCGGCCAGTCCCGCGCCCGCCGCCGTGCCGGCAAACCCGTCTCCGGAACCTTCATGATCGACAACGCGCCGCTCCGCTCGCTCGTCTACAAGGGGCTCACGATCGAGGGCTACTCCCGCGCGGCCGTGCAGAGCTACTGGCGGATCCCGGAGCTCAAGCTGGGCTTCGACTTGGGCGCCCAGCCCTGGGGCTTCATGGCCACGAGCACGTGGTTTCTCTCGCACACGCACCTCGATCACATCGCGGCGCTCCCGGTGTATGTGGCAAGGCGCCGCATGATGAAGATGGAGCCGCCCACGATCTACATGCCGGAGACCGCGATCGAGCCGATCGAAAAGCTCTTGAAGGCCGTGAGCCGGCTCGACCGCGGCCGTCTCCCCTGCACGCTCCTGCCGGCCCGGCCCGGCGACGAGATCGAGCTCTCGCGGGAGCACGTGGTGACCGTCTCGAGCACCTGCCACACGCTGCCGAGCGTGGGCTTCGTGGTGTGGGAAAGGCGGCGCAAGCTCAAGCAGGAGTTCCAGGGGCTGCCGGGCGACAAGATTCGTGATCTCAGGCTCTCGGGCGTGGACGTGACGCACGAGGTGCGCACGCCGCTCGTGGCCTACCTCGGCGACAGCTCGCCCGAGGGCCTCGACCGCTGCCCGGCGATGTTCGAGGCCATGGTGTTGATCACGGAGCTCACGTTCGTGGCCCACGCCCACCGCAAGGAGAAGATCCACAAGTTCGGTCACATGCACCTCGACGACCTGCTCGCCCGCCGCGAACGGTTTCACAACGAGGTGATCATCGCCACGCACTTCTCCACGCGCTACACCGACGACCGGATCCGCAAGATCCTCGCCAAGAAACTCCCCGACATGCTCGGCGGCCGCCTCCATATCTGGCTGTAACGGGTGCGCGCACGCGCCGGCGTCTGAGCCGGCGGCACAATGCTCCGTCGCCGAGGGCGATCGCTAGTCCCTTCTCAACTGTGATGGTGTGCTCTGAGTAAGCCGCGTATCTGCCCGTCGGCTCCTCCGCATTGCACCGACCGTCTCTGCCGCCTCCCGGAGTGAGTTGGGGAGGCTAGGGGTTGCCCCTGCCGTTGAGACGGCGTATTTCACCAGCGCAGCCAGCTTCACGCGAACACCCGGCATCGTGCCGTTGTTCGCTTGGCCGACCTCCGTCGGCTGGTGCCTGGCGACTGTCGCGCCGTCGCCGCCGTCCCGGCGTCGGCAACGGCTTACGGTCGCCGGGCAAAGCCCGTCTCCCACACGCGAATGTCCAGGGCCGGAGGCCCGGGTGATCACCGCGCAGGCAAATCCGAGTGAGCCGGAGCCTGGAGGGCGGAGGCGAACGTCCGGCGATGGGATGTGGGGAGCCCGAAGCCTCCCGTTTTCGATGATCAGGAAGCCCGAGGCGCAAGCCGAGAGGATGCCGTCGTCCGCACTCCCTTCGGCTCACGCCTCGGGCTTCCTGCGATGAGGCCTTCCCACCCTATAGTGACAGGCGAAATGAGCGATCTTCCCCGCCACGCCTACATCCACGTGCCCTTCTGCCGCCATCGCTGCGGCTATTGTGATTTCACGCTCGTGGCGGGCCGCGACGATCTCATCGACCGCTACCTCGCCGCTTTGGCGATCGAACTCGAACGAATCTCGCGCGAGCCGGAAGGGATGCTTGATCCGGCGTGTCTGGAGCTAGACACCGTCTACCTGGGCGGCGGCACACCCTCGCACCTCGGGCCCGCTGGACTGCGCCGGCTGTTCGATCTTTTGGCGGCGAAGCTCCGGCCCGCAGCCGGGGCCGAGGTGACCGTCGAGGCGAACCCGCTCGACGTCACGGCGGGCTTCGTCGCCACGTGCCGCGATCTCGGCATTACGCGCGTCAGCCTCGGGGGGCAGTCGCTCGATTCGGCGACGCTCAGGGCGCTCGACCGCGACCACGCGCCTGATGACGTGCGGGCGGCGGTGGGCACGCTGCTCG
>JAIXPT010000010.1 GCA_027486095.1 Planctomycetaceae bacterium | reverse complement strand
GGTGCCGGCGCCCGTGAGCCTGCCGCTCCGGCAGCAGGTCGTGGCCCTGTGCGGTGATCTGCCAGAGCAGCCGATCGTCAACAGCGCTGCACTCGATCGGCTTGCGGCCGAGAGCAGATGGTGGAGCGATGACGACGATTCCTCAGACCGTCGTCATGCAGACGAGGAAGAGCCACTCCAGGAGGAGGAGCATCCGGTTGAGGTTTCAGGAGGGGGATTTGGCTGATGGTGCCGAAGTAGGCGAGCCGACCGGGGCCCCGGCGACTCTAGAGTCACTCGTTCAGCGATGAATCGGTGACGAAGTCTTTGCCATTCCGTGAAAACAGTGCCCTGATTTGCTCCGGGGACAGGTCGGTGCGGAGTCGCCGTACCGATCCGTCGGCGAGAGCGACGACGATGCGGGTGACTCCTGCCTCGTGAAGTGTGGCAAATGCATCCGCGGGATCGTCGACGAGGTCCACGGGCTTCGTCCAGGGGATTCGCAGATTCGGGGCTGCCACCATCACGACGGTGACCGAGGCTCCGTCTCCTTCGGTGAATGCGCCGCGTCGGACCCCCGCAATCCGCGCAGTTCCGCTCTCGTTGATCGTCGCGAGCGGTTCGGGGTCGCTCATCGCGGTTCCCGGCCCCGTGGGCACGACCGTGCCGGTAAGCCCCCCGGAAGCGTCGGTGCCAACCGCGGCGTAGACCGCGGGCATCCGGCCCATGAGCAGCTTATTGTGATCGCTGTCCCACGGCTCGTTCAGGTGGAACTCCTTGAAGAGCATCGCCGCCTCGTCGCCGAGGTACGGCAGGATCGCCACCCGCCAACTCAAGAGTTGCTTTCCCTCGGAATCGATGATAGCCACGGGCAGTCCGTTCATACGGTTTTCTGCCATTATCATCGCAAGCGAGAGTTGGGAGACATTGGTGGTCAATGCGGCGTTGCGTGCCGCCTGAACGGCGGGGATGAGAAGAGCGATCACTACCGGTACGGAGAGTGCCGTCATCGACGACAGGGTGATCCCGGTGATCGCGAGGCCGCGACCAGTTAGCCGTGGATCGGAACCTCCTACTTTACTTCGCCGGATCCGGCGGAGTGCCATGATCCCGCAGACAATGCCAGGAATGCTCGCTAGGAGCCAGACGAACACGGACAGTACGCCGAGGATGACGCTCGCGACTGCGAGCAGGCTCTTGCGCAGCGGAGTGGGTGTGTCGGCCAGGGCCGATGCGGGCGATTCATGCTTGAAAGATGACATGTCGCATTCGACTCCTGGGTGTGGATGAGAAAGAATTGACTGTCGGCAATGCCGTCAGAAGCGTCCGTCGGCGACGTACTGGCTGGGAGTCGCGAGTGATGGCCGGGCAGTGGGCTGTCATCCGCTGCATCAGTCGCCGCCTCCGCCACAACCGCCACAGCCGCCGCAGCCTCCACCCCCGTCGCCGCCGCCGGAGCTGCCGCAACCGAGGCCGCCTCCCGAGCCTGACTCGCCCCTGCGCAGCCGATCGATCGGCGAGCAGAGAAACGCATGGGAGGTGCCGCCGAGCGCGTCGATCCCCATGAGGGCGACAGCCAGCGGCATGAGCATCATGGGCTGCGCTGTGGACTCCGTCCGCCTGCGACTTGTCCACTCCTGCTGCTGGCCCGACTCGCGAAACCGCTCCCATGCGCCGTGCACCACCGCATCTCCCTGCCTCGTGCGACGTGGCTTCCTGACGAGGGCAAACCAGCACAGCACCGCAAGTCCGATGCACCCCATCACCAGAAAGCCAACCGGCTTTCCCCGGGAAAATCCCACGAAGATTTTTGTGATCCCGAGGCCGAGGGTCGCGGCCGACGGCCCGAGAATCACCCAGGGGGCCGCCGTCGCCCACCAGTCGCCCACGAGCAAGCCCCGCGCGACGAGCCACGGCTCGAATTCATCCCGTGCCACCTCGGCGGTGGCATTGATCGCCTCCACGGTCGTGCAATTTCCAAGCGCCGCGAGGCGCGAGTGCAGGGCTTGTAGCTTGGGCGGTGCCCCGGCTGGCGCCTCCGACACGATCACGGGTGCCTTGGCCGCATCCGGCCCGCTCGCAGCGGGCGAGGGTTCGGGAGCGATGGCGAGCGCCGTAAGGCCGGTCGCCGCGCACCGCCAGTAGCCATCGTCGGCAAGCAGTGCGAGCTCCAGAGGTTCGAGATCCTCGCCTGTGACAGTCGGATCGCCCAGCGGCTGAAACATCCGCCACAGCACGAGCCCTGCGACGAACGACCCAGTCGCGAGCGCCATGAAGAGCGCGAGGAACGGCGGGCCGGTGAGGTCGAGCGGGTTCGGAATCCCCGCTGCCACCAGCGGAACAGCGGCGAGCCCCGCCAAACGCGACGCCCGCCGCCTCTGGCTGCGGAGCCAAGGCGGCTTCGGCACCACCCAGTGGCTCGCCACATTGACCCGCCGCCATGCGAGGTCAACGCCGAAGCGCTGCTCGGGGGGCGGCCAGATGTCGGTCGGTGGCAGAGCGTCGAACGCGGCGGTGTACGCGGCGATTGTCCGCCGGTACTGCAGGTCGTACCGTGCGGCCTCGTCGCCGCCACCACGCGTTGGCCCATGATGCAAGGGCGAGCGCAGCACGTTGCCGCAGAATGTTTCCCAGTAATCGTGGGTGTAGGCGAGGTGCAAGTGCCAGGCCTGGTCAACGTCCTCGCTGGGCGTCATCGACTGGCCTGCTGTCATGGCCAGGAAGATGAACCGGCGATACTCATCCACCACCCGCACGGCACGGCCGATCGCCCAACCGTTTTCGCGTGCCAGCCGGGCGGTGAATGTGAGGGGCGCCAGGGCGTCGTCGAATCGGTGCTCACGGATCCGTTCCCAGAGGCTCTGCTGAAGCGGAGTGATGGGCATGAGACACGCTTCTCCTGTGCACCGAAGTCTACCGCAAAGGTGGACGAGCCGATGGCCTCGTGACCTCGTCCGAAGTCCAACCGACGATGCGGTGTGGATTGCCCTCAGCATGTCCCAAGGCGGCTGGAAGAAGGTAAAACAAGGGCGCAAGCGTGCCGAACAATTTTTGCGTCCGGTTTCGTCCACTTTTCCGCCACGATTTAACAGCGGGCGGTTTTCTCCGCATCCCTACCGGCACACGCATGCAACGCGTTCACATGGACGACCTCCAACGAGACGGCGACTTGCTCGTGGTTTACGACGGGGTCACGCTTCCCCATCGTTGTCCGGTCTGCAATGCCCCGGCCTCCGGACGAACGGCGACGGTGCGATTCGGCCGATCGAGACATGGGCGACGCTCGGGTGTAGCCGCATTCCTGATCGGCAAGGCTATCGAGCGTGCCTCGGACCATCTCACGGGTGACCGCTATACCGGTCCAGTCGAGGTGCGAATCAGGCTCTGTGCGGTGCACCGCCGCCAGTGGATGTATCTGTTCGCGGCCGCTTGGGCGATTCTGGTTGGTGGCGCGGCGGGAGTTTTCTTCGTCATCACCGACCAAATAAGCCCGTGGGTCGGATTACCTTTTCTGCTGGCGTTGATGTCGGGAGTGATCCTCGTGTGTGGGATGGCTTCCGGCTTCGTGGAGGTGTTTCTGCGAAGCCGGCGTTTCGACGACAGGCGGGTGTGGCTTCGGGGCGCTTGCCCCGAGTTCCTCAAAGACCTTCCTGCCGTTGATCGGTGAAGCGGGGCAGGTCACCCGGGCATCCTGGAGCAAGCCTTGGCCGGTGGATCTTGTGAGGCTGGCATGAGGCTGCGGCCAGCCAGGCCGCCGCGAACGCAAGCAGCCCGTGCAGCCCGCCCGGCTCGGGCACGGGAATCACGCCTCCGCCGGGGCCGCCGAGGGTGGCAAGAGCATCCACGCCCAGGGCGTCGTCGCGAAACTGCAGATTCGCGACATAAAGCTCCCCGTATTCATTCGTCTGGTCGTTGAACACGAAAAATCCCGATAACGCACTCGGGAGCGCACTATTGCTCTCCGATAGCAAGCCGATCGACCAGGCGCCATCGGGAACCAGATCCTGGTCCTTGAGGGCGACGTTGCGGTCGCTATCCAGCACGATCTGGTCGGGGACGATCGCGCCGACCCGCGATCCGTTGAGAAAGTATTCACATCGGGGGGCCGAGGTGGCCGCATCGAGCGACATCACCTGTGCGATGCGATACCACGTGTCGGGCTGAAACGAGTTCACCGCGGAGTAGGCGACCGTCGAGCCCATGTTGCGACTCGGTTCACGCACGAACCATGAAGCGTCGTTGTTGGCCCGCGGCTGATAGAGCGCGATGTAGTCTTTGGCGCCCCCGAAGCTCGAGCTCGGCACGAGCACGTCCATCACGATGGAG
Source organism: Planctomycetaceae bacterium (assembly GCA_027486095.1). Classification (GTDB taxonomy): domain Bacteria; phylum Planctomycetota; class Planctomycetia; order Pirellulales; family UBA1268; genus RGVT01. The sequence continues at coordinate 7,532 of JAIXPT010000010.1, read as the reverse complement.
TAGCGATTCAGCTTCGTCGCGGCCCCGCCGCCCGGCTGCGTGCCATTGGTCAGCGGTGCAAATGACGCCATCAGCCCCGCCGCCGCGCCGCGGCCCGACATGTCGGGCACGCGCATCACCTGGCCGGTGTACCCGCCGAGCGGCGCGATGCCGAAGGCTGCGGTCGTATTGAATGCGAGCGCGGGCGGATTTGGCGTGCCGCCAAATGGCACGTAGTAGGGCGTATCAGGGAGCCGCGTGAGCGTCGCACCGGGCACGACCGCCGCGGCAGCCAAGGAGCCGGCCCCGAAATCCCAACTGCCGATCACGCCGGCGTGGCCCGTCGCACCGCCTACGACCGCGACCGCGGCCACGACTGCGCGCACACCTTCGAAAACAGAGCGTGCGGTGTGCCTCGTGCGTCTTCGATCGTCATTCAGCGCACCGGCGTCGAGATCACCTGCATGCATGCGCATCGTCGCACCCTCGGGTTCGGAGTGTCCTCCAGAATAATGCCGCCACGTGAGGGGATATGGCAATCCACGTGAGGATTGTGTGAATCGACGGCCCTCGGAGCCGCTTCCCCCTCCGCGGTTGCCACCCTTCCCCCCTCCACGATACCCTCGAAAGGGTCCGCTCGCCATCTTTCGGGTACGCAGGCGTCATCCTCGCGGCACGATGCCCATGGCTTTCTCTTCAAATTTTTCGTCCTCGCCTGCAGCGGCCACGCTCGACGACGAGGCCGAACTGCTCACGGCAGCCCGCCACGGATCTCCCGCGGCACTCGGCCTGCTCTTCGAGCGGGCCCGGGCGTATCTCACCATCCTCGCCGCGCACGAGCTGCCTTCGGCGATCCGTGCCAAGGTGGCGGCGTCCGACATCGTGCAGGAGACCGCCTGCGATGTCCATCAGGCGTTCGGCGGGTTCATGGGGTCTACCACCGAGGAATTTTACGGCTGGCTGAGATCGATCCTCCAGCACAACGTCGTCGATGCGGTGCGGCGGTTCGAAGGGTCGCACAAACGCGACGTCCGCCGGGAGACGGCGTTGGAATTCGGCGTTGATCCGCCAGCCCACCAACCAGGATTCCCCCTACGCGCTGCGCACGGCAAGCCGCCGGAGGCGTCGGCGATCCGCCGTGAGGATGCCTCGGCAGTCGCCGCCGCCGTAGATCGGCTGCCCGCCGACTATCGGCTCGTGCTCCAGCTGCGCTATTGGGACGGCCTCACGTTCCCGCAGATCGGTGAGCGCGTCGGCCGCAGTGCCGAGGCGGTCCGCAAGCTGTGGTTTCGCGCCGTGCAGCGACTCCAGGCCGACCTCCGCGAGCCCTCCCGATGCGCCCCCCCGACTGCCCCGCCGACGATGCCCTGATCGACGGCCTCGCCGAGCGACTGGCCGCGCTCGACGACTGCCTGCATGGCGTCGATCCCGGCACGACCAAACTCTCCGCGACGACCCATGCCGCCGCCGGGCTCGCCCACCCCGAGCTCGGCGACGCTGTTGACGCGATCCTCATGCTGCGGCAGGCCGCCGCTGCCAGCCGCTGTCTGCAGACCGACGACGATCCCCCGCTGCCCCGGCAGATCGGCCGCTTCGAGCTCGTGCGCCTGGCCGGCAGCGGCGGGTTTGCCCGGGTCGCCGAGGCGATCGATCCCCTGCTCAATCGCCGCGTGGCCGTCAAGGTGCCGCGGGCCGAGGCGATGCTGGCCCCGGGGCTGCGGCGGCGATTTCTCCGCGAGGCCGAGATCGCCGCGCGACTCTCGCATCCGCACATCGTCACGATCCATGAAGTGGGCGAGGCCGACGGCCTCGCCTACATCGCCCAGGAATTGTGCGCAGGCGGGAGCCTGGCCGAGTGGCTCGAACAACATCCGGGGCCGCTGCCGCCGCGGGTGGCCGTGCATCTCGTGCTCACGCTTGCCCGGGCCGTTGCCTACGCCCACGACGAGGGCGTGATCCACCGCGACATCAAACCGGCCAACGTGCTGCTCGTGCCCGCGCGGCCCGGCGATCCGGTGATCCTGCCGCCCGGGATGACGGTGAAGCTCGGAGACTTCGGCCTCGGCAAAGCGTCGAGTGCTGCTGACGACGACCACGCCACGCAGCTCACGCAGACCGGTGCCCGCGTGGGCACGCCGACATGGATGGCACCCGAGCAGGTGGACGCCACGATCGGCCCCGTCGGCCCCTGGTCCGATATCCACTCGCTCGGGCTCCTGCTCGACCGGCTGCTCACCGGGCGCTGCCTGCGCGGAGGGCGCACCGACGCCGAGACGTTTCGGCAGATTCTGCTCGACGATCCGCCCCCCTGCGACCGCGTGCAGGCGGGCGTGTCGCGCGACCTCGGCGCGGTGTGCCTGGCCTGCCTGGCAAGAAACCCACGTGAGCGCTACGGCTCGGCACGGGAGTTGGCTGCCGATCTCGAACGCGCTCTCGACGGCCGGCCCACCGTCGCGCGGCCGCTCTCACCCGTGGCCCGCCTTGGCCGCGTGGTGCTGCGTCGGCCTCTCGCGGCGAGTTTGGCCGCCTGCGCGCTCGCCGCGGTCGGGCTGGCCGGCTGGGCGGCGGGCGAGCGGAGCCGCGAGCGGGCCCGCCACGCCGCCACCGCGGCCGACATGCGCCGCCACGAGGCCGCGACGGCCCTGCGCCGCGGCTTCGATGCGTTTCGCACCGGGAATGCCGGGGCGGCCCTCGGCCACCTCGACGCCTGCCGACAGATCGACGCCAGCCTCGCTTTGTCATTCGCCGGCCGGTGGCTCGAGCGCCGTCTGCACGGGGAGCAATCGCTGCTTTTGCCCCACGAGGGCGCGGCCGGCGGCTCGCTGCACGACGTGTGCGTCTCGCCCGATGGCACGCTGTTCGCTGCCGGGGCCGCCGATGGCACGCTGTTCATCGGGCCACTCGACGCGACGTCAGGCCGCGGCGTGCAGGTGGTTCGTCAGGCGCACGACGAGATCAACGGCGTGGCCTTCTCACCCGACGGCCGTGCGATCGCTACGGTGGGCCAAGACGGCGCGCTGCGATTGTGGCGTGCAGCCGACGGAGCAGCTCTGCAAAACCTGCCTGCTGCCGGGGCTCCGCTGTATGGCGTCGCCTTCGCGGTGGATGGATCGTTCATCGCCACCGGCGGCGTCGATCGCAGGCTCACGGTCTGGCCGCTTGCCGAGGGGCGAATCGGTGGGGCGGAGCCACGCACGATCCCGCTTGCGGATTCCGCCGGCGGCGAGATCGAGTGGCTGTGCCCACTCCCCGGCGCGCGGCTGGCGGTGGCGCTCGGCCGCGACGTGCTCGTGGTCGATGTGCGGCCGGGCGGCGGCAGCCGCGTGCTGGCCCGCTACGACGAAGTGGTCGCGCGCTTGGCCGTCTCGGCAGACGGACAGCTGCTCGCGATCGTCGGGCATGCCCGCAGCCCGTTGGTGGTGCGGGTGAGCGACGGGGCACTTGTCCGCACGCTGCCGCGGCATCCCTCGTGGATCGACGGCTGCGGCTTTTCGGCCGACGGCACGCAGCTCGTCACGGCCGGCAAGGATGGCGTGGCGCGGCTCTACGACATCGCCAGCGGCGCCCTCGAGCAGCGGTTCGTCGGCCACGTCGGCCGGGTCTGGGACGCGCAGTTCGACCGCCAGGGCCGGGTGCTGACGGCCGGGGCCGATGGCACGCTGCGTTGCTGGGACGCCCGCACGCCGCCGGATCTGGCGGGGGTGGTCGTCGTGCCCCACGCCGGGGTGCGGGCCATGGCGGTGGCGGCGGAACCTGCGGGCCGCGATCGGATCGGCCTCCTTGTCGGATACGACACGGTGTCGGCAGACCCCACGCTGAAGCCCTCGATCAGCGGCCAAATCGACCGGCTCGACCCGCGCAGTGGTGCATGCAGCCCGCTCCCCCTCACGGTGCCGGCATCCATGAAGAAGATCGTCGTCGATCTTGATGGCGATCGTCTGGTGGCGCTGCCCACCAAACTGCCGGTCGTCACGTATGCCGTGCAATCGGCCACCGTGGGCGCTCTTCCCGCCATCGCGGGCGAGCCTGCCATCGTCGGCTGTTGCGCGGCGGTCGCAGCCGATGGCCTCGTTTTCATCGGCTGCAAAGGCGGGCGGCTCGTGGCCTGGAGCCCACCGGCAGCACGGGCCGCCGTGATCGCTCGCTTCGACAAGGATCTCGACTGCCTGGCGTGCGCGCCGGCATCGTCCGGGCTGCTCGCCGCCGGCAGCCGGCGTCAGGTGAGGGTCTACGATGTAGCGAGCCTCTCGCGCACCCTGCGGACAACCGCCGCGCGGGCCGTGCGCACGCTGCCCGACCTCCCGGGCGATGTGCAGGCGCTGGCCTGGTCGCCCGATGGCACCCGCCTCGTGTGTGGCATGAACGATGGCCTCGTGATGGTGTTCGATAGCGCCACCGGGCAGACGGTCGGCACCTTGGCGGCCCACGAGCGCGATCTGATCGGCGCCGCCTATCTCGCCGATGGGCGCACGCTGGTGACGGCCGACAACGAAAATATCCGCATCTCGGACGCCGCGACGCTCGCCACGCTCGACGAGATCCGCCCCGGCTGGCGCGTGTTCGACCTGTGCGTGGTGGGGGACGGCTCGGGCGTGGCCGTCGTCGGCGGACTGCACGAATCGGCCGCCCACGATCCCGCGCCGACGGGGCGAATTGGGCTCGTCTGCGTGGAGCCGCTCGGTGCCGAGGGGCCGCCATGAGCCGCAGCCAAAGTCGCCGCGTGATCGACGGCGGCTTTACGATCGTCGAGCTGCTCGTGGTGGTCGCCGTCATCGGCGTGCTCGTCGCTTTGCTCCTGCCGGCGGTGCAGGCTGCCCGAGAAGCCGCCCGCCGCAGCGCCTGCCAGGCAAACCTCCGCCAACTCGCCTTGGCGTGCCTGCAACACGCCGACCTTCGCGGGCATCTGCCGACGGGCGGCTGGGGGAAGCTGTGGGTGGGAGATCCCGACCGCGGCTTCGGCACGGCGCAGCCCGGCGGGTGGGCGTTCAACGTGCTGCCGCATCTGGAGCAGGCGGCCGTTCGTGATCTCGGGGCCGGGGTCACCGACGTGGCGGTTAAGCAAGATCTGGCGGCTCGGCGGCTGCAGACGCCGCAGCCGCTGTTCGTCTGCCCGTCGCGCCGCGGCTCGGGGCTCGCGCCGTATGCGAAGCCCGATCGGCTGTACGTGATGGCCGTGCCCACTTCGGCGACCTGGCTGCCGTCGCCACCGCGACTGGCCCGGGGCGACTACGCCGCCAACATGGGCAGTGGCACACTCCCCAACAACTACCGCAGCGGCGGCGACGTGGGGCCGGCTGCCCATGCAGACACGCTGAGCGATGCGGCCTGGGCCCAAGAACTGGGCCCGCCGACCGATGGCCTGATCTTTCGCCGCAGCCGCATCCGCCTGCGCGACGTGATCGACGGGCTGTCATCGACCTACCTGCTGGGCGAAAAATTCGTCGATCCGGCCATGCTCGCCACCGGCCTCTCCGACGACGACGACAACTCCCTTTACTCCGGGCACGATCGCGATGTGGTGCGCACAGGCGTGGTGCCGCCCTATCAAGATCAGCCCGGCTTCGACCCGAAACAGGTGCACGGCTCGTATCCCACGCCGATCGCGTTTGGCAGCTCGCACCCGGCCGCCTGCGGAATGGCCATGGCCGACGGCAGTGTGCGCGCCGTCGACTATGCCATCGACGGGGCCGCGCATCGCCGCCTGGCCTCGCGAAACGACGGCATGCCGACGCGCGTGCCGTAGGCTAGGCCTGCCCCTGGCCGAGCGATTCTTGAAGCGCGAGCCAGCGCTCTTCGGCGGCGGAAAGCTTGGCGGCCACGGCCGTCATCTCGCCGTGGAGCCGTACGGCGGCGTCGGGGTCGGTTGCCGCCAGGAGTGCCGCCTGCCGCTCACGCTTCTCGGCATCGAGCCGCTGGATCGTGCGCTCGAGCGTGGCGATTTCTTTGCGCAGGGCCCGGTCGCCCTTGTCGGCGGCGCGCGGGGCACCGCCGGGCGCAGCGGGCGGCTTTCCTGGAGATTTCCCGCGGCGGCCGTCCGCGGCTTCGGCGTCGTCGATCTCGCGGGTGATGGCGGCCACGTAGGCTGCGTAGTCGCCGAGCGAGTTCACCACGCGGCGATCCTTGACCTCGATCACGGTCGTGGCCACGGTCTTCATGAACGAGCGGTCGTGGCTCGTGAAAATCACGGTGCCGGCATAGTCCACGAGCGCGCGGGCCAGGGCATCGACCGTCTCCACGTCGAGATGGTTGCCCGGTTCGTCGAGCACGAGCACGTTGTAGGGGCCGAGCAAAAGGCCCGCCATGCAGAGCCGGGCCCGCTCGCCGCCGGAGAGTACGCCGATCCGCTTCTCGACGGCCTTGCCGCGAAACAGCATCGCCCCCGCGAGGTCGAGGATCTGCTGCTGCTTCGTGCCCGTCCGGGCGGCCCGCTCCAGATGCCCGAGCACGGTGTCGGTGGCGGGCAGGCTCGTGTAGACGTGCTGGGCGTAGACGCCGATCTCGCAGCCGTAGCCCCATTTCACCTGGCCGGCGAGCGGGGCCAGCGAGCCGACGAGCGTCCGCAGAAAGGTGGTCTTCCCCTGGCCGTTGTCGCCGACGATCGCGGCCCGCGAGCCATGCACGATTTCGAGATCGACGCCGGCGGCGATCCAGCGGGCCGGGGCATCGCCCGTGGCCGCATAGCCGATTGTGAGGTCACGGCACCGCACGGCCGGCCCTTGCCGCGGTACGACCGTCGGGCAGCGAATTGCCGCCGTCGGGGCGGCTGTCTCGATCTCTTCGAGTTCGAGCTTCTCGAGCTGCTTGCTCTTCGATTTCGCCCGCGAGGCCGTCGAGGCCCGGGCCTTGTTGCGGGCGATGAAGTCTTCGAGCTGGCGGCGCTTGGCGAGCACGGCCGCATTCGTCCGCTCCACGTGCAGAGCCTTCTCCGCCTGATACTGGAGAAACGCCTCGACTTTGCCGGGGAACACCGTGAGCTGCCCCTGAGCAAGATCGAGCGTCTGGTCGCAGGTGGACCCGAGAAACGCCCGATCGTGCGACACGATCAGCGCGGCCTCTCGGTAGCCGCGCAGAAAGTGCTCGAGCAGAATCTGGGTGCGCAGGTCGAGAAAGTTCGTCGGCTCGTCGAGCAGGAGCAGCGTGGGCTCGTGAAGGAGCAAGGCTGCGAGCTTGACCCGCGTCTGCCAGCCGCCGGAAAGCTCTTGCACGGGGCCGGCGAGGTGTTGCGTCTTGAGCTCGAACTGGCCGGCCACTTCGCCGCACTTCCAGTCGGGCTGGTTGCTATCGCGCATCAGAAACGCGAGGGCCGTCTCACCCGGCAAGAAGGGATCGTGCTGCCGCAGGTAGCCGAGCTTCAGCCGTGGATGGCGGACGACCTCGCCCGAGTCGAGCTCCTCCTCGCCGAGAATGATCCTGAGGAGCGTGCTCTTGCCGGCACCGTTGCGGCCGATGAACCCGATCTTGCCGTCGTCGGTGATCGTGGCCGAGGCGTCGTCGAGCAGCACCTGATCGCCGTAGCGCTTCGAGGCATTCTTGATGTCGAGCAACACCGCCAT
>JAIXPT010000009.1 GCA_027486095.1 Planctomycetaceae bacterium | reverse complement strand
TGCCTCGCCGCCCGCCAGCACGGCGCCATCCTCCGCCAACTCGGCGACACCGTCGTGCTCATGCCGCCCTTGTGCATCACGCTCGACGAGATCGACCGCCTCGCCGCCGCCGCCGAAGCGGGCATCATCGCCGCCACGGCCTCGTAGCGCGGGCATCCGATCCCTTCGGCTCACGCCTCGGGCTTCCTGTGGCGACGGAGCTCCAGCTCTGTCGAATCCGGGCCGCATTCGGCAGGCCTCCTCTCGGCTCACGCCTCGGGCTCGCGGGGAGCAACGGATTGCGTCTTTCAGGAAGCCCGAGGCATGAGCCGAAGGGACACCGAATCGAAGCGACCGGGCGAAGCCGTGCTCGCACGACGCGAGCATGGCGGGCGAGGCACACCTTGGCTGTGACGACGCCCGCGTAAGCCGCGGGGGCCATGGAAGGCCCCGCGGCGCGATTTACTGCACCACGCTCTTGCTCCCGTCGGTGGAGCCGCCGATCGGGGCGCCCTCGGGCATCGGGCGGCCGGCCGTGGGGATGCCGAGCCGATGGAGCTCTTCCCGCACCGCCCGGAACTCCTCGAAGCTGTCGGGGTAGCACCACAGCGTGACGGTCGTATCCGGCCGCACGTCGGCCAGCACACGACGAAACCGCGACTGCGGCTGCAGGGCCTCTTCGCGGGTCTCGCCGATACCCGGGCCAGACGGCCGCACGACCCACTCCCGCGACCGCACGAGCACCTGCCCGCGGGCCTGGTCGATCTTCACCTCGATCACGTAGTCGAGCGAGAAATCCTGCACCGGCCCCACCGTCTCGATCCGCTGGGCCATCGACGAGATCGAGCCGGAATGCCGGCGCGTCTGCGTCTTCGCCAGCTCGAACAGTTCGACGAGCGGGATGTAGGCGATGCGGCCCTGATCGATCTGAAAGTGGAGCTCTTCTCCGGTCACCGTGCGGGCGATCGGCGTCGGGTAGGCGAGCACTTCCTTCGTGGTGGCCGGGGCGTGGGCGATGCCCTCGGCCTCGAGCGTGCAGCGTTCGATCTCCGCCTCGAGCTGTTTGCGCCGGGCGGCCGCTTCCGCGGCAGCCACGCGATCTTTATCGGCCGACTCTTTCCGCCGCGCGACCTCGACCTTCGCCGCCGCCACCGCCGTGGCGAGTGCCATGCGCGACTCGCCGGCGAAGGCCGCGGCCGCGGCCACGGTGCGGGCCTGCTCGGCGAGATCGGCCACTTCGCTCTCCATCATCGTGGCCGACTGGTCGAGCTCCACGAGCTCGCGTTCCAGCTCCACGGCCCTGGCCTTGGCCTGCGGGGCCGCGGTGAGCACGATTTTTTGGACGCGGCCGCCGACCACCATCACGAGGATGATGAGGATGCCGACGATATTGGTGACGACGTCGAGGAACGAATCCTGGCCGGCGGTGCTGATGTCTTCAGGTTTTCGTCGGGGCACGGTGGCAGACTCCTCGGGCGGGCGACGGGGCCGAAATCAGCGTTCCTCGTGCAGATAGCTCGTGCGCTGCACGGGCGGCAGGTGGCGAATCTCGTCTTGATGGCCGCTGTGCCGCGTGTCGAGGCCGCTGTCGGCGAGCAAGCGTTCGAGGTCGTCGCGACGCGAACGGCCGTCGGCCGTGGCGGAGAGGACGAGCTGCGGCTTCCAATACATCCGCTCGCCGGCAAGCCCCCACTCGGCCACGCGCTCGTGCACCGCCTTCACGAGCGGGTCGATCGCGGCCGCGGTGTCGCCATTGAGCGGGATACGGCTGCGCACGCGCCGGCCGCTGTCGTCGAGAATCCGAAACTCGTCGAGCGCACATTCGATCTGGATCGGCCGCGTGAGCGGAATCGGGCGATCCTGTGTGGCCAGGCTGGCCCAATTTTTGCCGCGGGCCTGGGCAATCGATGCAGAGCCGCCCGATGCACCGGAAGCGCCGCCGCCCACCTGACCGCCCGCCTGAGCACCACTCGTCATCAGCCCCGGCATCGGAGGACCGCCCGCAGCGGCCATGCCCTGCGGAGCGCCACCGCCGGCTGCGCTCGTGCCGCCCGCCGCGCCGCCCGCCCCTGCTTGGGCACCGGCCACGTTCATCGACACCGAGCCGCCACCACCTCCGGCTCCGCCGGCGTCACCTTCACCGTCGCCGCCGCCACCACCGCCGAATGTCGAACCCTTCGCGGAGCGGCTCGAGCCGCTCATGCCCGGCCCGGAGTTGCCCGCGACGCCAGGGGCTCCGCTGCCGGCCCCCGAACCGTCGGCTCCAGATTGCCCGCCAGCGCCGGCTTGGCCTCCTGCCCGAGCCTGTGACTGGAGCATTCCCTGCCCGCCGCCCACCTGGCCGGCGCCTCCGCCGGCACTTCCACCGAGCACCACGTCGCCACTGCCTGAGCCAGATCCGCGCACGCCGTCGCCACCGCCCGGTGAACCACCCGCCATGAGCGGCCGGCCCGGCCCGACGCCATCGCCGGAGCCGGTTCCCGCGCCACCAGGGCCGTGCCCCGCGCCCCCGCCAAAGCCCGAGCCCGAGCCGCCCCCGGCGCCAAGGCTGCTGCCGCCCGCACCGCCGGCGGCCGCCTGCTGATTTTTCCAGTCGAATCGCGACTGATCGCCGAGCACGCTCGGGCCGCCTTCGGCGACGACGCCGCCGCGGGTCGTCGCGGCCCGGAATTGTTGCACGGGCCGCGCCTGCTTCACCGGCCGCACCTCGGCCAGCCAGGCCAGCCGCTGCCGCGACTCCTCGATCGCCCGCTTCTCGACCTCGGCGAGCGTGGGATCCCGCGGCGGAAACGTGAGGGTCCAGTCTTCGTCGATGAGCTGGTAGCCGAAATCGCTGCCCCACGACTGGATCGCCTCGCGGGCGGCGTAATACGCCATCACGCCCGAGGGCCGCACGAGGAGCAGCGGATAGGGCTGCGCAGACGGATCGGCCGACGCGTCGGGATGCTTTGCGAGGTGCTCGCGCGCAGCCCGCAGCGCGCTTGCCAGCGGGTTGCCCGGGCCGGGCGGGCCCTCGAAATCGCCCGGCGAGAGCCGCACCCCCTCCGGCTGGAGAAACACTCCGTCGAGAGAGCATTCGATATAAAGTGGCCGCCGATGGGTGCCGTGCTTGCCCACGTAGGGCACGACGGCGTAGGCCGGCGGCTTCGTCTTCAGCCCGGCCCGCGCCCTGTCGAGCGACTCGCGGGCGCTCGTGAGCCGCGCTTCGAGCGCGGCCAGATCGGCATCCGCGGGCTGCTTCGCCCCGGCTTCGAGCTGCGCGAGCAGGCGCTCGTGCGCCTCGAGCTCATCGGTGAGCTCGCGCATGTGCTCCTCCACCCCGGCGAGCTGAAGCCTCGCGGCCTCCAGATCGGAGGCCGTGCGGCTGCGCACACCGCCGAGCTGCTCGACCCGCCAGCCCAGGCTCTCCCGCGCGAGCTCAAGTTCGGTGACGTCGGCAGACGCTGATCCATCGGCACCCTGCCGTGCCGAGCGGCTGAAGAGCACGAGCAGGACGAGCAACGCCCCCATCGTGCAGAGCAGCACGGCCAAAAACGGAAACAGCGAGATCGTCGGCCCTTCGACCGAGCGTGTGCGGCTCATGCGGCCTTTCCGACGCGGTGGGCACCCTGGAGATCGACCCGCCGCGGTTCGACCGCCACATCCTGTGCCCGAGCCGCGAGCAATTGCACCGCCGCCGAGAGCGTGGCAAGCGTCTCCTCGAAGCGGCCGCTGTCGGCGAGGGCCGCCAGATTCGATTCGAGCGACCGTTCGAGGGCCGCCACGTTGTGCGTGGCGTCCACGACCCTGGTCAAGAGCTCGGCCTGGCCGGCGAGCGTTCTCTGATGCTGCTCGAACGTCTTCATCGCCATCGAGAGGCTGTCGGCCGCCCGGGCCCAGCGATCTTCCCGGGTCGAAGAGAGATGCGCATGCGCCTGCACGAGCGAATCGGTCCACCGGCCGAGCGTCTCATCGAGCGACTGCGAGAGCGACACCTGCAGGCGGTCGGCCGACTCCTGAAACACCCGCTCGATGCTGGCTCCCGCGGCACTTTCGAGCGATCGCCACGACTGCTCCTGCGCCTCGAGCAATTGCGCGGAGCCACGCCCCACCGCCTCGCCGAGCCGGGCCACGGCGAGCGCCGTGCCATCGCCGCCCTCGAGCGACTGAAACCTGCCGGCAAGCGCCGCCCACGCGATCGAATCGACGTCGCCCAAGAGCGCCTGCTCGCGCCGATCGACGATGAATTGCACGAACATCAGCACCATGGAGAGCGCGAGGGCCGTCGCGGTGGTGTCGAACGCCACGCCGAGGCCGGCCACGACACCCGAGATGTTCTCCAACTGCGTGGGCGAAAGCTGCGCGATCGCCTCCGTGATGCCGATCACCGTGCCGAGAAAGCCCATGATGGGCACGGCCCAGATCACGAACCGCACGAGCCCGTAGCTCTGGGCGGCCCGCGTCGCATCGAGATCGGACAGATATTTGAGGTGGTCTCCGAGGCCTTCAGCCGAGCCCGTGCGCACGACCAGATCGAGCCCCTCCCGGAGCCGTGTCACCAGATAGCCGCTCGACGCCGGCTCATCTTCCCCGGGGAGCGAGGCGACGAGCGCGGGCGCCTCGGCGGGCTCCTGCCCACCCTCGGGAACAGGCGCGAGCAGCTCCTCGTCGATACGCCGCCGCTGGGCCTCGACATCGAGGCACTTGATGGCGAGCGCGCTCAAGCCCACGCAGAACATCGCGGTCTCGACATATTCAACCCAGTGCCCGGCCAGATACCGGATCACGTTGGCGTTGGTGATCACGCCGCCGTGGATGAGTGCGAAGAAGCAGAAGGCCAGCGCGCCGCCCCAGACGAGCGGCGAGCGCAACAGGTGGCCGGAGAGGACGTTGATCTTCGACACGCGAATGGACCTCCGAAACAGGTGAGCGTCGGCGGATGCAGCGGTGCCATCACACCGCCATGCTTTCTTGATCGGCACCGATTGCGCGATCGATTGAACCGAAACATCCGGCCGGGATGAATGGCAAACCGGGGAAAGCCGCGCCGGCAATCCGGGCAGCCCGGGCAGCTCAGGCAAGCTCGGTGGCTCGCTGCCGCGATCGCGCCTGGCCGATGCGGCCCGCTGGTTTCCCGCTTGCGACCCCGAGCGGGCCCACCTACCGTGCGGCCATGCGAGATGCGACGCGGTGGGCATGGAGTGTCGTGGCGGGTGTCGTGCTGGCGGTGTGCGCCGGCGGGGGGTGGGGCTGGGCCCAACGCCTGGGGCAGTCGCCGCCACCGCAGCAGGCCTGCGGCCAGCTCTGGATTCACACCACGCCCCTCGACGACCGCCAGCAGGTGATGCTCGTCGTCGATCCGCAGCTGCGCAACGCCGCCATCTATCACGTAGACGGCCCCAGCGGGGCGCTCGTCTTGAAGAGCACCCGCAACATCACCTGGGATCTGATGGTCGGCGATTTCAACGCCCAGGAACCCAAGCCGGCGGCGCTCCGCCGGATGCTCGAAGTGGGGGCGGAAGCGGCTCCGATTGGGCAAAATCCTCCGTGAATGCCCCTGCGGAAGGTGCGGCTCGCACGTTCCGCACCCCAGGGGCGTAGAATTCGGAGCAGGCTGCGTCGAAAGAGATAGCAGCAGGGCCGGGCACACCGCGCGGCCCTTCCTCCACTGCCCACTGTCGCCATGGCTGGAAAATTCCTGTCGCTCGAAGAGGCCGCCCGCCAGCTGGGCGTGACCGTGGACGAAGTGCACCGCTTCGTCGATCGGAAGAAGCTGTTTCCGATGCGCGACGGGGCGACGATCAAATTCAAGATGGACGACGTGGAGCGGCTCGTGCAGGACCTCGCCGACGAGGGCCTCGGCAGCGAAGACCTCGCGCTCGACCTCGACACCCCGGCGGAGGCTCCAGCAGCCGCAGCAGGCGGCGGCTCCGGGCTCTCGCTGGGCTCGGTGGCCGGCACATCGGCGGCCGACATCGTGTTTGATGACAACGCGCTCGACGCCGGCGCCGACAACGACGACCTCAATCTCGAATCGATCATCGGCGCCTCGTCGATCGGCACCTCGTCGCCGTCGCTCGCGGCGGCGGCCCCGAGCGGCATTACCGGCGGCCCCGGTGAACTCGACGAGACGCTCGCCATCGATCTGGGCGACGCCCTCCCCGCCGACGCCGGCGGATCGTTGGCCGTCGGCTCCGACGCCGGGCTCGCCGGCTCGCCAGAAGCCACCGGGGCCGGCCTCGCGCTCTCGGGGCCGCTCGACAGCGGCCTGTCGCTCGAAGAGGGCAGCATCGAGATGTCCGGGATCGACCTCGGCGGCAGCAGTGCCGCGATCCCCACGGACGACGGCACCGTGCTCGGGGGCGACGACTTCGAGCTGGGCGGTGGCGGCGGCCTGGACGACGACAGCGCCTCGGTCGTGATCGCCGAATCGGAGACGGGCGATTCGAGCTTCTTCGGCCAGGCGATGAGCGCCGAGTCGTCGGCGTTCGGCGACGAGAGCGTGGGGCTTCCCAGCAGCATCGCCTCCGAGGCGATGGGAATGCCGGGCGACTTCGCGCCCGAGATGACCTTCAGCGTGTGGCAGACGGCGGGCCTGATCTGCTGCTCGCTGCTCCTGCTCTTCGGCGGCTTCATCGCCTACGATCTGGTGCGGACGATCGGCAGCCCCGAGAGCACGACGCTCTCGAATCCGCTGCTCAACGCCATGGCCGACGCCTTCGGCTGGCGGTAGGCGAAACGCCCGGCCCACGGGCCCTGAGACGGGAGCCGCCGGCTCTCCGCCGGGCTGCCGGCAGCGCTATACTTTCC
>JAIXPT010000417.1 GCA_027486095.1 Planctomycetaceae bacterium | reverse complement strand
TGGATGGCGCAGCGCAGGCAAATCCGAGTGAGCCGTAGCCTGGAGGGCGAAGGCGAACGTCCGGCGATGGGATATGGGGAGCCCGAAGCCGGCTTGGGCGCGTCGAGGCTGGCACGCTGATTCACAGACCGGCTGAAGCCTGTCCTACGGGTGCGGCTTGCGACGCGTGGCCCAGAGTTCGTAGGCGACCGGGAGCACGGACATCAGCACGATGCCCACCACCACGAGCTCGAAGTTTTCCTTGACGACCGGCACGTTGCCGAAGAAGTAGCCGGCCAGCGTGCAGAGCACGACCCAGAGCAGGCCGCCGAGCACGTTGAACCAGAGGAACTGGCCGTAGTCCATCCGGCCCACGCCGGCCACGAACGGTGCGAACGTGCGGATGATCGGCACGAAGCGGGCGAGCACGATCGTCTTGCCGCCGTGCTTCTCGTAGAAGGCCTGCGTCTTCGCGAGGTTTTCGTGCTTCAAAAACCAGGTGTTGATGCGGAAGGCCCGTGGGCCGATCCAGCGACCGATCGCGTAGTTGAGCGTGTCGCCCACGACGGCGGCCACGAACAAGAGGCCGAGGAGCGTGAGGATGCCGAGGTGCTCGGGATAGAGCGCCGCCATGGCGCCGGCGGCGAAGAGCAGCGAATCGCCGGGGAGAAATGGCGTGACCACGAGGCCCGTCTCGCAGAGGATGATCACGAACAGGAGCACGTAGGTCCACGGGCCCCAGGCCTCGATCACGGCGTGGAGGTGCTCGTCGAGGTGGAGGAAGACGTCGAGCACGTATGTGAGGGCGCCCATGGCGGCCAGAGCATAGCCTGTTTGCGGTCAGTCGGCAGGGAGTGGCCGGCCGCGCACCGCCAGCCAGGCCAGCGCCACGGGAATCACGAGCGACCACACGAGCACGAGCGGCAGCGATTCGGCCGACCGGCCCAGGGCGCCCGCCGCCGACCAGAGGAGGGCGATCACGAGGTTGCCGCTGGCGGCCGCCGGCAGAAAATCGACGAGCCGCATGCCGGAGCCCCCGGCGACGAGGGCCGCCGCCTCGGCCACGAGCGGCAGCGGCCGCGTGAGCACCACGAGCAGCGGCCCGAGCCGCCGCTGCCTTTGCTCCAGGGTGTGCCGATCGGCTTCGTCGAGGCGGGCCAGGGCCCGGGAGCCGGCGGCCTTGCCCAGCCACCAGCCGGCGAGGCTGCCGGCTGTGAGGCCGAGGAACGCGCATGCCGTGCCCAGGCCGATCCCGAGCTCCGCGCCGCCGAGCGTCGCCACCATGCTCGAGGGCACGGGCAGCAGAAGATCGGCGGCCAACACGCCCACCTCGAGCGCGGCGAGCACGGCCGGGGCGGGCCGCGGCTCGAGCCACGCGGCCACGAGCTCGTCGAGCCGCGTGCCGAAGAGCACGAACGGGACGAGCGGCACGGCGACGGCGGCGAGCGTGAGGGCGGCGAGGAGGCGGGTGGCGCGGCGCATGATGGCGGGATGGCGAGTGCCGGGAGGCTGCGAGCCAGTATGCCCGCGCGACCGCGGCAGGTCGATCAGCCGGCCGCGAGGTGCGCCTGCCGCGCGATGTCGAGGCCCACGCGCGCGCTCCAGGCAGCGAGCAGGCGACGGAACATCGCGCCCGGCCGGCCCGTGCCGATCGGCCGACCGTCGAGGCGGGCGACGGGCAGCAGGCAGCTCGGTGTGCTCGTGAGCAGAGCCTCGTCGGCGGCTGCGAGGTCGGGGAGAGTGAATGATTGCTCGCGCCAGGTGATTCCGAGGCCCCGCGCCAGCTCGGCGACGTAGTCGAGGCTGATGCCGCCGAGCGAGTCGGTCGGGGGCGGCGTGATGATCGTGCCCTGCCGCACGATCGCGAGATTCGCGGTGGAGGTCTCGCTCACCCGGCCGTCGGCATGGCAGAGAATCGCCCGCGCGCCAGGTTCGCTGGCGGCGGCCGCCTGGTCGGCGAGGTGGTAGTGCATGCGGCTGCGGCACTTGAGCGTGAGCGGCCATGACGTGGCCGGCACCTGGCTGACCGGCACGCTGCGGAGCGAAACACCCTCGTCGTAGGCCCGCGCCCAGAGCGTGAAGGCGAGCGGAAAGGTGTGCACGGCCACCCGCGGCGGTGAGCGGCGGCCCCCGTGCTGCGCTGGCAGGTCGCCGGGCGTGGCGAAGATCACCACGCCAAGGTCGCTACCGGCCGGCCCCGACGCCTGATTGTGGGCGGCCACATCGCAGGCGGCCGCGAACGCCGGCTCGACTCCTCCGGGGAGATCGATCCCGGTGATCCGCAGCGACTCGCGAAACCGCGCGGCATGGCGGTCTGGCAGAAAGAGCCGGCCGGCGAACGTGCGCAGCTGCTCGGTGACCGTGGCCCCGAGGACAAACCCCGCATCGCCGACCGGTATCGAGAGCCCGGCCCGGGGTATCATCACGCCGTCGAGCCAAGCGAGATCGCCCGGGCTGGCGGAGACGGTCGTTGCGGCCACGTGAGTCATTGAAAGTGGAGGATAGGGGATTCGAACCCCTGACCTTCTGGCTGCCAGCCAGACGCTCTCCCAATTGAGCTAATCCCCCAGCGATGAACGGTGACTCGAACGCTGGGCAACAGCCTCGAAAGTATCGGCGGCTTGCGGGAATGTCAACGCGAAGCGAGTGTTGTGGGCGGGAAAAACACACTGTCGGCCCGGAATTCGATGGCAGCTTCCAGACCTGAGACACCACCCCCGCCGCCGCTTTCCGACGCCATGCGCGGCGGGCTCACGGTGGCGCTCAGCCTGTATCTCGTGGGGCTCGCCCTGTGCGTGGCCGGCAATTCCGCCAAGGGCAGCTCGGCCCTCGTGCGCACTCTCAAATCAAAACTCTTCTCCCCGTGGATGACGCCCGCGTGGCTCGACCTCGGCTACGACACGCTGCTCACCCACGGCCGCGCGGAGGATGGCGACCACCGCTTCGAGATTCGCCGTCTCGATGATCCGACCGCTCCCGAGGCGGTGATCCTGCCGGGGCCAGCGATGCATGGCGAGCGTGCGGCCCGCTGGCGTCGGCTGGCGCGGGCCACGGCGGTGAGCGAGGCCGACCCGACCCGCGAGGCCCTCTTGCCGGCGGCGGTCGGCCAGGGGGTGTTCGCGCCGTGGTCAACGAACGACGTGTCGCTGCGCGTGATGCGCCATCTGCCGCCCGACCGGCGCGACGTGATCGACGGCCTGGCCGACGTGGCCGGCCGCGACGGCGAGGCCTACGCCGCCCGCGTGCGGCGCGTCGGCGGCGCGGTGCAGCTGATCAAGGCGACGCCCCGCGAGGAGCTCGCGCCGCTCGTCGGGGAGCCGGCGCCATGAAGGGCCGCGGGCAGAGGCCGGCAACGCCCGCGCTCGCCGACGAGATCGGCGCGACGTGGATGCGCTATTGGTTCACGCCCGCGGGGCCGTGGCCGCTGGCGCTCGTGCGCATCCTCGGGGGGCTGCTCGCGCTCGCCCTCTGGGGCAGCTACGCCTGGGACCTGGAAACGTGGTTCGGGCCGCATGGCATGATCTCGCCGGCGTTGCTCGATGCCTGGCGCTCGCCATATGCCGTGTCGCTGTTCGATGGCACGACGACGGCGGCGGGGCTGCCCGTTGCGTATGGCCTCGGCGGCCTCGTGCTCCTGGCCCTCACGATCGGGCTCGCCACGCCCGTCACCACGGTGGCGGGGGCGGTCGTGTTTGCATCGCTCTTGCATCGTGGGCCGATGCTCGTGGGCCCGGCCGACGATGCCGTGGCCGTGATCCTCTGGTGCCTCGCGATCGGCCGCTCGGGCGATGCCTTTTCCGTCGATCGGTGGCTTGCCAGATGGCTGGGCCGCCCCGCCCCCGCCCCGAGCGTGCGCACCGGCATCGCCCTCGGGCTCGTGCGGGTGCACGCGGCGGTGATCGCGGGAGCGGCCGCCCTCGCGCAGCTCGGGGGCGGCGTGTGGTGGAACGGCACGGCCGCCTGGTGGCTCGCCGCGCGGGCGGATTCACCGCTCGTCGATCTCACGGGCGTGTTCCTGCAATCGGAATACCTCATGAATCTCGTGACACACGCGATCGTGATCTTCGAGATCGCGTTTGCCGCCGGGCTGTGGATTCCAGCCGCGCGCCGTGTGATCGTGCCCGCCGGGCTCGTCGCTTGGCCGCTCATCGGCGTGATCGCCGGCGAGCCCTCCTGGGGGCTCGCCATGGCCGTGCTCACGCTCGGCTGTGTCGTGCCGGGAGAGAGCCGCGAATCCAGGTGAGCATCGTGTCGCCGGTGTGGCGGGAGGCCCCGGCCCGCACTAGCCAGCGGCCGAGCAGGCACGTCGCAACCACGGCCGCCAGGGCCGCCGTCGTCGGTTCGGGCACGGCGATGGCGTAGGTGCCCGTGTCGATAAGCGTGAAGTTCTCGTAGAGCTCGTAGGTGCCGTCGAGGTCGAGCCGCAGGTCGAAACCACCCGGACTCGCGAGGTCGTATTTCAGGCGGGTGAGCTGGTTGCCCGCAATGTGGTAATCATCATTCTGGTTGGGGAGATTCGTAAACCGTGCTGTGGCCGAGGCGTTGTTGCCGGTGAGCGTGTACATGTCCGACCCCGCATGCGCCATCGCGTAGCTGCCCGACTCCAGGATCGTGTCGTCCGCCTGCACGACCACGACATAGCTCCCGTCGAGTGCCAGGCGGAGCGTCTTGCCGGCGGCCGCCAGGTCGTACTTCAGCCCGGTGACGTTGCCGCCGGCCAGGCGATACGAGTCGTTTTGATTGGGCAGGTTCGTGAACGTGGTGCCCTGGGCCGTGATACTCGGCGTGGCTGCGGGAGAACCATTCGACCCAAAGGCGAAGGTGCCGTTAGTCCATCCGGAGAGCGAGTAACTGTTGCCGCCGGTGGGGTCGATCGAGTATCCGCCCGTCAGCCCGGCGAAAAAATCGACAAAGGTGTTGTCGATCCGGAGTGTCAGCGAGCCCACGTCGTACTTGAGTGCCGTCACGTTGCCGGCCGACCAGGCATAGCGGTCGTTTTGATTCGGCAGGTTCGTGAACGTCGAGCCGTCGAACGTGAAGGAGGGGTTCGCCATCGGGGTGCCGTTAGACAGGAAGTTATCGCTGCCGGTGCCGGGCGTGGCGGTCGTCATCTGGAACGTGCCGGTGAGGGAGGGCACGAGCCCGGGCATCGCCAGCGACCCGGAAAGGGTCGATGTATTCGGCACGTCATTCAACGTGAAGGAGGCGGCCACGATCGGTGAGCCGCCGCTCGCGAAGTCGTAGGTGCCGTTGGCCGGCAGCTGGCCGCTCCACGTGAAGCCGCCGGCCAGCCGTGCCGTGCCGGAGGAGGTGAAGTTGAGCGCGTACGTCTGCACCTGCCCGAGGGCCGGGCCGAGAGGCATGACGGCGACGACGGCAGCGAC
>JAIXPT010000224.1 GCA_027486095.1 Planctomycetaceae bacterium | reverse complement strand
TGCCAGGCCTGGAGGGCCGGGTTGAATCCAGGCGACGGAGGTCGAGGAAGCCCGAGGCGTGAGCCGAGAGGATGCCCGCGATTGCGACGGTCGGCAGGATGCCGAGCCGTCGCGTGAAGACAGAGCTGGAGCTCTGTCGCTACGTGGGAATCGTTACGCCGGTGGGGCGGAGGGATCCGGGAGGTCGGCGAGCGAGGTGAGCTTGAAGACGTCGAGAAACTTGCGCGTGGTGCGGTACGACGGCTCCGCATCCTTTGCCTCGGCCACCACGAGCTCGAGCAGCCCGCGGCGCACGAGCATGCGGAGCGTGGTGGGGGCGGCGTCGCAGCCGAGCTCCACGAGCCGGTCGCGGGCCACCGGCTGGTTCCAGGCCACCACGGCGAGCACGTCGAGGGCCTCGCCATCGAGCCGCACCATGCGGGCCCGGGCTTCGAGCACCTGCCCCAGCCGGGCATGCTCGGGCCGCAGCTTCAAGGCCCAGCCCGCATCCTGCGACACGATGTCGTAGGGGCAATTATTGGCGGCGTAATGCCCACGCAGCTCGGCGACGAGATCGTCTACTTCCTGCGGCCGCACGCCTCGCATCAGGCTCGCCACCTTGCGGCTCGTGAGCGGGGTGCCGTCGGGCTGCCCCACGAAGAGCAGGGCTTCGAGGATGCTGCGCGGATTCACCTTCGCGTCAGCAGCGCCGTCGTCGGCGGCGAGCGGGTCGTCGAGGTCGGGCGAGGCGTCGATCTTCACGATGTCGGCGGGCGCGGCCGACGGCCCGCCGGCATAGGGATCGGCAGTGCCCATCATCGCGGCGAAGGCTTGGGCGAGGCGGTCGATCGAGAGGCCGCCATCGGCGGGCGCGGCGGCGAAGCCGGCGGGGGGCGCGGCGGCGGGCTTTTTGGGGGGCATGGTGCCACCGTAGCGACGGGCCTCCAGGCCTGTCGAGGGGAAAGCCGGGCGGTGGAGCGACGGGCCCTATTCGACAGAGCTGGAGCTCCGTCGCTACGTGGGAAGGCAGAATGCCAGGCCTGGAGGGCCGGGTTGAATCCAGGCGACGGAGGTCGAGGAAGCCCGAGGCGTGAGCCGAGAGGATGCCCGCGATTGCGACGGTCGGCAGGATGCCGAGCCGTCGCGTGAACACAGAGCTGGAGCTCCGTCGCTACGCCCGGCGGGCGATCGCCTGCCGGCAGGCGGCGAGCATGAGCGCGGCCGAAGCGGGCAGCGCGGGCCAGGTTTCGCAAGCCGCTGCGGCGTCGGCGTCGAGCCAGTCGGCGCGGAGCCGGCCAGCGGCGTCGCCGTCGGCCGCGATGATCCGCTCGGCCGAGCCGAGCGCCGCCGCCACGAGCTCCGCGAGCCGCGGCGAGCCGGCCGCGGCGTCGAGGTCGGCGGCCGCCACGTGCAGCACCACGGGCACGCCAGTTTCGATCGCGAGGTCGGCGAGGATGCCCGCGTGGAGCACGACGAGCGCGTCGGGATCGACGGTGTCTACCGCTTCGGCGATCGTCTGCCGCGCCGCCTCGCGGGCCAGGCCGAGCAGGCTCGGCGAGATGGCGCCCGTGGCGCGCAGGAACGCGGCCGGTGAGCCGTCGCGCACTGCCGCGAGAAAGCCGCGGTTGGCAGCGGCGATGTCGTGGAAGTGAATGCCGCGGAGCCCCGGCGGCTGCTCGGCCAGGCTCGGGATCGAGCTTGGTCCGCAGGCCACGGCCTCGCTGCCGAGTTCGTGGAGCGCCGCCCGCAGCGCATGCACGCGGGTGGCAGGCGGATCACACGAACCGTGATCGATGAGCAAGAGGCGCATGCGGGCGGATGTTCGTCAGAGCCAGCCGCACCACCGGCAGGCGGCCAGTGCGACCGCCATCCAGGCTGCCGCTCCCCAGTCGTCGGCCATGATACCGAGGCCCGCCGGCAGGTGCTCGAGCCGGCGGCAGGGAAAGGGCTTCGTGATGTCGAAGAGCCGATGGAGCGCAAACGCGGCGAGCAAGAGCGGCAGGCTCTCGGGCAGGGCAGTGCGGGCCGCCGCCGGCACGGCGAGGAGCCCCAGCGGCACGCTCGCCATCTCGTCGAACACGATCGCGCCGGGGTCGGTGCCTCGGCCGAGCCGGCGCGCGGCGGCGGTGCAGATCGGCACGCCCACGGCGTTGATTGCCACGATGGCCGCCACTTCGGCCGGGAAGGGCAGCCCGAGCCTTCCGATCGCGAGCGCGAGGCCCACGCCCACGGCGGCGCCAAGCGTGCCGGGCGCGAGCGGAATTCGGCCCACGCCGCCACACGTGGCGGCCAGCACGGCCGGGGCAAACCAGCCCGGGGCCGCAGCGGCCGCGGGGCGGGAATCCGCGGGCGTCGAGGTGTCGAGGGAGGAACCCATGCCCCGATATGGTAAGACTTTTGGCATGACTTCGCCCGTCGAATCGTCGCGGTTAGGCCGACTCGAACTCGTCGAATATCCCCATCCTGCGCTTCTGCGGCGGGCTCGGCCGCTCGCGCGGATCGACGACGCCGTGCACGATGCCGTCGAGCAGATGTTCGAGATCATGTATCAGGCGGGCGGCATCGGCCTGGCGGCCACCCAGGTGGCCCTGCCATATCGGCTCTTTATCGTCAACGTGGAGGCCCGGCCCGACGCGGGTGAGGAGCTCGTGTTCATCAATCCCGTGCTCTCGCGGCCGCGCGGCAACGCCGTGCAAGAGGAGGGCTGCCTCAGCCTGCCGGGGCTGCGCATGGATGTGCGCCGCCCCGAGCGGATCGTGGTGAAGGCGTGGTCGCTCACTGGCGAGCCCTTCGAAGCCGACCTCGACGGCCTCTTGGCCCGCGTGGTGCAGCATGAGTTCGACCACCTCGAAGGGCGGCTGTTCACCGACCGGCTTCCCGACGCGGCCGCGCTCGAAGCCCGCCGAACGCTCGACACGTTTCGCGAGGTGTTCGCCGGCAAGCAGTCGCGGGGCGAAGTGCCCGTCGATGCCGAGCTTCTCGCCCAGCTCGACCGCCTCGAAGCGGAGCGGTGCGGGAACGCCTGACGGGCATGACGTCGCTCCAGCCGCTACGGCTCGTCGTGATGGGCACGGGGCCGTTTGCCGTGCCGATGTTTCACGCCCTCCGGCAGTCGCACCATCGCATCGAGGCGGTCGTCACGCGGCCCGATCGCGTGGCGGCGGGGCGGCGGCCACCGCCCAATCCGATGCGGGAGGCGGCGGAGGCGGCCGGCGTGCCGATTCTGGCCCCCGAGCGCATCAACGACGATGCCGCGATCGCCGCGCTCGCCCGGCTCGCCCCCGATCTCTTCGTGGTCTGCGACTACGGCCAGATCCTTTCGCCCCGCGTGCTCGCCCTCGCCCCGCTCGGCGGCATCAACCTCCACGGCTCGCTCCTGCCGAGGCATCGCGGCGCGGCGCCGATCCAGTGGGCCCTGCTCGCCGGGGACCCGATCAGCGGCGTAAGCGTGATCCACATGACGCCCGCGCTCGACGCCGGCGCGGTGATCGTGGCCCGGGCCGCGCCGATCTATCCGGGCGACACGGCGCCCGCACTCGAGGCGCACCTCGCCGAACTCGGCGCCGGGGCCACGCTCGAAGCGATCGAGCGGCTCGATGCCGCGCGAACCTTCTGGAAGCCCGGTGAGCCGCTCGCGATCGGGATGCCGCAGGACGCCGCGCAGGCCACGAAGGCGCCGCGGCTCACCAAGGCCAGCGGGATCGTCGATTGGACCCGGCCCGCCCCCCAGATCGAACGCATGCGCCGGGCCCTCGAGCCCTGGCCCCGCACGACGGCGTTTCTGGCCCGCCCCGGCGCCGCGCCGCTGCGGCTCGTGCTCGACGACGTGGCGGTAGCCACCGACCATGCCGTGGCCGTGGGCCACACGCCCCCCGGCTCGATTCTGGCCGCCGGCGATGAAGGCATCGTCGTGGCCTGCGGCGCGGGCACGGCGCTCGTGATCCGCCGCGTGGTGCCCGAGGGCCGCCGCGGCATGACGGCTGCCGAATTCCTGCGCGGCACGCCTGTCCTGCCCGGCATGCACTTCGCGATACAATCGGGATCGCCATGAAGCGGCTCTGGATCGAAACCGTCGGCTGCCAGATGAACGTGCTCGACAGCGAGCTCGTGGTGGCGGCGCTGCGCCGCGAGGGCTGGGCGCTGGCCGGCACGCAGGCCGAGGCCGACGCCGTGTTTTACAACACCTGCTCGGTGCGGCAGCACGCCGAAGACAAGATCTATTCGGCGCTCGGCCGCGTGCGGCTCGAGAAGGAAAAACGCCCCGACCTGATCGTGGGCGTGCTCGGCTGCATGGCGCAGAAAGATCAGGCGCTCGTGCGGGCGCGGGCCCCGTGGGTGGATCTCGTCGTCGGGCCCGGGCAGCTGCATCAGGTGCCCCGGCTCGTGGCGGCGATCCAGGCGGGCGCGGGGCCGCAGCTCGAAGTCAGCTTCGATCGCAAGGGGAAGAGCCGCGACGAGATCGCCCGCAGCTTCGAGAGCTACGATCCCGACCGTGACCCAGGGATGCGGCCCACGCCGTTTCAGGCATTCGTGCGCACGCAGACGGGCTGCGACAAATTCTGTGCCTTTTGCGTGGTGCCGCACGTGCGCGGCCCCGAGCAGGCCCGGGCCCCGGAGACGATTCTCGCCGAGGCCACGAAGCTCGTGGCCGAGGGCTGCCGCGAGATCACGCTCATCGGCCAGACGGTGAACAGCTATCGCTGGGCCGACGGCGGCCGCACGCACCGGCTCGCCGACCTGCTCGCCCTGCTCGACGGCGTGGCGGGGCTCGACCGCATCAAGTTCGTGACGAACTACCCACGCGACATGACGCCCGACCTGATCGCGGCCGTCCGCGATTTGCCGAAGGTGTGTCACTATCTCCATGTGCCGGCCCAGCATGGCAGCGACGACGTGCTCCTGCGGATGAAGCGCGGCTACACGATCGGCGAATACATGGAGATGCTCGCCCGGGTGCGCGAGGAGCTGCCGCATGCGGCCGTCACGAGCGACTTCATCGTCGGCTTCTGCGGCGAGACCGACGCCGAGTTTCAGACCACGCTCGATCTCGTGCGGACGGCCGGCTTCAAGAACAGCTTCATCTTCAAATACAGCCCGCGGCCGGGCACGAAGGCCTTCGACAGGCTGCCCGACGACGTGCCCGACGACGTGAAGAAGGCTCGCAACCAGGCGCTGCTCGAGGCCCAGGCCGAGGTGAGCCTCGCCGGCAACCTGGCCTTCGTGGGCACGCGGCAGCAGGTGCTCGTGGAAGGGCTCTCCACCCGCGACGAAAAGAAAGGCGTGCAGCCGGGGCCCGACGGCGTGGCCCAGCTCACCGGCCGGACGATGTGCGATCGGATCGTGGTGTTCGACGCCCCCGTGCGGCTCGTGGGCCGGCTCGTGGATATCGACATCACCTCGGCCGGGGCGTGGTCGCTCGCGGGTATCGTGGCCGACGGCCTCGCCGACGCCGTGCCGCTCGACGCCGTGCGAGTGCACTCGATCGCCCCGCTCACGAAGCCTTCCACGCCCGCGGGGGTGTAGCGTGCCCGCCGCCGACGCGATGGTGCGGCTGCTCGACGACCCGCAAGCCGCCGCCGCGTGGGGCCGAGCGGCGGGGCTTGCCGATCCTGACGGCGGCCGGCGCGCGTTCGCCGCCCTCGCCGCGCTCGGGGTGCCCTTCGATCTCCTGGGAGCGATCGCCGACCAGCTCGCCGCCCTCCTGCCGCACGCAGCCGACGCCGACCGCGTGCTCGCGGCCGTGGAGCGATTTTTCGCGGCCGTGCGCAGCCCCCTCTCCACCGCGGCGCTCTGCGACCGCGATCCGCAGGCGCTCGCCACGCTCGTGAAGCTGTTTGCGGCCAGCCCGTATCTGGCCGAGATCGTGATCGCCGACACGGAATCGTGGGAGCAGGTGCGGCTCGGGCAGGGCAGGCCCGAGAAGCGCGAGAGCGTGGCCGCGGCGCTCAAGGCCGACGTGGGGGCCGTGTCGGACCCCGCCGACGTGATGCGGGCGCTGCGGCGGTTCAAGCGGCGGCAGACGCTGCGCATCGCCTACGGCGACATCATCGGCGGCCAGCGGCTGGAGATCGTGGTGGCGCAGATTTCGCACGTGGCCGATGCGATCGTGGGCGAGGCGGTGCGCTGGGCCGTGGCGCGGCTCGAAGATCGGCGCGGCGTGCCGCGCGGCCCGGGGGGCGAACGCGCCACGCTCGCAGCCATCGCCCTCGGCAAGCTGGGCGGCGTTGAGCTGAACTATTCGAGCGATATCGATCTCGTCTTCGTCTATTCGCACGAAGGGCGGGCCGCGGGCCCCAAGCCCTGCACCAACCAGGAGTTTTTCGAGCGGGCCGTGCAAGAGGCGGTGCGGCTGATCGGCGAGGCGACGGAGCTCGGCAGTGCGTATCGAGTGGACCTCCGGCTCCGGCCCCACGGCGGCGTCGGGCCCGCCGTGCTCGGGCTCACGGCCACGCTCGATCACTACGATCAGTTTGGCCGCACGTGGGAGCGGCAGGCGTGGGTGAAGGCCCGCGTCGTGGGGGGCGACGAGGCGCTTGGGGCCCGGCTCGTGGCCGAGCTCGAGCCCTGGGTCTACCGCCGCTGGCTGACCCGTGCCGACATCAGCGGCATCAAGGCGCTGAAGCGGCGCATCGAGCACCGCGCCGAGCGCGAGGGGGCCGA
>JAIXPT010000104.1 GCA_027486095.1 Planctomycetaceae bacterium | reverse complement strand
GAATCTCGTCGAGCGTGCGGCCTGTGCGCGTGGTGCGCCGGCGCTCGATCTCCTCGACGCTCAGCGGCGATTCGAGACCGGCGGGAGGCACGCCCCGCCCTCTGCATTCAGGCAGGAAACCCGATCACCTTCCCGGCTGCGTCGCACAGTTCGACGGCCTGCGTGGCTTCACCGAGGTGTCGGCTGGTTGTGCTTCAATCGCCAAGCGGCCTTCAGAGCGACAGCCATGCCCTCAGCCGTGCGGAAACCACGCGGTTCGTATCAGGGGAGAGTTCGCCGAGTCGTCGAATGAGGCTTGATCCATGCAGCGTAGCCAGTTTGTGCAGGCGCAGCACGGAACTCACCTTCAGATTCGTGGCGCGATCACGATCGGAGGCAGGATCGAGGATGATGTCGGTGGGAAGCAACTCCGAGGGCATGATCGACGAGATGTAGGCCACGAGCACCTCATGTGCGGCGCCAATGGGAGCAGAAAGCGCCAGTACCGGGCGAAGTTTTATTCCGGCGACATCGCCGAAAGGAAACCGTCCGAGAAAGATCTCACCGGGCTTCATCGACAGGGATTCCATCCAAGAGTGAGTAGATGTCCTGTCGCTCATCGGCAAGATCGTCGTGCCACTCGGCAGCCACATCGGACTCCCACACATCATCGATGGCATCGACGGATGGGTCGGGAACGATCACGACAACCTCGACCGGGCCCTCTGGTACGGCACTGGGAACCGTCGCCGTCAGTCGATGCGATGCGTCTACTTTTCCGACGATACGAATAGGTGGCATTGTGCGGTCTTCTCACGCGAGGGAATCGGCAAGGTTTTCCTTCCAGGCATTGTAGCGGGTTGCAGAAAGACCCGCGGCGGTGCAGTGCCCCGCACACGCCCGTCCTGCCTGCGTCTGCGGGCGAGCGCGAGGCCGGCGAGAGCTTATCCGACGAGCACGATGGAGGAGGGCTCCGGGACGGCGACGAACGTGAGGTAGACGTCGCTGCCGACCTGCTCGAGGGCGAAGGAGGCGTCGGGGCGGATCGTGGTGAGCGAGTTGCCGGCGGCGTCGAGCCAGGTGGTGCCGCTGACCGCGAGGCCCGAGCCCGCGAGAGTGCTCATCGCGCCCGGGTTTTTCCCCCGACCGACGAGGCCCTGCGGCTGCGGAGCGTGAGCGACGAGGTGGCGATCACTTGGAAGGGGCCGCGGCTCGCCGGCGGCAGCGCGGAGCTACGCGGCTACCTTCAGATGCTGCTCGAGCGTACGTCGCGACAGGCCTGACGATATACTGCGCGAAGATCGATTCCACACTGTGCCGGGCATCATCGTCATGAACAAACATCATTTCACGGTCGTCCTCGAACGAGATACGGAAGGCGGCTTCCACGCATTTTGCCCCGCCCTGAAGGGCTGTCACTCCGAGGGCGATTCCGTCGATGAGGCCGTTTCCAATGTCCGCGAGGCAATCGAGGTGTACCTCGAGAGCCTCACTGCCCGTGGGGAGCCGATTCCGGTCGAGGATCTGCTGATCAAGCCGGTCGAGGTTGCAGTATGACGCGACTGCCGGCCGTGACGGCCCGGCAGCTCATCGCAGTCGCCGAACAGATCGGGTTCGTTTTCGATCGGCAAAAAGGAAGTCACGCTGTTTATCTGCGCACGTCCGAACTCGGTACGACGACGATCGTCGTGCCGGTACATAAAGGTCGAACCCTCAAACGCGGAACACTGCACGGGCTGATCGACGACATGGGCTTATCGACGCAGGAATTCGTCGATCTGCTGTGATCTGGAAACGAGCCTCCGACGGAAGGCTGCACGTCGGAGGGTTTTCGTGACAGGCACAAGCCCGTCCTACGTGCGTCGGCGGGCGAGCGCGAGGCCGGCGAGGCCGATGCCGACGAGCACGATGGAGGAGGGCTCCGGGACGGCGACGAACGTGAGGTAGACGTCGCTGCCGACCTGCTCGAGGGCGAAGGAGGCGTCAGGGCGGATATCGGTGAGCGAGTTGCCGGCGGCGTCGAGCCAGGTGGTGCCGCTGACCGCGAGGCCCGAGAGGCCCGTGGTCGAGCCCGTGACGTCGTAGACGAGCCAGCCGTTCGCGCCGGTCTTGTCGGTGGTCCAGAAGGAGTCGTTCCAGTTGACGACGCTGCCGGCGCCGTTGAAGGCGAGGTTCAGGAGCGACGTGCCGGCGAAGGCGAGGTTGCCACCGACGTTGATGCCGTCGAAGTCGACGCCACGGTCCGCCAGGGCGGCGGTGTTGTCGGCAAG
The DNA here is from genome assembly GCA_027486095.1 of Planctomycetaceae bacterium. Lineage (GTDB taxonomy): Bacteria > Planctomycetota > Planctomycetia > Pirellulales > UBA1268 > RGVT01. Next base: position 31,381 of record JAIXPT010000104.1, on the reverse strand, counting down.
TTCCCAGGTGACGCTCGCCCCGGCGGAATAGGTGAGGTTGCCGCCGATCGATTGGATGCCGGGCGAGTTGCCGGGAGTGTGGGCACCGGCGATCGTGGCGTCGCCGGAGAACGAGCCGGTGCCGGAGAGCGTGGCGCCGGCCGCGAGGGCGAGCGAGCCGCTCGCGAGCGAGCCATTGAGCTTGAGCTCGCCGGCATTGATCGCCGTGGCGCCGGTGTAGGAGTTCGAGCCGGTGAGCGTGAGCGTGCCCGGGCCGACCTTCGTGAGGTAGCCATTGCCCGAGATCGAGCCCGAGAAGGTGCCGCTCACGGAGCCGGTCGTGAGCGTGTAGCCGTTGGCGCTCGAGCCAAACGTGATCGCGCCCGAGCCACCGATGCTCGCGAGCGTCTGGTCGCCGTCGAGGCGGAGCGTGCCGCGCGAGTTCACCGTCGCCGACGTCGCCGGGCCCAGCCGGTTGGACCCCGAGAGCAGAAGCGTGCCCGTCTCCACGATCGTGCCGCCGGTGTGCGTGGTCTGGGCCGTGAGCGTGGTCGTGCCGAGGCCGCGCTGCACGAGCGTGCCCGAGCCCGAGATCGCATTCGCCACCGTGATCGCGTTCGAGCGGTTGAACGCGAGCGTGGCGTTGGTGACGACGTTGCCCGTGCCGAGCGTGCCGGTCGTGCCGCCGGCACCGACCTGCAGCGTGCCTTGGCTGATCGTGGTGGTGCCGGTGTAGCTGTTGTTGCCCGCAAAGGTCGCGATGCCGTTGCCGGTCTTGACGATCGAGCCGGCGTTGCCGAAGTCAGCGCTCACTAGCAGATCGCTCTCGGCATCAGTGCCACGGGTCACGTCGAGGGTGGCGACGGCCCCGGCGTTGAGGTTGAGCACCGCGCCGAGGATCGCGTTCTGGCTGCCCCCCGCTGTGCGGTAGGTGGTGCCGTCCCAATGGACGACGTTTACATTTTGAGCATCGAGCTTGCTGCCACCACTCGCCCCGAAAGTAATGGTTCGCTGGCCTCCGGTGAATTGATCACTGAGGTCGAACCGGGTGCCGCCGAAGGTGAGCGTGGAACCGTTGTTGATCACGAAGTCGCTGGCGTTGTTTCGGAGGTCGCTCGATCCAGCACCTAACTGAAGGGTGCCGTCGTTGACCGTCGTTGTGCCGGCGTGACTGTTGTTGCCGGAGAGAGTAACCCGACCGGCGCCCGTCTTCGTAAGGCCGCCCGTGCCGGTGAAGGCCTGGCCCACAGTGATCGTGAAGCCGCTGTCATCGAGCGTGCCACCTCCGTCCTGCAGCACCGCGGCATTCAGTCCGGTCATGAAAGCGGAGGTGTTGCCCGTTGCCTTGAGCGTGCCACCGTTGAAGTTGAACGTGGCTGTGCCGCCGCTGCCCTTGACCACGCTCACCGTCGAGATCGTACCGCCGGCGAGATTCACCGTGCCGACACCCCCCGCTGCGTGGCTCAGCGAAAGGCCACCTGCCGAGTTGACCACGCCGTTGCCGCTCACGGTGAGCGTGCCCGCGGCCGCCTCGCCGATGATCAGCTTCGTGTTCGGATCGGTCTGATTGAGCATGCCGCCCGAGAGGTTGTAGATACCGGTGCTGCCCGCATAGCGGCCGACGACGATCCACTCCGTGCCGGTCAGGGATCCGCCAGACTGGTTCATCGTGCCGTTGCCGGAGGCGCCGATTTGCACCTGGCCGTCATTGTTCACTGAGATCGTGCCGCCCGTGAGCGTGTAGGTGCCGGACTGCCCCGCGGACACGCCCACCTGAAATGCGCCTTCGCCGAGCAGCGACGTCGTGACGGATCCGCTTCCCTGCGTGATCGCAGCGGTATTCACCGTCACGCCCCGGACGGGATTGTTGCCCGTCAAATTGAGCGTGCCCTGCGAGACGTTGAGCGAGGTGTTTGCACCGGAGAATCCCCCCGCGGTGAGCGTGCCCGTATCGAACTTCGAATAGAGAATGTTGCCGTTCTGCGTGGCCGTGTAGCCATTGCCGCTGAGGTCGGTCGTGGGCGCTGCGCCCGTCGCACCGAAGGCATAGGCGGCCACGAGCCCCGTCGTCGGGCCCGTGACCGAGCCCACGTCCATGTTGTTTTGGATCTCGGCCTGCGTGCGGGCAGTGTTCCACACGCGGACGTCGGCCACGGCGCCGTTCAAGAGCGAGTCGGCCGACCAATTGCTTTTGCCGAGGTAGTTGCTCGTGCGGTTCACGATGGGAACATCGCCGGTGGCCGTGCCCGTCGCCACCTCGGTGCCGTTCACGTAGAGCCGCATCGTGCGGTCGGTCTGAATGACACCGGCCACGTGCACCCAGGCGTTGGTGCCAAGGGCGTTGGCTCCCTGAATCAAACCGATCTCCGTGCTGCCGGAGCGCACACTGAACGCAGGCCGCCCGGTCGTCCCGACTGTCGTAAGCAGAATGTTGTTGCTGTTCTCACCGCCCCCGAGGTCAGCGATGCGGCCCCAGCCGGCATACGAGCTCAGGTACACCCAGCCTTCGACGGTGAGATCGCCGCCGAGACCGGTGATCGTGGGCAGCGTGTAGAAGCCGGAGTTATTCAGATTCGCAGCGACGACGTTGTCGTTGACACCGTTGATCTGCGCAGATGCTGGGGCTGTGAGGCAAGAAAGCTTGATGCAGATTGTCACCACCACGATGCCGCGGGTAAGCATCCTGCTCAGCCGCCGAAAAACGGAATCCGGATTCATGACCGCCACTGCCTCCATTGCGGAAAAAAGCCTGTCCATTCTCCTGGGGACACTCTAGCCAGAGAAACCGGCTTTGAGCCGATTGAGGCCGTAAAAGTGACCAAACGGGATTGAGCAGGGACGAATCGGGCGCAGAGGTCGCTACAAGTAGGGAGCGAGCCTGCCGCGAGCCACGGTGGCATCGCGCACACGGGTTCCCAGACCCCACGAGCCGTGGCGAGAATGAATGGTGAGGAGACTGCCATCTCGTGCCTGATCTCGTGCACACGTTCGACGTCGCCAGCGACCTTCGGGAGTTGATCCAACGGCTTCCGCTGGCGGCCGCGCTCAACGCTTTCGACGAGGTGGGCAGCATCCTGATCATCAACGATCAGTTCGTGCGCACCTTTGGCTACACGCTTGCCGATATTCCCACGGTGGGCGACTGGGCGGTGAAGGCCTATCCCGAGGAGGCATATCGCCGCGAGACCTTCACTGCCTGGGATGCGGCCGTCGCCAAAGCACGCGCCGAGACCGGGCGGGTCGAGACGATGGAGTTTCGCGTCGTCTGCAAGGACGGCACTGCTCGCGACGTCGTGTTCGGGGCGGCTGTCGTCGGCGAGTTCCTGATGGTGGTGTTTACCGATGTCTCGGTGCGGCGGCGGGCCGAGGCGGCCGTGAAGGCGATGGAGCGACGACAGGAACGCGCGGCTTTTGAGCTGACCGCCAGGATCCCGGTCGGCACCTACATCATCGCTCATGGCGACGACGGACCGCGATTTACGTTCGTCAGCGAGCGGTGGCTGGAGATGCTTGATCTTCGTCGTGACGACGTGCTCGCCGATTCGGCGATCGCCTTTCGGGCCGTGCATCCCGATGAACGAGCCGAGTTTGTCCGGCAGAGCGACGAGGCAATCGCGAAGAGACGCGGGTTGTACTGGGAGGGGCGGATTGTCGTGCGGGGCGCGACCCGCTGGGTGTCGATCGAATCCAAGCCGCGCCAGCGGCCCGGGGATGGACACATCTGGGAGGGCGTGATGATCGACATCACCCGGCGGAAGCAGGCCGAGGCCGCGCTCGCGGAGGCGCATGAGATCGAACGCAGGCGAGAGGAGGCTCATCGCCGCGACCTCGAGACCAAGCTTCGCATGAGCCTCACGGCCGCGGCGACCGCACATGAAATCAAGCAGCCGCTCGGCCGCATCCTGCTCGAAACCCAGCTTGCCATCGAGCGGCTGCGGAGCTCGCCGCTCGATGGCGACGACATGACCGACTACCTCGAAGGCATGCTGGCGGAGGCGAGGCATGTGGTCGAGATGATCGGCCGGATGAAATCGCAACTGCGAGCGGTGCAGGCCGCACCTGCGCACGACGCCCCCTGAAAGTCTGCGGCCTCGCCATGCCTCCTCCGAATCATCATGTCGTCGGCTGCGAAATCCGAACGCTCGTCGAGCGGCTGCCAGTGCCTGCGGTGCTGACTACACGCGACGGCGCACGCATCCTGCTCGTCAACGATCCGTTCGTACGGATGGTCGGCTACACGCTCGCCGATATTCCCACCATGGGCGACTGGGCAAAGCTGGCCTATCCAGACGAGGCGTATCGCCGGGAGGCATTCGCGGCCTGGAATGCGGCCGTGACCGAAGCCCGGGACGTGACGGGGCCGGTGGGGGCGATGGAGTTTCGCGCGACCTGCCGTGACGGTGCCATGCGCGACGTCGTCTTCAACGCGGTGGTGACCGGTGACCTGCTGATGGTGATGCTGATCGACGTCTCGGAGCGGCGGCGGGCGGAGGCAAAGCTCGCCGAACTGCAGGCGGCACTGGAGCGCACGGCATTCGAGCTCACCGAAAACATCCCCGTCGGCACCTACACGATGGTTCAGCCACCCGACGGCGGCATCGGCCGCTTCGAGTTCGTCAGTGAGCGGTTTCTGGAAATCTGCGGCCTCGACGCCGAGGAGGCGCGGCGCGACCCGTTCAGAGCGTTCGCCTGCGTGCATCCGGACGATTACGACGACTGGGTGCGAAAAAACGCCGAGGTGTTTGCAAAGAAGCTGCCGTTTTTCGGCGAATGCCGTGTCGTGGCCGGTGGGATGGTGCGGTGGATCACGGCGGAATCGACGCCCCGCGGCCTGCCCGACGGCTCGACCGTCTGGGAGGGCGTGCTGATCGACATCACCCGGCAGAAGCAGGCCGAAGCGTCGCTGGCCAGAGCCCGCGAGATGGAACGACTTCGGGAAGAGGCGGAGCGGCGCGATCTCGAGGGCAAGCTCCGCACGAGCCTTGCCGCCTCCGCCACGGCCCGCGACATCCAGCAGCCGCTGGGGCGGATCGTGCTCGAAACCCAGGCGGCAATCGAGCGGCTGCGCGAGGCCCCGTTGCGAGAGGCGCAGATGGAAGACTACCTCGAAGACATGCTCGCCGAGTCGCGGCACGTGGTCGATATGCTCGGGCGGATGAAGGCACTCCTCCGAAACGTCCAGTCCGATCACGGCCCCGTCGATGTCCGCGAAGTGGTGGCCAGCGCCGTTCTTTTCTCCCGGCCGCTCCTCCTGCAGCATGGAATCTCGCTGCGAGAGAACGGCCTCGACCGGAGCGTCCGGATCGATGGTGATGGTGTGCAGATACAGACGGCGATCATCAACCTGATTCGCAACGCGGTCGAAGCGCTCGCGGGCGTGCCTGGCGACCGACGCCTGATCGAGGTGACGATCCTCGCCGACGGCGACGGTGCGGCGATCATCGTGGGCGACGCGGGGCCCGGCATGTCGCCCGAGCAGGTCGCGGCAGCCCCGTTTGCCACGACGAAACCCGATGGTACGGGTCTCGGGCTGTATCTGGTGCGCACCTGCATGGAAAACCATGGCGGCACGATGACGGTGGGACGCTCGTCGCTCGGCGGGGCCGAGGTGCGGCTCGCGTTCCCGCCTGCCGAGGCGCGAGCATGACAAATCCCCCACCCGAGCCCGGCTGCGAAGTCGCCGCGACACTGCCGCGGAGCCGCGCGCTTGCCTGCCTCGTGGTGGAAGACCACACCCTGATCGCCCAACTGCTCGGCGGCGTCCTCCGCTCGATTCCCGGCATCGGCTCGGTGATCATGGCGGCGAGCCGTGCCGAGGCCAGGGCGATTGCCGCACACTGCGATCTCGATCTGTTGATTCTCGACCTCAAGCTGCCCGACGGCGACGGGCTGGGCGTCCTCGAGGCCGCGGTGAGACTGCATCCCCGCCTGCAGTGCATCGTTCTTTCGAGCGCTGCGGATGAATTTGTCTGTCCGGCGCACCTCGCTAGGCATCTGGCGGCCCTGATCGACAAGACGGCTCCGCTCGACGTGCTCCGGGATGCAGTCGAGGCGGTGGTGCGCACACGGCTGGGCGGTCAGGTGGAGCGTGTCGGCCGCAATCCGGCCGCGGTGCTCCGGCCCCGGGAGCTCGAAATTTTCGAGCTCATCGGGAAGGGCATGACGACCCGCGCGATCTCCGACACGCTCGGGATCACCAAGCACACGGTCAGCACGCACCGCAAGGCGATCGTGGCCAAGCTCGGCGTTGTAGGGGCCGAGCTCGTCCGAATGGCGACGCTCTACAACCAGGCTGGGCCTGAGAGCGCGGGAACGGCGTTCCCGGATTCCCAGCGCGGGAAGAAGCACTGGCATCGGCCGCCGGGATAGGCTGATCACGTGGGCGTTGCGCGGCGCGCGAGTCGGGCTTTCCCGTCTCGCGGGCCCCACAGCGCGGTTGCCGGAGCGCGTACACTCCCGCACTGCGGTGATGCCGCTCACCACAAGCTGGATCCCGCCGTCGTGAGCGTCGTAGTTGTGTCCGCTGAAGTGGCTGTTGACGCACCGCCTTCCAGCGGCATACACTTCAAATGACCAATTTGGTCATTACGAGCGGCTTGATGTCGGAGGTGGCCATGAAACGGGTTGCAATCGCAGAGGCCAAAGCCCACCTTTCCGCGCTCGTGGAACGCGTCGAGGCCGGGGAGGAGATCGTGATCGCGCGGCGTGGCAAGCCGGTGGCTCGACTTGTGCCAGAACCGCGCACGACGCGTGCCGCGGTCGATGTGTTCCGGGCGGCTTGGACGCTGGGTGGTCTCGATCTGCCGCGGATCGTCGAACTGCCGCTCGATGATGTCGATCTGGATCGATGACGTGCAGTTTCTCCTCGATACGAACATCCTGATCGCACTCAGCAAGCAGCGGCCCGGGCTCGCGAACCGGCTGGAGGGCATCCCCGCCGATGCGATCCTTCTCTCGGCGGTCGTGGTCGCTGAAATCGAATACGGAATCGCGAAGAGCGGACGACGGCAGCACAACAGACGGGTGTTCGATCGCCTCGTGTCGGGGTTTCGAGTCCTCCCCTTTGATGCCGCCGCCGCGCGGCTGTACGGCCCGATCCGGGCTCACCTCGAAAAACGCGGGCGGCTGATCGGCCCGTACGACATGATGATCGCCGCCCACGCCCAGTCGCTCGATGCCGTGCTCGTTACGGACAACACCAAGGAGTTCGATCGCGTCCCAGGGCTGAAAACCGACAACTGGCTCGCGGTCGGTTGATCCCGTGATGCCGACACGCTGAGAACCGAGGGGATAGAGCGCATTTCGCCCACGTGTAGCGGTGACGTCCTCCCCGTTTCTTGATCCATCCGGGATGTTAGGTTTTCTAACCTTGGCATCACCAGAAAGGGTGGGTTTTTCGGATGGGAAAGAAGCACTTTACGGAAGATATAGATCTCGTGTGCGCTACGGCAGGTCGAGCCAGGCTCGCGCGGGTTCGCAGCCTCGCTAGACTGCGCAGGTTCCGATGTGCGATTCGGCTTGAGATCAGTCCCCGTGCGAGTCGATTCCAATCCGGACGTGGGAGCGGTGGCCGGGCCGGGGGGAAACGTGGTGAGAGAGATCGCGATCATCATTTCGACCTTCGAGCGGCCGCAGCACTTGGCGCGCTGCCTGGCGTCGCTCGCCGCCCAACGCGGGGTGGACGGCCGGTTCGAGGTGGTCGTGACCGACGACGGCTCGCGCGACGAGACCTTGCCGCTCGTCGCCGCGACGGCCCGTCGGGTGAGCTTCCCGCTTACGTTCACCACGCACGAGCATCGCGGCTTCCAGCTCGCCCGCTGCCGCAACGAGGGGGCCGCCGCCTCGACCGCGGCCTATCTTCTGTTCACCGACGGCGACTGTCTTCTGCCGCGCGACCACCTGCGGATCCATCTCGATGAGCGGCGGCCCGGGCGGGTCGTCGGCAGCGACTGTTTCAGGCTCGATGCCGCCGGCTCCGCGAGCATCGACCTCGCGGCGGCGGCAGACGGCTCCGGCATGTGCCGAATCGCGGCGGGAGAGCGGCGCCGGATGTGGTGGAAGGCCCGGCGGGCGCAGGCCTACGAGTGGCTGCGGATGCCGATGCGGCCCCGGCTCTCGGGCAACAACATCGGCGTGTGGCGGAGCGACCTCGAACGCATCAATGGCTTCGACGAGCAGTTCGTGGGCTGGGGGCTCGAAGACCGTGACCTGCAGGAGCGGCTGGAGCGGATCGGCGTGCGGGTGCACTCGGTGCTTCACCGCACGGCGCCGATCCATCTCTGGCATCCTCCCGCCCCGAGCTTCGCGCGCAACGGCGAGCAGACCGCCAATCGTGAATACTTTCTCCGCGGTGACCGCCCGACGTTCTGCCGGCAGGGCCTCTGCAAAGAGGATGCCGGCCACGCTCTCGTGCCGCTGCCGCCGCAGCGGGCGGCCGAACCGGCACGGCGCCGGCAGCGGGTGGCCTGACACGATGTGGCCCTTGCTCGCTGCCCGCGTGCCGCTCCACACCGTCGAAATCGGGCGGCCGCGGCGCGACGGGCGCCATGTCTCGGCACAGGTCGATGGCCGTACGGTGTTCTTCGCCTCGCGCGACAGCGTGCTCGCTCCGGCCGCCGAGGCGTTTGGCTCCGCGCTGCTCGTGCCGGCCATGCACGCTGGCCGTGCCCTGCGGTTGGAGGCGCCCGTGTGCGACGTGTGGGCGCGCAACCTCGCGCCCTTGGCCGCGGCATTCACCGGGCTCTGGTATCCCGATGCACCGCCGCCGCTCGTCATGCCGATCATCCGTGCCGCGGCCGACACGACCGCGACGGCGCTCTGCTTCAGCGGCGGCGTGGACGCTTTTTATACGCTCCTCCGCGGCGGACAGCCGGTGGAGAAGCTCGTGTATGTGGTCGGCTACGATGTGAAGCCGCGCGAGCGGCGGCGGGCGGCGGCCGTGGAGCGGCTCGTGCGCGAGGTGGCTGCCGGCATCGGCATCCGCCCGGTCATCATCACGACGAATCTCCGCCGGCACCCACTGCACAAGGCGGCTCCGTGGCTGCGGTCTTTCGGGGGCGCGCTGGCGGCCGTCGGCCATCTGCTGGGCGACGAGGCCGGCCGCCTGCTCACCTCGTCGGATGGCCTCGGGCAGGCCCACCCGGACGTGGGTTCCCAGCCCGACACCGATCCGCTCCACGGCTCGCGGCGCCTGGCGATCGAGCATGTGGCCGGCCGCGTGACACGGCTCGAAAAGCTGCGCGCGATCGCTGCCGAGCCGCTCGTGCAGCAGCATCTGCGGGTGTGCTGGAAGAACGTGGGCCAGCAGCTCAACTGCGGCCGCTGCGAAAAGTGCGTGCGCACGATGATCGAGCTCGATGCCTGCGGTGTGCTCGGCCGATTCGCCGGGTTTTCGGCCGGGCGTGGGCTCACCGCGGCAATTGACGTCGTCCCGGCCGTGGAGCCGATCCTCTTGCCCTTCTACGAACACGCGCTCGCCCAGCAGCGCTCGGGCCCGGTGGCCGCGGCCACGCGCCGGCTACTCGAGCGCAGCGGTGCCGCATCAGCCGCCACGGGCGCGGCAGCCCGCCCCGCACGGCGCCTTCCCACGCCGCAGCGGCGACTCCTCGGGGCCGAGGCGTTCGCACACGTCTGTGAGCCGCTCCGCGGCCAACACGTGGGCTATGTGCGGCCGATTGGCAACGTGGGCGACGAGCTCATCGAGCTCGCGATGACACAGCTCTTCGCCGACTATGGCATTCGCTGGTCGCTCTGGCAGCCCGGCGGCGACGCGCGGCGCGACGTGCTCGTGTTCGGCGGCGGCGGCAACATGGGCACCCGCTACATGAACAACCACGCGCTCCGTGGCGAGGCGCTCTCGACGGGGCTGCCGGTGGTGATCCTGCCGCAGTCGTTTTCGACGCCGGAAGACCGCGGCTTCGCGCGGGTGTATGTGCGCGAACACGCAAGCCTGACGATGCATCCGGCGGGCTTGCTCGCCCCCGACCTCGCGCTCGGTCTCCGCTGGCCCGAGCCGCCGCGGCCCACGCACGAGCTCGGCGTGTTTCTGCGGCGCGATCGGGAGCGTGTGGGCCGCAAGCCGTGGCTCGCCCGCGACCCCGTGCGGCTCTGCTCCACGCCCGCTGCCTACCTCGCCCTGGCCGCCGACTACCGGCGAATCGTCACCGACCGGCTCCACTTCGCGATCGCGGGGCTGCATGCGGGCCGCGATGTCACGCTCGTGGCCAACGCCTATCACAAGAACCGCGCGATGCACGAGACCTGGCTCGCCGGCCTGGGCTGCCGCTTTGCGGCAGACGCCCGCCAAGCCCTCGCGGCCTCGCGCCGCGCCGCGTGAGGCCACCCCGACCAAGACCACGCCATGGCCCATCTCGCGCTCGTCATCGATGCCAACCAGCCGCGCCGCGAGGCCTGGGTGGCAAGGATGCGCGCGCTGTTGGCCGATCTGCCCGGCACGACGACCGCCGTGGCCGAGGCTGGCGACATGGCCTGCCTGTGGGCCTGCGGGCCACGGGCCCCGGTGAGCATGGTTCGCGAGGGCGACGCGTTCGCACTCCTCGTGGGCTATGCGATCGACGACGCCGGCATGTGGCTCGCAGCGCGCGATCTTCACGACCGCGCCACCCGGGGGAATGCCGCGGTCTGCGATGGCTACCATGCGGCCGTCACCTTCGACCCGGTGCGCGGGCTCGGTGTTGCCGTCGATCCATTCGGCCTGTTTCCGCTCTACCATGCCGCGGTGGATGGCGCCGTCGTTGTGAGCTCGACGCCCGAAGCCGTCTGCGGGCATCCGGCATTCGTGCCGCGGATCGACCGCCTCGGGCTCTGTGGCATCCTGCTCGTGCACGGCCCGCTCGACGACCGCCCGCTGCTCGCCGGCATGCGCAGGCTTCCCACCGGGCGCCGCCTGGAATGGACGCGCCGCGACGGAGCCGCGGGCCCGCGCGAAGTCGAAGCGTGGCGATTCGTGCCTCGGCCCGCGCCCGTCGGTGAATCATCTGGCGACGCAGCGCGGCGGCTCGACCACGAGCTCGTGACGGCGATCCGCCGGCATCGCCCCGCCGGCGCCGACACCGTGATGCTGCTCTCCGGCGGCATGGATTCGCGGCTCGTGGCGGGAGTGCTCGCCGACGAGGGCATTCCCACGCGGGCGATCGTGCTCGGTGAGCCGGGCGATTTCGAGGTGCGGGCCGGCACGGCCGTGGCTGAGAAGCTCGGCATGCCTGTCGAGGTGCTGGCGGCCGAATCGAGCCCGGCCGCCGCCCCCGGCCGCGTGCGCGAGACGGTGCGGTTCAGCCACCTTGCCTCTGCACCGAGCCTGGATGGATTCGCAGATGGCCTGGCGACGGCCCACGCGACGGGCACATATTACTGGTCGGGGATGCTCTTCGACTGGGTGTTCGAGCCGGTCGGCATCAACAACGGCCGCGATCCCGCAACCGGCGAGTGGCGATTCGATCCGCTGCTTGGCGTTATGAACAATTGGGGCGTGCCGCGGGCGCGGCTGCCCGCGCTCTTGGGAGCCGACGGGCAGGCCCTCGTCGCCGCGGCGCTCGAGCGCCTGCGCACGGCCTGCCTGGCGGGGCCTGCCGAGCCCGCCCTGCAGTCGGCCCTCGTGCGCTGGGATCAGCGGGTGCGCAACCACCTCGCGACAGTGTTGCACCGGACCACGTTTCATGCGTGGCCGCTCGTGCCCGCGGCCGACAGGCGGCTGCTCGCCGCCGTGATGGGGCTGCCCGTGAGCGTCTATGAACACCGCCGGCTGGAAGCGGCCATCCTGCGGGGGCGGCGGCCGGATCTTGCGGCCTTGCCGCTCGATCGAAATTCCTTCCAGTTTCGGCCACTGGAGAGTGGCGATGCGTCGCTCTTCGAGCGCGGCCGCGCGGCCCTCGAGCGGACGGCGCGGCGTTGGTATTGGCAGCGCGTGCGGGGCCGTGATCCGCGCCGCTATCAGCGCATCTTCGACGTCCGGCGTCCGGCGTGGCTGGCCATCCGCCGCGAGGCCGAGCCCCTGCGCCCACGGCTCGGCGAGCTTCTCGATGCTGGGGAGGTCGAGCGGCTGCTGCCCGGCGCCGACACACAGCCGAGGTTTCGAAACGCGATCAACGAAGGCGGGCCGATCAGGCTGTTGCTCGGGCTCGCCCTCTGGCTCGACCGCCCCGCCCTGCCGGGCCGACTTGTTCCACAGTCTGCTAGCGGCGGGTCGTGAGCCGCGCGAGCAGCCTTCGGCCGGCGTCGGGAAACCACTCGATCAGGCCCGCGAGCAGCCGCACCCTCCCCGGCACGACAAGCTCGCTCGTGCGGCGCGTGCAGGCCGCAAGAATCTGGCTGGCGAGCACGTCTGGGTCGAGCTGCTTCAAGGTGGTCGTGCCGCCCGGCATGGCCGCCTCGGGCGGCAGGCCGGCGGCGGCGGCTTCGGCCGCATAGCGGGCCGCGGCCCGATCGGCGGCAGGGTCGTCGGCCGCGCGGCGGATCGGGCCGGGCGACACGAGCAAGACATGCGCGCCGCGCGGTGCGAGCTCGAGCCGCACGGCATCCACGTAGGCCGCGAGCGCCGACTTGGCCACGCTATAGGGCCCCATGAACGGCATCACGATCTTGCCGGCCAGGCTGCCGATATAGACGAGATGCCCGCGTGCCTGCGCCACGTCGTCGGCCACGGCCTGCGTGAGCTCAATGGCCGCGAGCAGATTGGCGTCGAGGTATTCCTGCAGCGTGGCCCGCGAGGCAGCGAGGATCGCGGCCCGGCCCGAGCGACCGACGCAGAAGAAGACGTCGTCGATGCCGCCGAGGATGCGGACGGCCTCAGTCGCCACGCGGTCGCCCTCCCCTGCCGTGGCCAGATCGGCCGCGAGCCCGTGGATGCGATCAGTCGGCACGCCGGCCCGCTCACAGGCTTCGAGCGCGGCCCGCACGCCGGCCGACGAGCGGCCGACCACGAGCACGCGGGCTCCGGCGCCCGCCAGATGCCGCGCGAGCACGAGGCCGAAGCCGGCCGTGCCGCCCGCCACGATCATCCGCCTGCCCTGCCATGCCATTCCACGAGTCTCACACTGCGCACTTTTTTTTGGAGTGGGAAGTGTACATCGGCCACTCTCGGGCCGGCCGGGCCACGTGGTACGATTCCGCTCCCGCCCGCCGCCCCACCCCTCCGAGGAGCCCGCCATGACCACGCACCGGCCGCCCGAGATCGTCCGCACGAAGGTGGTCGCCACGCTCGGGCCGGCGTCGCGGGCCGAGGAGGCCATTCGCGGGCTCGTGGATGCGGGCGTGGACGTGTTTCGGCTCAACATGGCCCACGGCTCGATCCCCGAGCATCAGGAGTCGCTCGACCGCATCCGGCGCGTGTCGGAGGCCACGCAGCGGCCGATCGGCGTGCTCGCCGACCTCGCCGGCCCGAAAATCCGGCTCGGTGAACTGCCCGGCGGCGCGGTGGAGTGCGTCGAAGGCGCCCACATCAAGTTTGTGCGCGGCACCGAGAGCCGGGCCCCCGACGAATTCACCACCACCTACGCCCCGCTCATCGACGAGCTCGCCGTGGGCGATTCCGTGATGCTCACCGACGGCACGATCAGCGTCGTCGTCGAGGAGAAGCACGCGAACGAAGTGCGCTGCCGGGTGATCCAGGGAGGCCTCGTGCGCAGCCGCCAAGGGGTGAATCTGCCGGGCGTGAAGCTCTCGGTGGCCGCGATGAGCGCCGCCGACTGGCAGCACGCCGAATGGGCCGCCGGCGCGGGCATCGACTTCGTGAGCCTGTCGTTCGTGCGATCGGCCGTGGAGGTCAAGCTGCTCCGGGAGCTCTTGCGCACGCGTGGCTCCGCCGCCCGCGTCGTCGCCAAGATCGAGAAGCGCGAGGCGATCGACAATCTCGAATCGATCGTCGAAGCGGCCGACGCCGTGATGGTGGCCCGCGGCGACCTCGGCGTGGAGATCGACGTGGCCGGTGTGCCGATGGTGCAGAAGCTGATCATCCGCACCTGTCAGCGGTATCAGAAGCCCGTGATCGTGGCCACGCAGATGCTCGACAGCATGCAGCACGCCCGCCGGCCCACCCGGGCCGAGGCCACCGACGTGGCCAATGCGATCCTCGACGGTGCCGACGCGTGCATGCTCTCCGGCGAAACGGCGATCGGCGAGCATCCGGTCGAGGCGGTGAAGATGATGCGGCGGATCGCGCGCGAGACCGAGAAACAGTATCTCGCCGACCGCTGGCACTACCTCGAGGGCCGCTTTCAGGCGGCCCGCGGCGCGGCCGGCGTGCCGGTGCAGGAGTTTCTGCCGGCGCCCGAGTTTCTCGTCGAAGGCCTGCATCCGATCACGCAGGCGGTGGTGGACGGTGCCAGCCGGATCGCGGGCGAGCTCGATGCGAAGCTCTTCGTCGTCGCCAGCCGCAGCGGCGTGACGGCGATCGCCCGCTCGAAGCGGCGCGGGGCGGTGCCCACCGTCGGCCTCTCTGACGACCCCGCGGCGCTGCGGCAGATGGCGCTCTACTGGGGCGTGACGCCGCTGGCGAACGTCGCCACGCCCGACACGAGCGCCCTGCTCGAGCATGTGACGGCCTGGGGGCTTCGCGAAGGCCGCCTCCAGCGTGGCGACCGGATATTACTGGTGGCGGGTTCCGGCTTCGGCACGGGCGGGCACAATATGGCGTTGGTTCACGAGGTGTGACGCGCCGCTTCGGATGGTCTGGCTCCGGAACGCCACCGCCTCCGAAATGGTCCGGCTCCGGAACGGCAAAAGTCTCGTCGCGTGGGCCGCAGCGGCCCAAGGCTCCTCGAGCGTTCGCCGATTCCGGAGCCTCCCGTGGCGGTAGGCGGTAGTTGCAACGTTCATTTGAGGACAAGGAAAGAAATAGATGGCAAAGCAGAAGTGTGTGCTTGCGTATTCAGGTGGCTTGGATACGTCGGTGATTCTTGGCTGGCTGATCGAGCAGGGGTATGACGTGGTCGCGGTGTACGTTGACCTCGGGCAGCCGTGCGAGGATCGCGTGGCGACGCTCGAGAAGGCGCGGACGTGCGGGGCGGTGAAGGCCGAGATCGTCGATGTGCGCGAGGAGCTGTGCCGCGACTTCGCCTTTCCGACGCTGCAGTGGCAGGCCCGCTACGAGGGCACGTATCTGCTCGGCACGTCGATCGCCCGGCCGCTGATCAGCAAGGTGTGCGTGGAGATCGCGCATCGCGAGGGGGCCACCGTCTACGCGCACGGCGCCACCGGCAAGGGCAACGACCAGTGCCGCTTCCAGCTCGCCGCCGAGGCGCTCGATCCGGCGATCACCGTGCTCGCCCCATGGCGGATCGCGGCGTTTCGCGACCGCTTTCCCGGCCGCAAGGAGCTGATCGAGTTTTGCGAGCAGAAAAACATTCCCGTGAAGGCGTCGAAGGGCAAGCCTTACAGCTCCGATGAAAACTGCCTGCACACGAGCTACGAGGCCGGGCTGCTCGAGGAGCTCACGACCGACGGCTTCAACCTTGTCGATTTCGGGATGACGGTGTCGCCGCAGGCGGCCCCCGACAAGCCCGAGCAGGTGACGATCGACTTCGAGGCGGGCGTGCCGGTGGGCGTGAACGGCAAGGCCCTCGATCCTCACGAGATCGTGCTCGCGCTCAACGAGATCGGCGGCCGCAATGGCGTGGGCCGCACCGATATCGTGGAAAACAGGCTCGTGGGCATGAAGAGCCGCGGCGTCTACGAGGCGCCGGGCATGACGCTGCTCTACGAGGCCCACCGGCTCGTCGAGCAGATGACGCTCGATCGCGACCTCGTGCATCTGCGCGACCGGCTCGCTCCCGAGGTGGCCGAGATGGTGTATTACGGCTTCTGGTATTGCGCGAAGATGGACGCGCTGCTCGCCTTCATTCGCGAGGCGCAGAAGCCCGTGTCCGGCAACGTCACGCTCGATCTCTACAAGGGCAACATGCTCGTGAAGAGCCGTGAGAGCCGGCAGAGCCTCTACGATGCGGCGATCGCGTCGATGGAGGGGGGCGGGTCGTACGACCAGACCGATGCCGAGGGTTTCCTACGGATTCTCGGCGTGCCGCTCCGCGTGCAGGGCCGGGTGCGGCCGCGGATGTGACGGAGGCGAGCGCATGCGGCGACTGATCCTGCTCGCGACGATCGATGCGCGGCGGCCCGCGGCATGGCTCACGCTGGGCGTGGCGGCGATCGTGGCGGCCCTGCTCTCCGCCGCTCCGCCCGACGGATGCCCGCCGCCGGCCGTGATCGCGGTGGCCATGGGGGCGAGCCTCGCCGTGGCGGCGATCGGCGACGCCACGCCGCGCGCGAATGCGGCCGTGATCGATGCCGCCAGGGTGGCCGAGCGGGCCGCGTGGCCGCTCGTTGGCTGGTGGTCGGGATGTTTGTTCGGCTGGCCCGTGGCGGCAGGTGGCCAGCCCGATGTGGCGTTGGCCGTGGCCGGCGGCCTCGGGATCGTGGCGGGCGGCGGGCTCTTCGCCCTGCTCAACCGGCGCGGGCTGCTCGGCGCCGACGCGGCGAGCGCCACGCTCGTGGTCGCGGCCGGCGCCGGAGCGCTCGGGTGGTGGGCCGAGAGCGTGTGGCCCGGGCAGATGCCCGGGGGCGGCGTGGCCAGCGGCGTGCTCGCGGGTGGGGCGGTTGCGGCGTGGGCGCTGCTGGGCCGGCAGCCGGGCGGCGGGGCCCTGCCTACGCGGGCTGCGGCCCGGCACCTGCTCACGGCCGCGGCCATGATGGGGGCCATGGCAGGCATGGTGGGCTGGCTGTTTCTCGCGGTGGAGCTCGCGCGGCTCGATCTCGCGGCGTCGCTCGCCTGGTTCGTGGCGCTCGCCGTGCCGGCAGCCACCCTCGGCGATGGCGTGTCGCATGCCGCCCTGTGGCGGCGGCTCGAGCGGCTGGCGCCGCGCGGCGGCGGGGTGCGGCTGGCTCCGGGCCGCATCCGTGACAGCCTGCAGGCCGTGCTGACCACCGCCGCCCTGCTCGGCTGGCCTCCGATCGTGGTGGCTGCGCTCGCCGGCGGCGATGTTGCGAAGTCTGGGGCGGCCCTCTCGGTGGTGGGCGCGCTCGCGGCGGCTGCCGGCGTGCTGCTCGTGATCGTGAGCCTGGGGAGAGCCGTGGGGGCGACGCCCGACACGCAACTGGCCGTCGCGGTCGCGGGCACATGCCTCGGCCTGGCCGCCTGCGTGGCGCTCGGGCTCCGGCTGCCCCCAGACGCCCTCGTTCCCCCATTTGTCGGCGGGTGATGCCGCCGACTGGCGTTGAGCAAACCGCCGAATCCTGCCACACTTGACGAGGCTTCCCAGCTTGGCTGGGAATTTCCGCCGACCTGTCGGGTTGAGTCGAGAAGGCGGCGCCTTCGACACGATATCAAGAGGAATGTGCCCGGCCTTCGCATGACCAAGGAGAAGTCGATCGTGAAAGGATTCACTCTGGCGGCGCTTGCCTGTGCGCTGCTGCTGCCCTCGGCGGCGACGGCCGGTGCATTCGCGCCGAGCGAGACGATCTTCCCTGCCACGACCCGCGGCTGGATCAGCGTGGCGAACCCGCAGGTTTTCCAGGAGAGTTTCGACCGCACGCAGTATGGCCAACTGCTCAAAGACCCGGTGATGAAGCCCTTCATGGACGGCTTTCGAGCGCAGCTGCGCACCGCCGGCAAGCAGCGGCTCGGCAAGCTGGGCCTCACGCTCGAGGATCTCGAGAAGGTGCCAGGTGGCGAAATCGCGATGGCCGCGATCGAGCCCCAGCCGGGCGTGCTGGCCTCGATCCTGCTCGTCGATACCACCGGCCACGAGGCCGAGACGAAGGCCTTGCTCGACCAGGTGGAGAAGCGGCTCATCGAGCAGAAGGCCACGAAGACGGCCGGCACGGCCCCGGGCATGTCGGTGTTTCAGCTTCCCCCCGAACAAAACGGCTCGTCATCGAAGCCGCGGCAGGTCGCCATCTCCTCGGCCGCCGGGGCGCTCGTCGTGGGTGATTCGCCGGCCGTCGTGGGCCAGATCGTGGCCACGCTCAAGCAGGGTCGCAAAGACTCGCTGGCGTCGCTGCCGGCCTACCAGGCCATTGCCGGCCGCTGCGGCAAAGAAGTGCCCTCGTCCGCAGCTCCGCTCCGTTGGTTCGTCGATCCGCTCGGCTATGCCAAGGTGTATCAGGCGGCCAACCCGCCGCGCGAAAAGCGCAAGGGCCCGGACTACGTGGCGATCCTCGGCCGTCAGGGCTTCGACGCCGTGAAGGGCGCGGGCGGTCTCGTGTTTTTCGACAACGGCACGCGCGAGGCCCAGCACCACACGCTCGTCTACGCTCCCCCGGTGGCCGGCCGGGAGCCGTTCGCCATCGACCGGTTCGATCTCGCGGCCCGCATGCTGCGGTTTCCCAATGCCGACAAGATCGATCCGCCGCAGTGGGTGCCGCGTGATGTGTCGAGCTGGGTGACCGCCCAGTGGGATCTGGCCAACGCGTTTGCGTCGGCCGAGCCGCTCGTCGATGACATCGTCGGCGAAAAGGGCGTGTTCGACGACGTGATCGCCTCGCTCAAGGAGGATCCGGACGGCCCGCAGATCGACGTCGAGAAGGATCTCGTGGCCTGCCTGGGCTCGCGGATCCTCGTGCTCGGCGACTATGCCACCCCGATCGACATCGACAGCGAGCGGCTCGTGATCGCGATCGAGGCCAAAGACGCCGACAAGGTCGCCGCCACCGTCGCCAAGAGCATGGCCACCGATCCCGACATGCAGAAGGTCGAATCGAACGGCCACGTGATCTGGGAGATGATCGACCGCTCGGCCTCGATCCCGAAGCTCGAGATCGAGACTCCCGGCGGGGCCATCGCCCACGCCGACGACGAGAGCGACCCGCACCACCACCGCAAGCGGCTCCGAGAGAAGGAAGAGAAATTCCTGCCCCACTCCGCCGTGACGGTGGCACATGGCCACCTGCTGATCGCCTCGCATCGCGATTTTCTCGAGCGCGTGCTCGCCACGTCGGCGGGTGAAGGCGGGCTCGCCGCGGCCGCCGACTATGCCCTCGTGACCGGCGAGATGAAGAAGCTGTTTCCCAAGGCCTCGGCGCTGCGGTCGTTCGGCCGGGCCGACGAATCGGTGCGGCCCGCCTTCGAGATGTTGCGGAAAGGCGAGATGCCGAAGTCGAAGAGCGTGATGGGCCAACTGCTCAACGGCCTGCTCGGCGACGGCAAGGAAGGGAGCGTGCGGGCTCAGAAGATCGACGGCAGCACGCTGCCCGACTTCGAGCTGATCCGCAAGTATTTCGGGACGGTGGGCCTGGGCATGGAGTCGGTGCCGGAGGGCTGGTATCTCGCCGGTGTCGCCCTGCCCCGCAGCCAGACGGAGCCTGAAGTCGCAAGGCGGCCGGCCACGCCCGTGGGGCGGTAGGCCGGCTCGGTCAGCCGCGGGTCCAGGCACGATCGACGTAGCGCCAGGGGCGCCCCGAGGGCGGCCCGTCGCGCAGGCACTCGGGCAGTCGCGTCGCGGAAACGCCGTCGAAGCACAGCCGGCGGGCAAACCGCAGGATCGACCACGGCATCCCCACGGCGGAAAAAAAAGGCGGGGCCGCGGAGGGCCACGGGCCGCCGTGTTGCATCGGCGGCGTGACGGCCAGGCCCGTCGGCATGCGATTCTCGATGAGCCTTCCGGTGCGGGCCTCGAGCACCGGCTGGATCGCGGCGGCGGTGGCGTCGTCGCGGCCGTCCTTCGCCAGATAGAGGCTCGCGCCGAGGGCGCCCGGCACGAGCGCGAGCGTTCGTACGAGTTGGTCGAGCGAGGCCGTCCATACGATGAGCGTGGCATTGCCGAAGGCCTCGACGAGCAGTTGCTCGGGCTTCGCGAGCAGCTCGGCCGCTGAAACCTCGAGCAGCGTCGCCGGATGGCGGCAGCCTTCCGCAGGCGTTGCACCGCCGGCGATCATCCGGGCCCCGGCGGCCCGCAGCCGCCCGATTCCACCCGCAAGCCTTTCGAGCCCGGTCGGGCCGAGGAGCACCTGCTGGCCGATGCCCTGGAACTTCGCCGCGAGCCCGGCGACGAATGCCTTGCCGGCGTCGTCATCGACGAGGAACACGAGCCCCGGCTTCGTGCAGAACTGCCCCGCCGAGCCTGTCACGCTCGCCGTGAGCTCGTCGGCGATCGCCGCGCCGCGCTCGGCGAGGGCACCGGGCAGGAGCACGACGGGGTTGAGGCTACCCATTTCGACCCAGATCACGCGGCCCGCGGCCGAGGCTGCGGCAAAGAGCTTCTTGCCGGCCTCGTGGCCGCCGGTGAAGCCTGTCGCGCCCACGCGGGCGTCGGCGACGAGACGCTCGCCGTCGGCCGGAGCGAGGCCGTGGAGCAATTGCACCGTCGTGGGTGGCAGCCCTGCCTCGTGGAGCGATTCGACCACCTCGTGGGCCGCGATCAACGACACCGTCGGGCAGCCGGGATGCGCCTTCGCGATCACGGGGTTGCCCGCGGCGATCGCCGCCGCGAAGTCGCCGCCCGTGACCGCGCCGTAGGCGAAGGGAAAGTTGCCCGGGGGAAACACGACGACCGTCCCGAGGCCAAACGCTGCCGAGCGGATGTTGCGCCTGGTATCGATCATCGCCATGCGCCACGTGCCCTCGCGCGTGGCGGCCGCCGCCTGGCGGATCTGGTCGAGCATGCGAGGCAGTTCAATCTCGGCCAGCCGCGGCTTCACCGCGAGGCCCGTTTCGGCGCGGGCCGCCGCCACGAGGTCAGCGGCCTTGGCCTCGAGCCGCAGGGCGTAGCGCTCGAGAAACGTGGCCCGGGCTTCATCGGGCAGTGCGGCGAGTTGCCGCGCGGCGGCCACCGCGGCGTCGAGTGCCGCATCGACGTCGGCCCAGCCGCTCACGGGCCAGGCCGTGTCGTGCGGCGTGCCCGCGGCAGGATCGAACGCGCGATAGGAATCGAGCGCGGTGGCGGGCCGCCATGCGCCGGCGACGAGAATCGGGGGAGTTTCCATCAAGGGCGATTTCCCTGGGCCGATTACGCATGCCATGAAGGCGACAGGCGTCGAGTGTGATCCCGCGACAGGGGGGCGGAGCTGAGGATTTGTGAGGCAAA
This sequence comes from Planctomycetaceae bacterium, assembly GCA_027486095.1. Classification (GTDB taxonomy): domain Bacteria; phylum Planctomycetota; class Planctomycetia; order Pirellulales; family UBA1268; genus RGVT01. The sequence goes on along the minus strand of JAIXPT010000104.1, from coordinate 10,370 downwards.
TGAGCCTGTGAAACAAAGTTGCATCGAGGGAAAGCAAAAACTAGACTACCCAATGGGGTCGGGGAAAGTCCCAGTGCATTGCCTGGCAGTGTGGGGAGCAATCTCATGGGTTCGTTCGGGGGCTTCTTGGATCGCTCGCCAGCCGCGCGGTGTCGCATGGTGGCCGCGGTCTTGGTTTTGTGCGCTGTGTCGGCCCGTCCGGCCGATGCCGTGTCCTACACGTGGAACGGTGTGTCGGGCGCGGTCTGGGATCTCTCCGCCGCCAACTGGGCTGACGCCACGGGCACTCCCTGGGACGGTGCCACGGGCCCGACGAACGCTGCCACGTTCAACCTGACGGGATCGAACAGCGCCACCGTCAGCGGACTCGTGACGACCAACAACGTCACCTTCGCACCCACGAGCACGGGCACCTTGACGCTGACGGGCGGGACGATCGCGCTTGGTGGCGGTACGTCGGCGAGAATCATGAATCTTCTCTCCGGCGGCACGGTCGGCACGACCACCGCGAGCACGCTCACGATCGCCAGCACGATCACGAGCACGACGAACTTCTTCATCGGTGGCTACGGTACCACGATCCTCTCCGGGAGCAACAGTCTCTTCGGCACGGTCACGATCGGCAGCGGTTCGAGCTCAGTGACCAACCCAACCGTGGTCATTGCCAATAACAACGTTCTGGATGGAGCGGCGGGTGTGATCCTGCTCGGCAGCGGCGTGAATACCGATAGAGGCCAGACTCTTCAGCTTGATAACGGCATCACGATCGCCGGAAAGTCACTCACCATGACTGCGGGAGCCTCGCGAGTGTCTCTCCGGGTGCTCGTTGGTTCGACAGCCGCATGGAACGGAAGCATCTCAGGTAATGGGCAGATATATGCCGAAGGCGTCCTCACGATCGGCACCGGCACCAATACGACGATCACGCCTGGCACCCTCCGCGGCACCGGCACGGGCATCATCAATTCCACATTTGCCAACACCGCAAGCCTCTCGAAGACCGATGCAGGCACATGGATCATCAACAGCGCCAGCAATACTTTCACAACCGTCGGCATTTCCTCTGGCATCGTTCAGGTGGCATCGATTGCTGACAGAGGAGTCGCTTCGCCGATCGGATCTGGAACGGCAATCGGCGTGGGTAACACGTCTGCAAGTGGCCTGACGAGTTTCGGTAATTTCGGGCTTCTGCGGGTTGTCAGCGCGACTGGAGGTTCCAGCAACCGGCCGTTCGTCGTCACGGGAGGTACATTCACCAACGGCGGCGTCGGCGGAGGTATCGACAGCGGAGTGGCAGGGCAGACGCTCACGATGTCGGGAAGCGTGACGACGACAGGATCGGCCGCCATGTTCGTGCTTACGGGGTCCGGCAATGGTGTCTACAGCGGGAATATCACGGCCTCTGGCACCACAGTCCTCGGATTCTACAAGGCCGGGTCCGGCACGTGGACGCTATCCGGATCCAACACGATCAATGGCCAGGTCTACATGAATGGCGGCGTGCTTTCGCTCGGCAGCACCAACGCTCTTGGCACCTCCGGCACGATCCGCTTCGGCGGCGGGGCCGCCGCCAACGCCACGCTTCAGTTCACCGCGGCAAACATCGTCGATGTTTCGTCCAGGATCCTCAGCAGCACGTCGGCCATCGGAATCGACACGAACGGGCAAAGCATGACGTTCGCCTCGTCGCTCGCTGCGACGAACACGGGCGGCCTCACGAAGACGGGCGCCGGCACGCTCACGCTCTCGGCGTCGAACGCCTATCTCGGCACGACGACGGTCAACGGCGGCACGCTCGCCCTCGGCAACATCTCCGCCCTCACCACCACCACGCCCACGGTCGTGGTGAATGCCGGCACGCTCGACCTCGGCGGCAACAGCATCACGCTCACCTCGCTGAGCGGCACCTCGGCCGCCGGCGCGATCACGTCGAGCGTCGCCGGGGCACTCATGGTCACGGCGAGCTCGGCCGGCAACACGACCTACGCCGGCGGCCTCAACAACGGCGCGGCCACCATCGCCCTTGCGAAGATCGGCGTGGGCACGCTCACGCTCTCGGGCTCGAGCACCTACACGGGCGGCACGCAGCTCAACGCGGGCGTCGTGTCGGTGAGCAATGCCGGAGCTCTCGGCTCGAGCGGTTCGATCACGTTTGGCGGCGGCACCCTCCAATACGCCGCCGGCAACGCGGTCGACTATTCAAGCCGCATTCTCGGCAGTTCCGCAGCAGTGCAGATCGACACCAACGGCCAAAACGTCACCTTCGCATCGGCGATCGACGCCTCGAACGTCAGCGGCTTCACGAAATCGGGTGCCGGAATCCTGACGGTGTCGGGATCGTCGCTGCCCGGTACGGTGGTGCTGAACGGGGGGACCACGGTGGTCGATCCGGGAGCGGGCAGCAGCTTCTCGGCGGCGACGCTGAAGATCGGAAATCTCTCGTCGGGCACATCGGTGGCCACGATCGCTTCGGGGGCGGTGACGCTGACTCCGGCGGCGTTTGGAGGCGTGATCATCGCCGACGGGGCGAACACCGCGGCGCTCGACATCTCAGGCGGCACGACTTCCATCAATCTCGTCAACAGCAGCGCGCGAGTGATGATCGGCAACAAGGGCACGGGCTCGATGCACGTGTCCGGCGGCAATGTCACGATCTCGGGGCAAAACCAGGTGTACGTCGGGGGCGACGCGTCCTACACGCAGGCCAACGCGAACGGCTCGCTCACGGTGTCGGGGGGCACGCTCGCCATCACCGGGTCGGGCCAGTTCGTGCTGGCAGGATCGGGAACTTCGGGCCATACGGGAATCGCCGGCACGCTCAATCTCAACGGTGGCGAGCTGCACACCATCCGGCCGATCACCACGAGCACGAGCACGCTCACGAGCACGGTGAACTTCAACGGCGGCGCGCTCAAGCCGCTCGCTTCGAACGCCGCATTCATGACCGGTCTTTCGGCGGCCAACGTCCTGAGCGGCGGCGCCCGATTCGACACCAATGGCTTCGATATCACGGTGGGCCAGGCTCTGCTCGCCGGCACCGGCACCAATGCCGGCGGCGGCCTCACCAAGAGCGGCGGCGGCACGCTCACGCTCACCGGTGTGAGCACCTACACCGGGGCTACGACGATCGCGGGCGGCACACTCGCGCTCTCCGGCGGCGTGAACCGGCTCGCCACGGCGACGACACTCGCCTTTACAGGCGGCACGATCGCGGCGAACGGCGTGTCGCAGACCGTCACCGGCCTCACGGTCGCTGACTCGACGTCGGCGGCCATCGTCGGCACCGGCACCACCAGCGCGACGCTTTCCGTGGTCGGCCCGATCACGCTGGGGGGCGGCTCGGGAAGTTCGACGCTCCTGATCCAGCCCCAATTTTCTTCGGCCTCGACGGCCAGTGATCTGACGATGTCGGTGCCGGCGGGCATCACGGTGAACGCGGGCGGCGACCTCAGGCTGGGCGTGTTCGGTTTCGGCACGAGTTCCAAGGGCACCGCCAAGCTCACTGGCTCCACCGGCGTGACGGTGAGCGGTGGTTCGTTCACCTTGGACAGGATGCTCTTGCCGTCGGGCACGACGTCGAGCTCGGCGAGCGGCATCACCTCCGAGGTCGGGTCATTCACGATGCCCGCGGGCAGGCTGTTCATCGACAACACGTTCGCCGTGGATCGGCGGATCACGTTCGGTGGCCTCGTGAACGTGACAGGTGGCACGATGAGCGTCGCCCAAAACACGCCGCAGGACATGGCGTTGGGCTTCCAGGCCTCGGGCACCAACGTGCTCAACCCTGCGTCGTTCGACCGGAATCTGGGCGTGGTGTTTTACGCCGGTGCGAGCACGCTGAGCACGGGCGTGCCACTCGGCAGGGTGTTCATGCGGGCCACCGGCACCTCGACGATCACGTCGGCGGCAACAGGTGGCAACATCGGCACGCTCAACATCAACGACGGCAGTGCGACGCCAGGCGTCGGCTCCACGATTCAACTCGGGTCGAATCTCACGCTCGTTGCCGGCGGGGCCGCGCGTGACGGCCTGCCACAGATCACCGCCTACAGCCTCGTTCCGGAAGTCGGCGGTCGGGCCGATCTCGGCATCGATGCCGGCGGCTACACGCTCGATTTGAGCGGCAATTCGAGCGTCTGGCAGCCGAACTCCACGACGGTCGGCGGCACGGCCGTCCAGGCCTACTGGCAGCTGTCAAGCACCTCCGGCACCGGCCGGTTCATCGCCAATGGGTTCAACTTCGTTTTTGCATCGGGCAGCTTGAACGCCTACACGGCGGTCGGGCCCAACGTGGTGCTCGAGTCGCGGTCGGGCAATAGCGTCGCCAACAATCTGGGTTCAACCGGTGCCACCGGTCTGATGACGATCGATCCCACATCCACCTTCGTCTATTCAGGCACCGCGGCCGTCGCCACACCTTCGACGCTCACGTCGGCCCGCTCGATCGGCAACCTCGAGGTCGCCGGCAGTGGAGCGCTCAGGCTGCTCGCGATTACCGGGTCGATTGGGAACGTCGCCGTCTCGAACGGCCGGCTGATTCTCGGCGGCACGTCGATTCCTGTTCTTCCGTCGGTAGCGGTCACGGGTGGCGTCTTCGATCTCAACGGCTATGGCACCACGATCACCGATCTCGCCGGCTCCGCGGGCGGCACGATCACGAACGGCTCCAACACGACCGTGGCACTCGCCCTCGGCGGCGAGAACTCGACGCGGTATGACGGCGTGCTCGCGAACTCCGCCGGCATGCTCAATCTTGTGAAGCAGGGCGGCGGCACGCTCACGCTCGGTGGGGCGAACATATTTACGGGCACGACGAGCATCGCGGGCGGCATGCTCGTGCTCGACAACGCGCTTGCCCTTCAGAACAGCACGTTCGACACCACCGGCAGCGGCTCGCTCTCGTTTGGATCGCTGTCGGCCGCATCGTTCGGCGGGCTCACCGGCTCGGGCAACCTCGACCTCACGGCCCTCCCGAGCGGCTTCACCGTCGGCGGAGGCAATCAATCGAGCACCTACGGCGGCATCCTCTCGGGAGCCGGCGGCCTCACGAAGACAGGCACCGGCACGTTCATCGTCACCGCCTCACAGGCCTTCTCGGGCGCGACGACGATCAGCCAGGGCACGCTGCAGGTGGGCAACGGCAGCACCACGGGCTGGCTGCCGGCCGGGGCGATCACGAACAGCGGCGTGCTTGCCTTCAACCGCTCTGACAACGTGACGGCTTCAGGCGGGATCAGCGGCTCGGGAAGTGTCCGGCAGGCGGGCGGCGGCCAGCTCACCCTGTCGGGCTCCAACTCATATGCCGGTGGCACGCTCATCACGGGCACGGGGTCGCTCGCTGCCGGAAACGCGGCGGCACTCGGCACCGGCACGATCACGCTGCAGACGGCCCAGACCATTTCGCCGTCGCCGATCCTCAATCTGACCGCCGGCATGACGCTTTCCAACCCGCTCGTCATGGCGCAGTCGGGTGGCAGCCGCAACAACATCCGCACCGCGGGAGTCTCCACGATCGCGGGGCCGATCACCGTCACGGGAACGGGCAGCGGGGTGAACGTGTTCGAGAACGGCGGGACGCTTCTCATGGTCGCCGGAAACATCACGGCCGCCAGTTCGTTCACCGGGTCGCTGTCGTTCAGGCTCGGGCAGATCACGATTTCGGGCACGATCGATGCGCCCGCGGGTATCTTCGACCTGAATGCAGGCGGTACGACCACGATCGTCTCCACCGGCAATGTGTGGAGTCGCATGGATTTCAACGCCGCGAGCAATCTCGCGCGGCTCGGAGCCGACAACGCGCTCGCCCCAAATGCGGTGGTCCAGTTCAGTGGCAACAGCACCGGCGGGGGCCTGAACCTGAACGGGTTCAATCAATCGCTTGCAGGCTTCAGCAATTCTTCGGGCACCCTGGCCGGGCCGGGAAATCGGATCTTTAACGACGCAGCGACGGATTCGACACTCACGTTGGCAGCGCTGGCCGTCGATCGTTCATCGATCGTGGCCCTCGCCGACGGAACGGGTGGCGGCAGACTGCGACTCGTGATGAACAGTGCGGGCCGCACGCAGACGCTCGGGTCGGCGACGAGCAGCTACACCGGCGGCACGACGATCATGGCGGGTACGATCGCGCTCGGGCACGCGAACGGTCTGGGCGGCGGCGGCCCGCTCGCCGTGCACGCCGGGAGCCTCGACCTGCGGGGCTTTTCGCCGACGGTGGGCACGCTCACCGGCTCGGCCGGCGGCGTGATCACATCGGGCACGGCCGGCGCCGCGACCTTCACCGTGTCGTCGGATTCCGCTTCGACGTTCGCCGGCCTGATCCAGAATGGCCTCGGCACCGTGGGCCTCACGAAGGAGGGCAGCGGGTCTCTGACGCTGACGGCGGCGCACACCTACACCGGTCCGACGAACGTGAACGCCGGCCTTCTGGCGGTGAACGGGTCGCTTGCGAGCGTGGTGACGGTGGGGCCGAGCGGTGAGATCGCGGGCTCGGGCAGCGTCGGTGGGCTCAGCGGTGGGGGCCTCGTGGGGCCGGGCAACTCGCCGGGCATTCTCACGGCGCCGAGCGTCGATCCGTCGGGCGGCCTCGACTTTGCGTTCGAGTTCACCCAGGCGGCGCCTAACTACGCAAGCCCGACCGCCAGCGACAATGATCTGCTCTGGCTCACGGAGAGCACGCCGTTCACGGGCAGCCTGACGGTTGCGAATACGGTGAGCATCTACCTCACGCAATCCGCGGCTTCGCTCAGCGAGCTGACGGGCGGATTCTTCACGGTGGCGGCTGGCGACTTCTTCCCGAGCATCGCGAGCGCGACGTTCCAGTATTTCGTGCAGGATGCCAGCGGCACGTTCTCCTACAATGGCCAGGCGTACAAGACGCTCGCGCAATACGACCCCTCGAAGAGTGTGTCGATCTTGACGGTGGCGGCGAACAGCGGGCAGGTGATGCAGCTCGTGGTCGTGCCGGAGCCCGAAGCGTTCGTGCTGGCGGGAGTGGGAATCGCAGCGGCGGCCTGGGCTTGCCGCCGCCGCGCGACAGGCTGAAGCCTGTCCTACGTGGTCGGCTCGAGGCCGGGCATCGTGCCCGTCGAGGTGGCGAAGGCCTCGGCCTCGAGGCCCGTTTGCCGAAGCACCGAGACGAACAGATTCGGCAACGGGTGGTTTTTCTGCTGGTCGAAGGCCAGATGGCCGGCATGCTTGAAGCCGCCGCCGGCCAGCAGCACCGGCATGTTGCGGTTGTCGTGGCTCGAGGCATTGCCGAGGTTGCTCGTGAGGAGCACCGACGTGCGGTCGAGAACGGAGCCCGCCCCTTCCTCGGCGGCCAGAAGCCCGCGGAGAAAGTCTCCCCAGGCCGCCACGATTTCCCGTTCCACGAGCGCCAGCTGCACGAGCTTCTCCTCGTCGCGGCCGTGGTGCGAGAGGGAGTGGTAGCCTTCGTCCACGCCCTCGATCGGCACCACGCCCCCGCCCCCGCCGAGATGAAGCGTGACGAAACGGGATGAGTCGGTGGTGAATGCCAGGCGCACCATGTCGCTCATCAGCCGTTGCCGCCCGACGAAGTCGTTGGGGTTGCCGATATCGACCGGCTTTGTGATATCGACCTTGGGCTTCGGCTTCTTGACCCACGATTCGCTGGCCACGAGCCGCTTTTCGAGGTCGCGCACGCTCGTGAGGTAGGCATCGAGACGGCTGCGGTCGCCCGCGCCGAGCTCGCGCTCGAGGGCTTTCGTGTCGTCGGCTACCAGATCCATGATGCTCTGCCCTTGCCGAGCCCGCTCGGCCTGCCGTTTCTGCTCCGCGGGCGAGTCGGCCACGAACAGCCGCGTGAACAGCCGGGCGGGTGAATCCTCGGCCGGGATCATCGAGCCCTGCTCCGTATAGGAAGGGCTGTTGCTCCCGGCGAGCCCGAGCACGAGCGAGGGAAACCGCGTCGCGCCGCCGAGGTGCTTGGCGAGCAATTGATCGATCGAGACGGTATTCTTGGTCTGCGCCGAGGCTGTCATCGGTGCGGCCGTCAGGAGGCTAGCCTCGGCCCGATGGCCGCCCGACACGTGCGGATGCGACGCCCCCGACACGACGGTGAACCGCTCCTGCAGGTCGCGCAGCGGCTCGAGGTAACGCGACGGCGCGTACGCGCGGCCTGTGGTCGCCGGATTCAGGTTATCACCGACGAGCCCGAGGCTCAGCGTCATCGCCACGAAGCGTCGCGGCGGTGTCGCGGCAGCGGTGTCGCCGAAAGCGGCGTGCATAGCGGAGAGCCACGGCACGGAAAGCGCCACGCCCGACCCTTTCAGCATGGTGCGGCGCGGCAGAGCCCGGTGAAAATCGAAGTGGACGTGCCGGTTCATGGGGGAGCCGCCTTTCGGATGGGAAAACCCGGCCTTCACTTGCTCAAAAACGTGGGATGGGTCACGACGGCGTGCACGACCGATCGCAGTCCGCGGCTGGGGCGGGCCGCGTTCGCGATCTCTTCGACCGCCTTGCGATCGGCGTATGACAGCGTGCCGCCCGTGCCGTAGACAAGCAAGTGGCCCGCCACGGCACGGGTCAGCAGTTCGGCCTCACCCGCGGCCAGATCTCGAAATTCGTCGAAGCTCGTGAACCGGCGGCCATTGGCCAGCACGTCGGCAGGGTCGATCTTCTGCCCCTTTCTCTGCTTGCCATCGACGATCGCGAGATATTGGGTGCGCCACTTTCCGGCAGGGTCGAAATTTTCGAGCGCGAAACCGACCGGATCGAAGAGCTTGTGGCACGACGCGCACGACGCATCGGCACGATGCTGGGCGAGCTGCTCGCGGATCGTCTTCGCGCCGCGGATGTCGGGTTCGATGGCCGGCACGCCCGACGGCGGCGGATGGGCTGGCAGGCCGAAGAGCCGCTCCGATACCCACGATCCGCGGATCACGGGCGAGGTGTTGTTGCCATTGGCCGTGACTTTGAGGATGGCGCCCTGCGAGAGCACACCGCCCCGGTGTGAGCCTGGCGGCAGATCAACGCGGCGAAGCTTGTCGCCGGCGACGCCAGGGATGCCGTAGAACCGGGCGAGGCGGCTGTTCAAGTACGTGACGTCGGCCGCGGCGAGCCACGATGCGGAGCGGTTTTCCCGCAACATCTCTTCGAGAAATGCGTGGGTCTCGGCCAGCATCGAGTGCTGCACGATCGGGTCGAAGTCGCGAAACAGTTTGCGGTCGGGCTCGGTGAAGTCGATCTGATCGAGGTCGAGCCACTCGGCGGCGAAGTCCTCGATAAACGTGCGGGCGGCGCCTCTGTCGGTCGCGCCGGCTTCGAGGCCGAGCAGCCGGTCGGCCTGGCTCTTGATCGTCGCCGGTTCATGGAGCGTGCCCGCGTCGGCGAGTGCCGTGAGCGGCGCGTCGGGCGGAGCGCCCGTCAGGAAGTAGGCCAGCCGGGCCGCGATCGCGTGGTCGTCGAGCCTGCCCGGCTGTTCGGTGAGGTACATGAATCGCGGCGAGCACAGGATCGCCCGATATCCCGCCCGCAACGCCGCATCGAACGTCCCCCCGGCGTCGAGCACACTGTTCGCAAGCGACACGAATCCGTCGAGGTCGGCGGCTGCGACGGGCCGCCGGAAGGCCTGCCGGCCGAAATCGCGCACGAGTCGTTCCAGATCGGCCGCGGCCGCCTTGGGCCGCATGCGGAAGCCGCCTTTCTCCTTCTTCTCCACGGGGACGTCGCCAAACAGCCGCCGGCGGATGCCGTCGTCGTCGGGCCCGCGGTGGATCCGGCTCATCGTCAGTCGGTCGATGGCGATCCCCGGAATATTCTGCGGCCCGCCCTCCCCCGCTCCGATCTGGCCGCCGTCGAAGCGGCCCTGTTTGAGCGTCACGTCGCCGGGACGGATTTCGAGCATGTGTCGCCGTGGCAGCCACGCTTCGAAGGTGATTTCGCGCGGCTGCGGCAGGGCTTCGAATGCCGTCACGTAGGTGAGCAACGGCGCGCTCGACACGCATAACCCGGTGTGCACCGTGCTCCACACGCCACCAGTCTCGGGAGCGTTGAGAGCCGACACACTCAGCCGAAAGCGATACCAGCCGTCGGCGGGTGATGCGGAGGCAGGAATCCGGCCGTAATAGATGACGCCGCTGGTCCACACGACCGCCCGGCCATCGAGCATCTCGGGCTCTCTGGTGCGGGCCTTGGGATCGGTGCGCGAGATGCCTCCAGCGTCAAAATCCCGATCGTAGGCGTCGGGGGCGGAAAGCGCCCTGCGAAACGCTTCGTCGAGTGCTGCATCGACGACCGCAAGATGCCGCGCCACCTGGTGGTGCGACACAGTCTGCCGCTGGGCCAACGTCGTGAACCAGCCCGGGCGGCCTTCCATCGGCACGAGATCTGCGAGCGGGATATCGATG
>JAIXPT010000183.1 GCA_027486095.1 Planctomycetaceae bacterium | reverse complement strand
GGAGCGCCGTCGCCACTTTTTTACGCTCGCGTCGCGGGCTTTCGGATCGGCCCCCCGGCAGCCTGGGTGATGGCCGAATGCACAGTACGTGTGCCGAAAACCGCATACCGGCTCCCCAAGGCTGTACCCGGTAATCGCTGATTGCCGGCGGCCTCCACGATCTGGCTGCCGTCGTGCGTTGCTTCGGAGCAAGCGTCTTACGGACGCCCAGCCACGTGAAGGCGAGCCTGACGGCTGCCATGGTGGTGCGGAGCCTGTTGGCGGAGTTGCGTTCGAGTTGCGTGGTTGGGGTGTTGGAGGGCTGAGTGGTGGCGCGGCTGGCTGTGTGCTGGCCGGTGTCGTGGGAAATTGTGGTTGCTGTGGACATGAAATGGTTCCTGTTGTGGTTGGTGGAATGGGCCTTGAAGGGGCAGGTCTCGGCAGACACTCGACTCCGCCTTGTCTCCGCACCGGTGTCGATTCGTGCGCGCCGGTGTCGATCCGGCATTTTTTGCGTCCGGTTGCTTGCAAACTGGGTGCAAGGGTCGCACACTCTGGAAATTGCGATGGGCACGGATCGCCTCAATTGGCACGGCAATCGCAGCGTCGCACCCAAAAGGACAGGCACATGTCGAATCGTGGACAAGGTTCCTGCATCGCGCCGAAGGTTCGTTGTCGCGGGATCGCCAACCAGACGTGCCTATTGGCTTTCGTGACTTGGCTCACGTGCCTTTCCCAAGCCACGACCGCAATGACTATTTATGTCTTGGATTCGACGTTTACCTCTCAAAGCCTCGACGTTGAGCCCAGCGACACAATCGACAACGTGAAGCAAAAGATACAAGACCGCACTTACATAGCCCCCGCGAGCCAGTATCTCTACTTCGGCAGCCAGCTTCTGGAAGATGGACGCACGATGAGCGACTACCACGTCGTGAAGGACTCGACGCTCCCGTTGGTTGCGACTACGGCGTTCACTTCTACTCCGCTCCCAAACGTCGTCTGGAACTTTGGTGTCAACGACATGACGGCCGGTGCTGGCGTCGGGTGGACGCTATGGCAGACCAACGATCCCGTGGACCTATCCTCGTATGGCCCGGGCGCCATCACCTTCAACGTCTTTGGCTACAACGGACTACTGGCAGGGACACCCAGTGGATATGACCCCACGTCACCGTACTCGTTGACGTTTCTGACTGCGGCGGGTGGTATCAGCGGGTTCTCCGCTTCGCAGTTCGATGTGATGGGTACGTTTGCCGACAGAGCCTCTATCGTTCAGAGCGGTAACTCGCTGCTCCTTCAAATAGGAGCCAGTGCCGTCCCTGAGATCGACCCGAATAGCCTCGGAAGTGTCTTGGCCCTCGTCTTGGGGTCGCTGGGCCTGCTTGAGCGTCGCCGGCTGAAAGCGGCCTGACACGCGCAGAGATTCACACGCGCAGCCACTCACAGTCACGTTCACAACCGGGCTGGGCATCGCAAGGTGCCCGGCCCGTTGTCTTTTAACGCCGGCAAAACACGCCGCTCAATTCACCCCCGGCTCCCGCACCAACCTCCGCACCCGGCCGCCAAGACATCTGACAGCCTTGTGGCGGCCCGGGCTTGGAAAAGTCCTTGGCTGGTGACGGTTTTGAAGGCCTACGGCGGGCGATCGGCCATCGAGGCGACCAGAGAGCCGCCTGTCACTGAAGGCGGCTAATCGGGGGCAAAAAGTGCCGGCGAGCAGGGGAACGGCCCCTCTCAATCAACGGCTGGAAACGGCGGGCTGAATCGCGTCTCCGGCCGATTTGTTCAAGAATTCGGCTTTTTTTGGTTGATCGAATACTTGACAGCGGGGGGTGGGGGGAGGGTAGAAACTTCGGGCTTGAGGAACATTCCTCCGCTCTTTCTCGCCCTCCCAATTCATCGTGCCCATCGAAGGAATCCCGCACATGTCTCGCAGCTATATGAAAGCACTTTCCCTCGGGCTGGCTGTAGTCGCCTGCCTGCCATTTGGCTCTATCGCAAGCGCAGAAGCGATCCAGTGGGTGACGGTGGGCGATCCGCGGAACACGGCTGACGACACGACCTACGGTGCCGTCGCTACTTCTTTCCAGATCATGAAGTACGAGTTCACAAACCAGCAATACACGGACTTCCTGAACTCTGTGGCGGCGACGGACCCCTACTCGCTCTACAACGCGAGTATGGGCAGCAATGCCCGCGGTGGCATCACACAGAGTGGCGTGTCGGGGGGCTATACCTACGCCGTGAGGTCAAACATGGGCGACAAACCGGTGAACTACGTGAGTTGGTTCGACGCGGCGCGGGTGTCCAACTGGTATCAGAACGGTGCCACGAGTTCTTCGAGCACAGAGACAGGGGCGTATACGCTCAATGGCGCGACCAGCGGCAATGCCCCGGCGGTGAACCCCGGTGCGACGTTCTACATCCCGACTGAAGACCAGTGGTACAAAGCAGCCTACTACAAGGGCGGCGGCACGAACGCGGGCTACTGGAACTACGCCACGCAGAGTGATTCGGATCCGACTCCGGTGACGGCTGGCGCGACCGGCATTGGCTCTGCTGGCAATACGGGCAACTTCGCGAACTACGCCCAAGCCGCCGACTGGAACAGCCAAAACGGTAACGTGACGACGGTGGGCACCAACGGCGACCCGAGTGCCTACGGCGCCTTTGACATGAGCGGCAACTTGCGTGAATGGAACGACCTCACGGGTGCTGCCGGCTCGTCTCGTGGGCTGCGGGGCGGCGATTGGAGCAGCAACTTTCCGTTCGACTTGTCGTCCTCCAACAGCAACTCGTACGGCCCGTCGGACGAGAACGGCGTCATCGGTTTTCGTCTCGCAAGTCCGGTTGCCGTGCCCGAGCCATCGACGTGGGTGATGGGACTGGTGGGAATTGCCTGTGGAGGTTGGCAGATGTGGCGGCGTCGCCGGGCACGGTAACCTGTTCCCTTTGGCCTTTATCCCTTTATCCCTTTGGCGAAGCGATTGGACGAGAGCGGCTGAGTTGACCGCCTTCGCCACTCTGGCGTCGCTTCGGCTCTGAGCCGGAGCGATGCTTCGCGTTATTTTTTAGGGACTGCCATGGTGGCAGGGTGTTTGCATGGCCCGCGCGGTGCGGCAACCCGTGGTGCTCATGAAGTGGTACCGGGTGGTGTCGTGGATGCTCGACCGGGTTGACCACTTTCCGAAGAACCAGCGGTTTGTGTTTGGCCAGCGGCTGGCGGAGCGGTCGATCCACGTGCTGGAGTTGCTTGTGGAAGCGACGTGGTCACAGGACAAGACGGCGATCTTAGCGCAGGCCAACCGCGAGATGGAGGTGCTGCGGTGGCTCGTGCGGCTGGCCCGCGACCGGAAGATTCTCACGGCCAAGCAGTACGAGGCAGCCGCGGAGGGCATCTACGAGTGCGGCCGGATGGTGGGCGGCTGGCAGAAGGACTCCCAGCGTCGGGCGGCCTCGCCGCCGCCGCGCAGCACGCCCAAGGGTGATCCGGAGAAGCCCTGATGCGTCGCCGGCGGTCTGGAAATCTTTTCGAGCAGATCGCTTCGCTCGGGAATCTCTTTGCCGCCGCCAAGAAGGCGCTTCGCGGCCGGGGACTCAAGATGCCGGCGGTGGCGTTTGCCGCCGACCTTGAAACGGAGGTCGTGTCGCTCTCCCATGAACTCCGAGGTGAAATATACCGCCCGGGCGCGTATCACTACTTCGAGATTTTCGAGCCCAAGCGACGGGTTGTGGCGGCGGCCCCCTTCCGCGACCGCGTGGTGCATCATGCGATCTGCCGGGTGATCGAGCCGATCTGGGAGCGGCGTTTTATCTCGGATAGTTACGCCTGTCGCCCGGGCAAGGGGACGCATGCGGGAATGCGGCGGGCCCTTTCGCACGCCAACACCCATCCGTGGGCTTTGTGCTGCGACATCCAGCGATACTTTCCTTCGATCAGCCATGGCGCGCTTTTGAACACGATCTGCCGGGTGATTGCAGACCCGCAACTCATTGCCCTCGTGCAGCTGATTCTTGAGAGCCATGCCGAAAACGGCGTGCGGGAGCATTCCGAGACCGGAGCGTTGCCGGGCCGGGGCCTTCCCATTGGCAACCTCACGAGCCAGTTCTTCGCCAACGTGATGCTCGACCCCTTCGATCATTTCGTCACCGACGTGTTGCGGCCCGGCGGCTACGTTCGCTACATGGACGATTTTTTATTGTTTGGTGAGTCCCGGGGCCAACTTCGCGAGATGGGCAACAAGGTGCGGGAGAAGCTGGCCAGCCTCGAACTGCAGATTCATCCCGACAAGTACCGTCTTGTTCGAACCCGCGACGGCGTCGCCTTCGTCGGCTTCAGAGTCTTTGCCGACGGCCGCATCCGGCTCCGGGAAAAGAGCTTGAAAAACTTCCGCCGCCGCTACCGCCGCCTGCTTGCCGGTGTGCGAAGCCGACGCACGAAGCCCGCGGCCGTGACGGCGAGCGTGAAAAGTTGGGTGGCCCACGCGCGGCACGCCCATAGCGAACCACTCCGGGCCGCCCTCTTGGGCCGCCCCCGCAGGTCGGGACGGTTAGTCGTAAAGCAGGCGGACCGGGGCGGAGGGAGGGCGGAGGCATGACCGGCTCGTCTCGTGGGCTGCGGGGCGGCAATTGGAACAACAACAATCCGTTCAACTTGTCGTCCTCCAACAGCAACTCGAACGACCCGTCGAACGAGAACAACAACATCGGTTTTCGTCTCGCAAGCCCCTGCAGGCTGATATGGGCCCGATTCGGCGGGGTCCGGTGAAAGTTCTCCGGGTGCCCCGTCGGCAGTGCCTCGTGTCAGGGACTACTCCGACTTTTCCTGTGCGGCCGAATGCCTGCCTCTGGGCGGCAGTCGGCTGGACGAAGCCTGATGCCGCCACCGCGGCCCGACGGGCTGTGGCTTTGACCGGCCATGGCTGGCTGCGGGCTGCGGTGGCGGTTCTTTCTTGCAAGTGACCGCGGAAGAAACAAAGGTCTCCCGCTCAATTCACTCCCGGCTCCCGCACGACTCTCCGCACCCGACCGTCACTCACGCCTTCCGACCGGGAATACACGCCTGCCCGGTCCGCTGACAGGCATCTTCCCGAGGCCCAGTTACGCAGGCTCTCGATCCTGTCGCCCGCAGTCACAGCCACGGGCACGACATTCTGGGCGGCCTGAATGAGCGGTACGTCCAAGAGCGATGCCAGCCGACAGCACGACTTGATCTCGGCGCCGGTCCAGTTGGTGTCATCCGGCCGGGGCTGCTTCGCGTCCAGTCCGTAGTGCCGCGCGTAGATACCCCAAATCCCGTCTTTCTGGTCACGCCCGGGAAGATCGACGAAGAACACGCCGTCGAATCTCTCAGCACGTGCGAACTCCGGCGGCAACTTCGAGGCGTCGTTGCAGGTGCCGACGAAGAAGACGTCGCTCTCATCGTCGTTAAGCCATGTGAGGAAGTTGCCGAACAAGCGGGCAGAAGCGGAAGCGTTTTCGGGGGTGGCGGCTAACAGTTCACCTAACAGTGCCACTTCCGTCCCTCCTCCGCCGCCCACCAAGAATCGTCGTAAACCCAAGGGGCGACAGGTAGTTATCCCAAGTGAGGCTGCTGGGACTCGAACCCAGGACCAACGGATTAAAAGTCCGATGCTCTACCGACTGAGCTACAGCCTCGCGGTGTATCCTACCGCCAGTATTTCGTCGGGCAACACGACTCCGGAGTTCTCGCGATGCGACTTGCCCCAGCCGTTCGTCACACTGCCGTCTTTCTCCTCGCGGTCGTCGCCACCGCGCGAGCCGACGGGCCATCGGCACCAGCCGTCACGGCTGATCAAGCCGTCGAAGAAACCCGCCAAGACGACGACGGCCGGATCGTGCTCTCCGCCCGCACGGCCACTGTCGATGGCTCGACAGCGAAGCTCGAATCGGACCCCGGCAATCAGCGGATCGGGTTGTGGACGAACCCAGCCGACACGGTGTCGTGGATCTGGAAGCCCACCCGCTGGGGCGTTTATGACGCCCGCCTCACGTACTCGTCGGCCGCGCAGTCGGGCAGCGAGATCGAGGTCGCCGTCGGCGACACTCCGCTGACGTGCCGCCTCGAGTCCACCGGCGACTGGAACCGCTACGCCTCGCTTCCGTTCGGCCGTGTCGTGATCCCCACCACCGCCGAATTCACGATTCGCGTGCGCTGCACGAAGCTCGTCGGCAACGCCGTGATGAACCTCAAGGCGATCACGCTCACGCCCACCTGCGAAGGCATACCACCGCGGCAGGCCGCCGACGGCATGGTCACGCTCCACGGCCGCGACGCCACCGTCCGCGGCACGACGCTCCGCTGGGAGCCGGCCGAGAAGAAGCAGACGCTCGGCTTCTGGACCCGGCCGACCGACGCCGCCGAATGGACGTTCACGCTCGACGCGCCGGGCACGTTCGACGTGGAAGTGCTCCAGGGCTGCGGCACCGGCCAGGGGGGCAGCGAGATGGCGATCGACGTCGATCGCGACCGGTCAAACGGCTGCACCCTGGCGTTCACCGTCGAAGACACCGGCGGCTTTCAGGCGTTCAAGCCCCGCACCGTGGGCCGCGTGACGATCGACGCCACCGGCGACCACACGCTCCGCGTGCAGCCCACGAAGATCGCGAAGACGGCGGCCTGCGACATCGAGGATAGCCCGGCCAATGGGACGTCCGCAAGGGTCTCCCCGGCTGATGAGCGGCTCGTGAGCCGCGTGTTTCGTGTTTTCGTCTCCCAGCCCCAAAAAACCCTGCCCAGAATGTCCGGCTACCTCCCCCAGAGTGGCATTTTTCTGCCGTCGGCGCGGAGGCTCTCCGAGTTTGGCCGCCTGGCGGCTTTGGTTTGACCTCGCGTCCGGCAGGACTCAGAGGCCGTGGATATCGATCACCGGCAGCTCGTCGGGCGACACCTGAACCGCTTCGCGGTCGTCATGCGCCTGGACGAGCTCGCCCCAGTCGGTCGGTGGGCCCCGGCACGGCGAGACTGGTGGTGGCTCGAGCGGTTCGCCGAGGTGTGTCAGGATTTTCCGGATCGGCCCCGGCTCCGTAATGAACGCGATCAGCCGGATGTCGCCGCCGCAGTTCGGGCACTCGAGCGGAAACTCCTCCCCCACCCGGGCCATGAGTTTCGCCCAAGCAATCCGGGAGGTGTCGTGCGAGCGGGGTGTTTGATGCGCGTCAGAGCAGCCTCCCGTGGCGTGACCGTCGCCCCCATGCCCGCCGGCAGCGGCGTCGCGTTGCTTGCCGATGTTGCCGATCGCGAGCGCCGTGACGGCTTTTCGCAGCTTGTGATTCGGCGCGAACACCCCGTGGTAGCGATGCCGATGCTTGCGCGGCGGCGGGACGAGATCGGCGAGCCGGTCCAAAAACTCGAATGGCGAGAGCTCGACGACGCCGCTCGCGCCCGGCCGCGTGGACTTGCGGCCGCGGCCGGGCCCGACCCAGTTCGCGGCTTTGTGTCTCGGCAGCACGTAGCGGACGCGGGCGATCCGGCCGCTCGCGTCACGAGTCACTGAGATTCGCTCGAGGGCAAAGGGGGGCCGGGCGCAGTATCGGAGAAGATGTTCGAGACTCCGAAAATAGCTCGGCACACCACGATCGACGAGCGTGATCCGGACACTCGCGTCTACTGAAAACCCACTGTTCTCCCAGGCGAGCATCTCGGCGGCGGCCGCGGCGTCGAGCAACCGCTGCATGCGGAACCACCGGATCACGCGGCGACGCACCCGCTCGGTGAGCGCGGCCAGATCGGCCTGGTTGATCGGTCGGGCCGGCACGAACGCCGGCGGAGCGTCGCAGTCTGCTTGATCAGCAGCCGGCACGAAGACGCCGTCGGTCACGCAGGCGTGCAGGTGGACATGATGATTGAGCGCCGAACCGAAGCGGTGCAAAAAGGAGATGCCACCGAGCCGCGGGCGGGCGGCTTTCGGCATGTCGGCATCAGGGGTCCCGCCTGACGCCGCGAGCAGCAGTCGCTCGATCTCGTCAAGAAAGATCTTCGTGAGGACGGCGACGGCCGCCGGTCGGTCGGCCAGAAAGCCCCGCAATCGCTTCGGCACCGAGATCACCCACTGCCGCACGGGAACCGGCGGGATCACGTGATCGGCGAGATGCGCCGCCGTCTGTGCCATGTGCCTGCCGTTGCAGGCCGGGCAGACGCCGCGGCCCTTGCAGGAGAAGGCCACGACGAACCCCTGGCCGCATGTTGTGCACCGGGCGCGGGCGAAGCCGAAGCAGAGGAGCCCGCACTCGAGATAGCCGCGAAGCTCGTCCTCGACGTATGCCGGCACGGGCCGCTCGGCAGCTTCCTCGGCAGCTTCCTCGGCAGCTTCCTCGGCAGCTTCCTCGGCAGCTTCCCGCCACTCGAGCCAGCTCTCGAGGTTCTCGGAGATGATTTTGTGGAGCGGTGTCTTCTCGGGGCGACGCCGCTCGTAACGGCGGGACGTCGCGGGGCATCCGTGTGGTCGGCGTCGGCTTCGCCCGGGAAACCCTGTAGCCGCGGCGACCATGGGCAGACCGGCAGGTGGACGGCGTGAGTAAACGGCCGTACACTATCCGCGGGACGGAGGGGTTCGCCACCAGCCAGTCGCAAGGCTCTGAGTCGGCATGTGTGCGGAGGTTTCCAGCCCGCTTCACTCCGCCGACAATGTGACCGCGCTGGCCTCACCGCGGCAGCGGCTTCCGTCGGCGCCGGCCTCGTTTTGCTTCCTTGTCGGGGTAGGCCTCGGCGGCGAACTTGGTCATGGTCTTCGCCGAAACACCGAGCAAAGCCGCTGCGCGGCCGTAGTGCCCGTTGGTCGCAGCGAGTGCCCTCCGGACGGCGTCACGCCGAAGTTCGTCGAGGTTGAAGGTCTCGGGATTGGCAGCCGCGGATTCCGGGGGCGGTGCAGCCGACAGCTCCACCACCGGTCGCACTGCCGTCAGTTCGTCCAAAATCTCTTCAAGCCGATCCTCGAAGATGGCGATCCGCAGGATTGTCTGCCGCAGCTCGCGGATGTTCCCCGGCCACGAGTGGTCCATGAACCGCCGGATGGCCTCGTCGGGCAGCGTCCACCCCGGCCGGTCGAACCGCTCGGCACAGTCGGCGGCGAAGTGGGCGGCTAAAAGCGGAATGTCTTCGCGGCGATCGCGGAGCGGCGGCAGGGTGAGGTGCACCGTGTTGAGCCGATAGAGCAGGTCGTCGCGAAACCTTCCCGCAGCCACTTCGCGATGGAGATCGCGGTTAGTGGCCGCGATCACCTGCACGTCAACCTTGACCGGCCACGTAGCCCCCACGGGCACGACCTCGCGCAGTTCGAGAGCCCGCAGGAGTTTGGGCTGCAGGTCGATGGAGAGTTCGCCGATCTCGTCGAGAAGCAGGATGCCCCCGTCGGCGGCCCGGAAAGCACCAGTCGTGGTCTCGTCAGCGCCGGTAAACGACCCCTTCTCGTGGCCGAAGAGCAGGCTCTCGGCGAGCGTGCCCACGATGCCGGCGCAGTTGATCGCCACGAACGGCCGCGCGGCCCGCGCCCCGGCGGCATGGATCGCCCGGGCCGCCTCGTCCTTGCCGGAGCCGGTCTCGCCGGTCAGCAGCACAGGGCAGTCCACATCGCCCACCCGCGTGATGGTCTCTTCGAGTCGCTGGATGGCGGGCGAAGTGCCGACGACCCGGGGCAGAGACCTCGCAGCCGCGCGCACTGATTTGGAAGAAGTCACGGATTTCATTTGGCAGAGACTACCAAATGCTCACCATTGTGGTGAGGAGGCACTGCGCCCGGCCGACGAGATCGAGCACCTGATGCGCCGCCACGCGTAGCGACAGGCCTCCAGGCCTGTCGAAGCCGGCCCCACATCCGCCAGAGCCGGAGCGCCGTCGCCACTTTTTTACGCTCGCGTCGCGGGCTTTCGGATCGGCCCCCCGGCAGCCTGG
>JAIXPT010000168.1 GCA_027486095.1 Planctomycetaceae bacterium | reverse complement strand
CCGGCAGATCATGGCGTCGGTCCCGTGTGCGATCCTGGTCGTCACGGCCACGGTGAGCGGCAACATCTCGCTCGTCTACGAGGCGATGGGATTCGGGGCGCTCGACGCCGTCGATACGCCCATGCTCGGCCCGGCGGGCGAGGTGAGCGGAGCCGGGGCGCTCGTCGAGAAGATCGGCATGATCGCCAAGATCGTCGGTTCCTCCGAAACCCGTCGCCCCGTGCGCCAGGCGGCCCCCGCGGCCCCGCCCAAGCTCGTGGTCGTGGGCGCATCGACGGGCGGCCCGAAGGCGATCTCCGACCTGCTCGCTCCGCTGCCGCACGATTGGAACGTGGCGGTGCTCGTGGTGCAGCATGTCGATGTGGCGTTTTCGCAGGGGCTGGCCAAGTGGCTCGGCGACCGCACCGGTCGGGCCGTGCGCATCGCGGAGCATGGGCAGCATCCGGCAGCCGGCGACGTGCTGCTCGCCGGCACGAACGATCACCTCGTGCTCTCGAAGGCCCGCACCCTCGAATACCGCGAAGAACCGCGCGAAGTGTTTTTCCGGCCGAGCGTGGACGTATTTTTCGAAAGCGTGGCCGAACACTGGCCGCAGACGGGCGCAGCGCTCCTGCTCACGGGCATGGGCAAGGACGGCGCGAAGGGCCTGCTCAAGCTCCGCGCCCGCGGCTGGCACACGATGGCCCAAGACGAAGCCTCGAGCGTCGTCTGGAGCATGCCCAAGGCGGGCATCGACCTCGGCGCCGCCTCCGAGGTGCTGCCCGTCGATCAGATGGCCCGCGGGCTCGTGGCGCGGCTGGCGGTCTGAAATCCGGCTGCGGCCTCGATCGACCGCATCACCGCGAGAACGGTCGCCTCGCCGCCCTCGAGCGCGATCACCTGCACACCGACCGGCAAGCCCCGGCTGCCGCGATCCGTGGCGGCCGCCGCCCGCTCCACGGGATCCCAGGCCGCCTTCCGCCCCGCCTCCTCGTCGGCCCGGACGGTGGTCACGGGCACGGCCCCCGCCGCGAGGTCGAGCAGATTGGCGAGCATGCACGGCGCGGCCGCCGGCAGCAAGGTGGCCGCGCTCCCGTGTCGGAGCGCGGGGACGGCCGACACGGGGCAGATGATCGCATCACACCGCGCGGCGAGTGCTGCCACTCGGCCGGCGAGCTCCGCGCGGGCGGTGAGCAGGCGGTCGCGATCCGCGGCGTCGCGCGGGCCGGTGGCCAGGAGCGCATCGGCTTCGATTCGCCGGCCCAGCACCCGGCACGCGGCTGCGATCACGGGCCGCACCCGGCGCGGCCAGCCAGCCAGCCGCAGCAGGCGGGCGATGGCCGGCATGGGCTTCACCCCGCCGAATAGCCGCCGCAGGTCGGCACCACCATCGGCGGAGATGAGCGCCAGGAGCAGCAGGGCCGCCTCGCGCCCCACCGATCCGTCGAGGGGCTCGGTGGCATGTCCGGCGGCGGCCAGGTGGGCCACGGCCTCGCGCACGCCGCGCCGCACCGCCACCGACGGCGAGACGAAGCCCGCGTCGTCCCACCAGCCGATCCGGAGCGGCCGCACGGTGCGCTCCACGCCTTCATCGGTCGCTCCGAGCGATCTCCAGGCGAGCTCGAGATCGGCCACATGCCGAGCCAGAAACCCCGCCCGCGGCCGCACCGCCACGAGATGGGGCAGCGTGTCGAAGGCCCCGCCCTCGCCGAGCACCGTGCTGCGGGGCAGGAGCCCCGCGATGCCGCAGGCGTGGGCTGGCTGGCGGACCGAGCCGGCGAGATCGGTGCCTACGGCGAGCGCGACCACGCCCGCAGCCACGAGCGCGGCATCGCCGCCGCTCGAGCCCCCAGGCCCCCGGCCCGGATGCGTGGGGTGAGCGGTGCGGCCCCAGACGGGATTGTCGGTCTCGTGCAGCCACATCGCCTGCGGCACGTTCGCCTTGCCGACGACGATCGCACCGGTAGCCCGGAGCCGCACGACGATCTCGGCGTCGTGGTCGTCGCGGTCGTGTCGCCCAGGAATGCCGAGCGTGGTCTGGAGGCCGCGCACCGGGAAACACTCCTTCACGCTCACGGGCACGCCACCGAGCGCCGCTCCGGCGCGGCCGGCCACCTCGGCCGCGGCCACCTCGGCTGCAGCTGCCTCGTGACGCGGCTGCACGAGGGCGTTCAGCCGGCCGTGGGCCGCACGATGCCGGGCGACATGGTCGGCGAGTTCGGCGGCGGCGGTCGATCGCCCCGCCGCCACGGCGGCCGCGATGTCCACGGCCGAGGCCGGCTCACCAGCTGCGCTCAAAAAAGATCCTCGGCGGGAGCAGCCTTCTTTTCCAGCGATCGCACGTCACTGGCCCAGACCACGTCGCCGTCGAAAAGAACGCCGCTCACGAGCACGCGGGTGCCGGGATCGACGCGGGGCTCCGCCCGCGAAATCACCGCTACGCTCTGCGGCTCGACGCCGTCGATCGTCACGCGGGCCGCCCAATAGGGCCCCACCTGCCGGGCCGATTCAAACGTGGCCAGGAGCATCGCGCCGTCCGCGGTCCGTTTTTTCGAGGTCAGCCACGAACCGCTGAGCTTCGTGAGATCATCCTGCAAGCCCGCATCCATGGCGATCGGGCCGCACACCGCATCGATCACGGCAGAGGCCTCGTCGAGATCGCGGCCCGAGTCGGCGGCGATCTTCTCGAGAAGCACCAATTGCTCGGCCACGGCGGCCAGCCGCTTGTACCAGCCGACGAGCAGCTTCTTGCGGTCGGGCGCCTCGACATCGGCGGCGGCCAACGTCTCGAACGCCGCCGCCGCCTCGCCGACGGCGGCCTCGAGCGCGGAAAGATCGAGCGGCTCAGGCTCGGGAGGCGCTGCAGGCTCGGGTGGGGTTTTGGGGGGTGTGTCTGCGACGATGTCGTCGAACGCGGCCGCCGGGGATGGCACCGGCATCGGCCTCCCCGCCGCGCCGGGAGCATCTGCCGGTGCATCAGGATCGGTCGGCGTCGCGAGATCACCCGCGAGCGCGTCGGGCGACGGCTTCGCCGGCACGTCGTCCGCCGCCACCGCTGCTGCCGCTGCTGCCGAGGGCTCCTCGGCGGCCGGCTCGACCGCCGCGGTGGTGTCGATCGTCTCCGGCAGATCATCGAGCGCCGACGCCGCGTCGAGGCGGGCAGCTCCCTGGGCCTTGAACCCTGGCTGGAACTTCTGCGGCAGCAAGAAAGCCACCTGCTCGGGCACGAGGGCGGCGAGCTTGAACGGATCCTTCTGAAAGCCCCAGATCAGGATCGCATACGTGATCGGAATCGCCATCAACCCGCCCAACACGATACCGACGAGCTGGCCGAGGCCGCCCCCCTTTTTCCGAGCCGCCGGTCGGCCGCGGGCCGCCGTGGCAGCCGCAACCGCCGCCGTGGCTGCCACCGCGCCCGCGGCTGCGAGCTCGTGGCCTTCCTGGTCGGGCTGCGCTTCGCCCACCTCGCTGACCCCGTCGAATCCCGACGCGTCGAACGAGGGCTGATCGTCGGTCGCGAAATCGTCGAGTGTCGTGTCCATGGCGGCGGCGTCGGGCCAGTCGTCCCCGGGCAGGGCATCGCTGGCGGGATCGACCTCGCTCGGCGAGACGATTCCGGAGAACCCCGTGCCGACCTCGACCTGCGACGAGCCTCCGACGGCCGTCTCCTCCGGCTCCGCGAAGGCATGCAGATCATCCACGCCCGACTCGAACGCCACCGGCGTCTCGGGAAACGCCTCGGCAGCAAGCGGCGGCTCCTCGAGCGGCTCCACGTCGCCAGCCGGAAACACCGCCAGCGGCTGCTCGCCGCCGGCATCTTCGGCCGGTTCGCTCAGCCACCCGGCAATCTCGTCGGCACCATCCGCGGCATCGGCCGCATCGATCGAGAGCGACGCGAACGGATCGGCTTCGGAATCCGGCGCCGCTTCGCCTTCCAAGGTCGTGTCGATCGGGAAGATCGACGCGTCGGCCGCATCGTGCTCGGGTGCGGTCGCCGCCGGCTCCTGAAGGGGCGGCGCGAAAGGGTTGTCATCGACCTCGCTCGACGCATCGAACGAAAACGAGAAGCCATCGGCCGCCTGGCCGCCGCCCTCCTCCTCGATGCCGGCCCACGGATCGGCCGCCGAATCGTCTTTGTCGTCCACCATGAAACCCTCGCGCCACGCACCACCCGGTCTCTCGAGCCACTGCCGAAGTTTACCACCACCCGCACCGCCACAAAAAACAGCCGCCACGACGCCATTCCCGCTGGCTTTCCCGAAGCCCGAGGCGTGAGCCGCAAGGATGCCTGATTCCAAAAAGCCCCGGGCGGGAGCCCGGGGACTCCGCGCGGATGCTGATCCCGCCGTCCATGCGGCATGGCGAGCGGGATCATGCGCCACCCGGTGTCCCGTCGCTCCCGCTCCGGGCTTGTTGGGGCACAGCACGACCGAGCTTCGCCGTCCCAATCACCGCGCGTCAGCGGGCGCGGGGGTGCGCTTTGTCGAAGGCTTCGCGGAGGCGGGTCGTCGTCACATGGGTGTAGATCTGCGTGGTCACGAGGCTCTTGTGGCCGAGCAGTTCCTGGACGCTGCGAATGTCGGCGCCGGCGTCGAGGAGGTGGGTCGCGAAGCTGTGCCGCAGGGTGTGGGGGCTGGCACGTTTGGTGAGGCCGGCGGCGGCGAGGTGCTTTTCCAACAGGCGGCCGATGCCGCGCACGGAGAGCCGGCCGCCGAACTTGTTGGTGAACAGCGGCTGGCCGCGGCCGCTCGTGGTCCGCGGGGGCTGCGGGCGAATGGCGAGCCATTGCCGCAGCGCCGCCCGCGCGTGCGAGCCGACGATCCCGAGCCGTTCGCGGCGGCCCTTGCCACGCACGCGGACAGTGCCGTTGGCGAGATCGAGGTCGCCGTCGTCGATCCCCACGAGCTCGCGCACGCGGACACCGGCGGAATACATCACTTCGAGAATGGCCCGGTCGCGCAGCCCGCCGGCGGCTGCCGGTTTCGGGGCGGCCAGCAGCTGCGAAATCTCCTCACCGGTGAGAAACTTCGGCAGCTTCCGCGGTCGCCGTGGGCTGCGGAGCGGCTTCGCGGGATTGGCCCGCACCCAGCCTTCGCGCTGACCAAACGCATAAAAGCTGCGCATGCTCGCGAGCTTGCGGGCCACGGTCGAAGCGGCGTAGCCGGCGGCGCCGAGGCCGTTTTGGAAGCGGCGCAAGAGGGCGCTCGAGGCGTCGGCCGGGCCGCGGCAGCCGGCCGACTCGAGAAATTCCTCGAGCTGGAGCAGGTCTTCACGGTAGCTCTTGAGCGTCAGCGGCGAGGCCCCACGCTCCGCAGCCATGAATCGTAGAAAGCGATCGATGGCGGCCGCGAAGGCTCCTGGTGCCGGCGGGCGGGCGGCCATGCTAGGGCCCTCTCCGCTCAGGCGGCCCTGTCGGCCGGGGGCACGCTGCGGAGCCGATTGGCCCGCGGCGCGTTCAGACGCACTTTTTGCCCGAGCACGGCCGCGTCGTACCACGAGAAGCTGAGGTCGGGGTTGGCGGCATACTGCCCCAGCGTCTTCAGGGCCTCGGCGCGGCTCTCGTCGTCATAGAGAAAGACGTAGCGCTCGCCACCTTTCACCAGGGCGATCACATTGATGTCGCGGGCGGGCATCGGGAGGCTCTCGAGGATGAGGGTGGCTCGGGACGGGACCACCTCCCATCGACGCGCCGAGGTGGATATCGGCTTCCTGCGGCCGCCGGCAGCAGCCTTCCCGAGCGTGCCCCCCGAGTCTCCGCGATCGGGCCAGCCATCCCCGCACGCCTGCGGCGCGACCCCGATATCCGGGCGAGTCGGGTATTTCAGACGAGGTGCGCGAAGCCCTTGAGGCCGATCGGCTCGCGGGCGGTGAAGGCCTCGCCGTGCGTCGAGCCGATCATCGCGCCCCACCAGCTTGCCGAGGCTGCCACGCGATCGAGCACGGTGGGCTGGGG
>JAIXPT010000449.1 GCA_027486095.1 Planctomycetaceae bacterium | reverse complement strand
CGTCTCGCCGGACGTTCGCCTCCGCCGGAAGCCCGAGGCGTAAGCCGAGAGGATGCCCGGATTGCGAACAGCCATGCGTATTCCCTTCGGCTCACGCCTCGGGCTTCCTCTGAGGAGGCAGGGGTAACCCCGAGCCTCCACCGTAGCGACAGGCCTCCAGGCCTGTCGATCGACAGAGCTGGAGCTCTGTCGATCCATCGGAGGCTTTGGGGGAGTCGGCGAACGCTTCCCGAACTTTTGTCCGCGGCGGCCGGAGTGAGGAGACTTTTGCCGCTCCCCCGAAGCCGGCTTGGGCGCGTTGAGGAAGAGACAGGCGGGACGCCTGTCCCACGGAGGTGGTACGATCGCGGCAACTCGGGCCGAGTGGCGAAACTGGCAGACGCACGGGACTTAAAATCCCGTGGAGAGCGATCTCCGTGCGGGTTCGATCCCCGCCTCGGCCACTTGGTTGGGGTTGCTTTGAGGGCCCGGCGGCCGGTATCTGCACCAGCGATGCCAAAATCTTCCACCGGCGAACACGTGCGGGCACGCGTCACGCCGAGCCAATCGTCGCGGGCGACGGGCATGGCGGCCGTGTGGCTGCCGTGGCTTGCCGCGCCGCTGTTCATGGCGGCGCCCATCGGGGGCTGCGTCGTGGCGGGCCGCTGGCGGCCCGCGGTGGCGTGCGCTGAGGAGGCCAGCGAAGCCGACCAGCCCGTGCGGCCGGCGGCCGGGCCGGCTGGCGCGGTCGTAGCGGTCGAACGGCGGTAAGGCCCTGGTCGGGGCGGCGGTGGCGTGGGCGGTGGCCGCGCACTAAGGTTGCGGAGAGATTCGCCGCCGAGGAGCGTCCCGCCATGTCGCTACGTTCGAAGATCGCCACCATCGCCACGCTGCTGGTGCTCGCGGCGATCGTGGTCAACACGCTGCTCCAGACGTATGCCGCCCGGCAGGCTGTCTTGCAGCAGGCGCGCGATGGAGGCGACAGCATCGCCGCGGCGCTGGCCCGGGCGGTGGCATTTGCGGAGGAGGTTCCCGCGCAGCCGGGAGAGCCTGGCGACGGGCGCGCGCAGACGCGGCGGCTCGTGACCGAGCTCGTGGCCGGCGACGTGCGCGAGGTACGAATTCTCGATTCCCAGGCCTCGGCACTCGTGAGCCGGCGCATCGACGACCGGGGCACAGCCTCCGATGCCGAGCTCCCGCTTGTCGCGCTCGATGCGGCCCTCGTGCGCGACTGCATCACCGCCCGTAAGCCGGTCGGGCGATTCGAAGCCGACACGTATCGTGTGGCGGCTCCGGTGCGACATTCTGACGGCCGGATGGCGGGTGCCGTGCTCGTGGTGATCTCCACCGCCTCGAGCCGCGAGGTGCTGTGGTGGCAGGCGGCCGCGGCCGCCGCGTCGGCGGTATTCGTCGGCGTGCCCGGCGCACTGGCTGCGGCCTGGCTGGCCCGTTCGATCGCCGGGCCCGTGCGGGAGTCGTTGCGGGCCGCCGAAGCGATCGCTGCGGGCGATCTCACCGGTGCCGTGCCGGCCGGCGGGCCCGACGAGGTGGGGCGGTTGCTGGGGGCCTTCGGGCAGATGCGGCAGTCGCTCGGCAGCCTCGTGCGCCGGATTCAGGCCGCGGGCGAGAGGCTGTCGAGTGTCGAGGCCGACGCATCGGAGGCGCTCGTGCGTCAGGACCGTGCCGTGCGTGGATTCAGCGGCTCGACGACCGAGATCTCCACGGCCGTCGCCGAGATCTCCGCGACGAGTGAGAAATTGCTGGAGGCTACGAGCGAGGTCACGCAGGCGGCCCGCGAGGCGGCCCGCGTGGCCGACGAGGGCCGCGGCGGCCTCGAGAGCATGACCGCATCGATGCAGCATCTCGACGAGACCATGAACGCCTTCACCCGCAAGCTCGCCACGATCAGCCAGCGGGCCAGCGGGATCACGTCGGTGGTGACGGCGATCGCCAAGGTTGCCGACCAGACGAACCTGCTCTCCGTGAATGCCACGATCGAGGCGGAGAAGGCGGGTGAATCGGGCCGCGGCTTTCGGATCGTGGCCCAGGAAATTCGCCGGCTCGCCGATCAGACGGCGCTCGCTACGAAAGACATCGAGCGCATGGTGCGTGACATGCAGGCGGCCGTGTCGAGCGGGACGATGGAGATGGACCGCTTTCGTAACGAGGTGAGCCTGCGGATCACGGAGGTGGCCGACGTGAGCGAGAAGCTCGGCCGGATCATCGAGCCGGTGCAGGCGGTGACCCGGTCGCTCGACCACGTGCACGAGGGGATGCAGACGCAGTCCCAGGGAGCCCGGCAGATCCGCGACGCCATGGACTCGCTTCGCGATGGCGCCGGCGAGTCGGCCGCTTCGATGGCCGTGTTCACCGCGACGCTCGGTGAACTCCGCCGCTCGATCACCGACCTCAACACCGAGGCCGCCCGGTTTCACGCCGAGTAGGACAGGCTTCAGCCTGTCGGCAGACATGACAGGCTCAAGCCTGTCCTACCGGCGGGCGTGTTCCGGCTGGCGGGCGGCCTGACGGGCTGCGAGGAACCGGCGGAGCCCGTGCACGATGCGGGCCGGGGGCTGCGTGCCAGACTGGCTGAAGAGCGGCGTCTGGCCGTCGTCCGTGACGATCAGTTCCACCGAATCCGGCGGCAGTTCGGCACCGCCGAGCAGGCTGTCGAGCGGAGCGGCGGCGGCCGACTCATCCGGCGAGGTGGGGGCCACCTGGGCGACCACGAAGTTATCCCGCGTGAAAGAGCCGAATTCCGGGTCGTTGATCAGCGATTCCGAGTGCGACCGGGCTTTGCTGTCGCCTGGGCGGGCCACCACGAGGAGGATCGGCCGGCGGGCCCCCCGGGCCGTGGCCACGGCTGCGTCGAGCGACTCGTGAATCCTGGCGGTTTCGCCCGAGGATTCTTCCTCCTGGGCCACCTGCGGGGCGGGCATGTGGGCCTGCATGCTCGTCAGCCATTCCCCGGCCGACTGCCCCTTGTAGCCAGCCTGGGCCGTGATCTTCCGGCCGTCGGGCCCGAGGAGCAACACCGAAGGAAACGTGCGCACGCCGTAGTTGATGCAGATTTGCGACCGTTGATCGCGGACGGCCTGAGAAATGCCGGCCTGCGGCAGGTCTACCATCAGGAGCACCACGTTTTCGCTCGCCCAGGCTCGGAACACGTCGCTGCCGAACACGTTGTGCTCGAGCGTTTTGCAGTGGGGGCACCAGTCGCTGCCGGTAAACAGGGTGAGGACGGGCCGGCCGGTGCTCGTGGCCGTGGCCAGGGCGGCGTCGTAATCGGTGAGCCAGCCTTCGGCCGCTCGGCCAGCGCGGGCAACGCTGAAAAACATGGCAAAGAATGCCAGGCCGCAGGCGACCGCAGCGGTCACGCTGCGGGCCCCTCGAACGCGCTCGGCCCGTGCCACCCCGTGAGTCGAGCCAGTCGTCTGCGTTACAAGCATCGTGTCTTTGCCTCCTTGCCCACCACCCCGAGATTCATCGGGTGAATCGAAAGTGGTTCGCGAGGGTTCTCTCCGTGAAAAACCGCTTCAGCAGGCTAGCGGGCCGGCAAAAATCTGTAAATCAATCCAAAGCCCCCAGGCCACCCAAAACGCCAACAGTGCCTGCGTTTGACGAAAACATTGAACTTAGAGCGGGAAAAATTCTCACGGGGGGGCAGGCCGGAGGGTCTCCGGGGACCCTCCGCGGCGCGGCCGGCGGTCATTGAGCAAGGGCGTCCCTTCGGCTCACGCCTCGGGCTTCCAGCGGCGGTGGGCGTCCTCTCGGCTCACGCCTCGTGCTTCCAGGCACCGAGGGCATCCTCTCGGCTCACGCCTCGGGCTTCCAGCGTTCCAACAAGCCCGGAGCGGAAGCGACGGGATACCGGGTTGCGAGCGATCCCGGGTTCCATGCCGCACGGAGGGCGGTCTTCGCTTCCACGCGGAGTCCCCGGGCTTCCGCCCGGGGCTTTTTTTGGATGGCTTCCTGCGCAAAACGGCGGGGCCCCTCCTTTTCGTCCAGAACCCCATTCATAAATTGCCTATTGCTGCCTGGGGAGCCGCCCCCGACAAGGGCG
>JAIXPT010000124.1 GCA_027486095.1 Planctomycetaceae bacterium | reverse complement strand
GACGGAGGTCGGCAAAGCGAACAACGGCACGATGCCGGGTGTTCGCGTGAAGATGGCTCCGCTGGTCAAATACGCCGTCTCAACGGCAGGGGTAACCCCGAGCCTCCTCAACTGAAAAGGGGGAGGCGGCGGAGACGGTCGGTGCGATGCGGAAGAGCCGACGGGCAGATACGCGGCTTACTCCGAGCGCACCATCACAGTTGAGACGGGACTAGCGATCGCCCTCGGCGATGGAGCAGCGTACCGCCGGCTTCGACGCCGGCTTGGGCGCGTTGGCCTTGAGAGACAGGTCGAAGCCTGTCCTATGTAGGCTGCTTCCGTTCGTGGAATTCGACGATCTGCCGCCAGGCGTCTTCAGGCGTCTCGGCCCAGGTGAAGAGGTCGAGGTGCTCGTCGGCGATCACGCCGTCGTCGGCCAGGCGCTGGAAATCGATGATCTTCGCCCAGTATTCCCGGCCATAGAGGATGATCGGCACCGGCTGCATGCGGTGCGTCTGGCGGAGGGTGAGCGTCTCGAACATCTCGTCGAGCGTGCCGAAGCCGCCCGGAAAGAGCACCACGGCCGCGGCCCGCAGGATGAAGTGAAACTTGCGCAGCGCGAAATACTTGAACTGAAAGCACAGTTCCGGCGTGATGAAGGGGTTTGGCTGCTGTTCGGCCGGGAGCTTGATGTTGAGCCCGATCGACTGGCAGCCGACGTCGAAGGCACCGCGGTTGGCGGCCTCCATGATGCCGGGGCCACCGCCTGTCACGATCACGAAGTCGCGGTGATCGGCGCACTGGTTGTCGATCGACACGAGCCGGGCGAATTCCCGGGCTTCGTCGTAGTAGCGGCTACGCTCGAGAAGCCGCTCGCTGCGGGCCACGTCGCGCTTCCGCTTCTTGTCGTCTGGCGCCGTGGCGAGGGCGCGGCGGGCCTCGGAGAGACGGCGCTCGGCGGCGGCGCGTTCCACGATCTGCGTGCCCCCGAACACGATCACCGTCGAGGTGATGGCATGCGTGAGAAAGGCGAACTCGGGCTTGTCGAGCTCGAGCAGCATGCGCACGCCGCGCATCTCCACTTTGTCGAGGAGATTGCGATCGTCGATCGCCAGGAGGTTGCTCGGCGAGCTGAGGATGGCCTCCATGTTTTCGGCGACGAGGGCGATGTCGTCTCCGAGGAGCGTGCTTGGGATCGCGCTGCAGGTCTGCGGCGGCTTGGGGCGGGATTTTTTCGTCATGGCAGTGCTTTGTCAGGAGAGCTCGAACGTCTCTCCGATGGTAGGGACCGTGGTTTCAAAGCCGAGCGTCGTCCCGAGAAATTCGGCCATTCCGCGGGCAGCAGGAGGTTCGCCGTGCACGAGGAACGTGCGCTTCGGGGCCGGCAGACCGGTCAGCCAGCGGGCGATTTCGCGGCGGTCGGCGTGGCCCGAGAGGGCGTCCACCCGGCGGATCGCGGCCCGCACCGGGATGTCGCGGCCGTGGATGCGCAGCGTGTCGGCGCCGTCGATCAGGGTGCGGCCGCGGGTGCCGGCCGCCTGGAAGCCGGCCACGAGCACGGTGGTGCGCGGGTCGGGAAGCCGCTGGGCGAGATGGTGGAGGATGCGGCCGCCGTTCATCATGCCGCTCGAGGCGATCACCACGCCGGGGCCCCGGTGGGCGTTGATCGCCTTCGATTCGGCCGCCGTCTTCGCCATCCGGACGAACGGCGAGGCGAGCGACTCTGCCACGCCCGCCATCGTGGCCTCCGAGAAGTCGTGCTCGGCCACGTGCTGGCGAAACACTTCCGTGGCATCGACGGCCATCGGTGAGTCGATCCACACGGGCACCTCGGGAATGCGCCCCGCTGCCATGAGCGTGCGCAGGAGATACACGAGCTGCTGGCAACGGCCGATCGCGAACGAGGCCACGAGCATCATGCCGCCGCGGGCCAACGCCTCCTTGGTGGCCGCCTCGAGGTCGTCGAGCGGCCGCACGGCGGGGTGATCGCGGTCGCCGTATGTGCTCTCGCACACGAGATAGTCGCAGGGTGGCGGCGGGGCCGGATCCTTGTAAAGCGGCGCGTCGTAGCGGCCCACGTCGCCCGAGAAGACCACCCGCCGGCCGTCGATTTCGGTCTCCACGAACGAGCTGCCGAGCATGTGGCCGGCTTCGTGATACCGGCAGCGAATGCCGGCGGCAGGTTCGAACCACTGCCCGCGCGGCACGCTCTGCACGAGCCGCAGCGTGCGATCGACGTCGCGCTCGTCGTAGAGAGGCAGCGCGGGCCGGTGTTTCGCGTAGCCCTTGCGGTTGGCATAGGCGGCGTCTTCCTCCTGGCACTTCGCCGAGTCGTAGAGCAGCAGGCCGAGCAGGTCGGCGGTGGCGGGCGTCATCAGGATCGGGCCCTTGAACCCCTCCCGCACGAGCCTCGGCAGCCAGCCGGAGTGGTCGATATGGCCGTGGGTGAGCACGACGGCGTCGAGCGAGTTGGCCGGCACAGGAAAGCGATCCCAGTTTCGCTCGCGGAGCCGCTTCTCGCCCTGGAACAGGCCGCAGTCGATGAGCACGCGGTGGCGGTCGCTCTCCAGGAGATGCCGCGACCCCGACACCATGCCCGCCGCGCCCAGAAACTTCAGTCGTGCCACGGACGTCTCCTTGTCAGTCGGCCGGTGCTGCCACCGGCTCCGTGCCGGGCAGGCTCGTGGTGCCTGCCATCACCGCTTCGCCGGCATCGATCCGCAGCGACTCGAGCCGCCACTGCGGCCCACCGCCGAGGGTCGCTGGAATGTAGACGACGAGCACCATCCTGCCATCCCGGGGCCGCAGTTCCGTCACGCAGCCGAGCCCGGCCAGCCGGCGGCCGAGCTCGGTGAGCACCGGGGCCGCCGGGAGGGGCAGGGCCCCGACCGCGGCGGCGCGGACCACGATTCCCAGCTGGTTGACCCCGCGCAGCGTGACCTCGAGATCGCACCACACGACGGCCGAGAGCAGGCCACTGCCCGCCCGCACGCCCATCTCCACGTGCTGCGGCCGAAACCGCACCCGGGGCGACGACAGGCCCCGGGGCAGCAGTTTCGGGTGATTCCGCGGCAGGTCGGTCGCGAGCCAGGCATTGAGCTCGTCGTCGCCGACGGCCGTGCCCCATGGCCCGGCTTGGCCGAGCGCCGCGTGCAGCCCGGCCACCTTCGTGACCAGCCGGGCCGCCGCCCGCTCGGCACTCGCGTGGTCGAGCGCGGCGCTCACCAACGCCGGCTCGTGCTTGACGACCGCCGCCACCACGACGAGGCCACCGGCGAGCCCGGCGGCGATGCCCGCGAGCACCCGCCGCCACCGCCGTTCGCCGCCCTGTGTGCGGTCGCCGTCCACCGTCAGCCTACGAACCGGAGCAGGCGGGGAATCGGCAGGGCGTCCGCCGGTTCGAGGATCACGTCGCCGAGGCTTGCATCGTCGAGCTCGTCCCGCAGCACCCGCATATTTTGCGGAGCCTCGATGCCGATCCGCACCTTGTCGCCGCTGACACGCACCACCGTCACCACCACCTGGTCGCCGACGCGGATCCGCTGGTTTTGCTTGCGGGAGAGAACGAGCATGGATGCCTCCGGAATGAAT
>JAIXPT010000107.1 GCA_027486095.1 Planctomycetaceae bacterium | reverse complement strand
GTTTCAGACCGACTCGATCTGCCAGTATTCGATGTCCACCGGCGTGGACCGCCCGAAGATACTCAGCATCACGGTCACGCGACCGTTGGCCTCGTCGATCGCCTCGACCTCGCCTTCGAAGTTTTCGAACGTGCCTTCGTTGATCTTCACGCGATCGCCCTTTTTGAAGTTGATCTTCAGGCGGGGCGATTCGGCGGTCTTCTCCTCGGCCTTGTTGAGCAGCTTGGCGACGTCCTGCGGCAGCATCGGCGCGGGCCGTCCGGCCGACC
Organism: Planctomycetaceae bacterium; assembly: GCA_027486095.1. Classification (GTDB taxonomy): domain Bacteria; phylum Planctomycetota; class Planctomycetia; order Pirellulales; family UBA1268; genus RGVT01. The sequence continues at coordinate 3,850 of JAIXPT010000107.1, read as the reverse complement.
CGGTAAAATCACCGATGCCGCCCGTCTCCCGCACGAGAAACCACGTTTCGTCGTTCAAGATCATGTTCACCAGGATGTACCCGGGGTAGAGCTTGCGAGAAACCACGCGTTTTTTGCCACTTTTGAACTCGGTGACCTGCTCCTTGGGCACGATCACCTCGCCAAACCACTTGTCCATGCCCTGCATGGAGATCCGCCGCTGGAGGGCCTCACGGATCGAGTCTTCGCGGTTGCTCTGCACCTTGAGGATGTACCACTGCTTCTCGCCCACGGGCCCGTCGTCGTCGGCGCCCGCCACGGCGACCGGCTTCGCGTTTTCGCTGCCTGCGAAGGGGTCGTCGAGTTCCGCCGCGATGCCGTCGTCGTCGTCGGCCATGGCCGGCACGGGCTCGTCGGCCGGCGCCGGATGGGCGAGATCGTGTTCGGGCGTCGCTGCGTCGTGGGGATGGTCAGTCATGATTTGAGGTTCACTTGAAGCCTTGGATGGCCCGGAGCACGAACCACCAGAAAAGATCATAGGCGGCGAGAATCGCCGCCAGCGCGAAGATGAGGAAGATCACGACGGCCGAACTACGCGCCACCTCGCCGGCGGTCGGCCACGACACTTTCGCCATCTCCGATTCCACGGCGATCAGGAAGTCGGCGAACCGCGGCACGTTGACGAGGCGATACACGAGCCACAGCCCGGCGGCGAGCAGCGCCCCGGGCACCACGAACCGATACACCCCGAGATCGGCCCCGGCCGAAGACGACAGCGGCGTGGCACTGGCGAGCCAGAGCGGCACGAGCTGCGCCAGCCGCCACACGCCGATGGCAACGGTGATCGCCAGGGCGGCAAACGTGGCCTGGCGCGTCACCCGGCCTTGGTTGCGCTTGTAGACCGAGAAGCTCAGGAGCTCGCTCCAAAAGCTGCCGCCGGCCGCCGAATTTTCTTGCGTTGTTGCCATCGTTCACACGCGCTCCGTCGCCAATCGTCTCCTCGGGCTCTAGCAGGCAGGGGCGGCGGGGATCGAACTCGCAACCTCTGGTTTTGGAGACCAGCGCTCTGCCAGTTGAGCTACGCCCCTGTGGAGAAGGAGGGGGCCCACGACGGACCCCCTCCCCCTGTCTTTTCCAATAACCGTTCAGTCCAGGATCTTCGTGACCACGCCCGAGCCGACGGTCTTGCCGCCTTCGCGGATCGCGAAGCGCACGCCGTCGTCCATGGCAATCGGCACCATCAGCTCGACTTCCATCTTCACGTTGTCGCCCGGCGAGCACATCTCGACGCCGCCGAGCAGCTTGGTCGAGCCGGTCACGTCGGTCGTGCGGAAGTAGAACTGTGGGCGGTAGCCGGCGAAGAACGGCGTGTGCCGGCCGCCTTCTTCCTTCGACAGCACGTAGACCTCGCACTCGAACTTCTTGTGGGGCTTGATCGAGCCCGGCTTGGCGAGCACCTGGCCGCGCTCGATGCCCTCGCGGGCGACGCCACGCAGGAGGCAGCCGACGTTGTCGCCGGCCTGCCCCTTGTCGAGGAGCTTCTTGAACATCTCGACGCCGGTGACGGTCGTCTTCTCAGCCTTGTCCTTGAGGCCGATGATCTCGACTTCGTCGCCCACCTTCACCTCGCCGCGCTCGATACGGCCCGTGGCCACGGTGCCACGGCCTTCGATCGAGAACACGTCTTCGATCGCCATCAGGAACGGCTTGTCGAGCTCGCGGACGGGCTCGGGGATGTAGGAATCGACGGCATCGAGGAGATCGGCGATGCACTTGTTGGCCTTCGGGTCGGCCGGGCTGTCGTAGGCCGGCTTGCCGGCGCCACGGATGATCGGCACGTCGTCGCCGGGGAAGCCATATTTCGTGAGCAGCTCGCGGATTTCCATCTCGACGAGGTCGAGCAGTTCCGGATCGTCCACGAGATCGACCTTGTTCAAGAACACCACGAGCGCCGGCACGCCGACCTGCTTGGCCAGGAGGATGTGCTCACGGGTCTGGGGCATCGGGCCGTCGGCCGCGCTCACCACCAGGATCGCACCGTCCATCTGGGCGGCGCCGGTGATCATGTTTTTGATGAAGTCGGCGTGGCCCGGGCAATCGATGTGGGCGTAGTGCCGCTTGTCGGTCTCGTATTCGACGTGGCTGACGGCAATCGTCACCGTCTTCGTTTCGTCACGGACGGTGCCGCCCTTGGCGATGTCGGCGTAGCTCTTGGCCACGGCGAGGTTTTTGGCCGCCTGCACGGCGACCAGCGCGCCGGTGAGGGTCGTCTTGCCGTGGTCGATATGACCGATCGTGCCGACGTTGACGTGCGGCTTGCTCCGCGTGAACGTGTCCTTTGCCATCGTTGCTCCTAATTGCTCCTCGGAAGTGAAAAACGAAACAAAACTGGTATTGGTGGACTTGAAAGCGTGTCTGGGCGTGCGAACCGTGACTGACTGTCGGGTGGGCGCCGTCGCCCGTGGGAGAGCTGCTGAAGGGACTTGAACCCTTGACCTCGTCCTTACCAAGGACGTGCTCTACCAACTGAGCTACAGCAGCGGAATGAACCTCATTGCATCTGGAATCGGCGCGGAAAAGCGGGTGAAGGGAATCGAACCCTCGTCTTTAGCTTGGAAGGCTATTGCTCTACCATTGAGCTACACCCGCGGCGGGTGCCGCAGGAGTGGGGAGTGCAGGATTCGAACCTGCGAAGGCATAGCCATCAGATTTACAGTCTGACCCCTTTGACCGCTCGGGAAACTCCCCTTCGTGATTGGTTGTGTGCGTGGCGGGTGTGCGACAAAGACTCGTGACCGACGACTCGTGACCGACCCGGCGGGCCCGGGGGCGGGCGTGGCGCGAGTGAGCTAGCGGCGGGAGTTGAACCCGCAACCTGCTGATTACAAATCAGCTGCTCTGCCAATTGAGCTACGCTAGCGGCCGGCCGAGACCGCGAAACATCTGAGTGTACGGAATCGAAAATCCCGTGCAAGACGGCTAAAAATCAGCCCAGCACCAGCTCGACCATGGAAAAGTCGTCGTTGAAGTCGTCGCGGCCGGAAAGCCCCCGCACGTGCGTCACGAGGGCGTCCATCAGATTCGTGGCCGCGGGCGGGGGGGCGGCGAGTGTCTCCAGGAACTCGTCGAACGCCCACATCGAGCCGTCGGGACGGCTGATCTCGAACGCCCCGTCGCTGTAGACCACGAGCCGGGCTCCGGCGGGCACCGCCACGGCCTGCGCGCCGAATTCCAGGCCTTCCACGGCCCCGATCAGCGGCCCATCGGATTCGAGCAGCGTGGGCTGCCCTCCGCCGGGGGGCAGCAGCACCGCCGGCGGATGCCCCCCGCCGGCCCAGCGGAGCGAATGGCCGGCCGTGTCGTACACGCCATACCAGATCGTGAAAAACATGTCGTTTTGCCGCTCCATCGGAAACGCCTTGTTGAGCGCCGCGAGCACCGCGCCCGGATCGTGGAAGTCGGTCTGGGGCAGCGCCTCGCTGCGGATCGCGTTCAGGGCCGACACGCTGAGCAAGGCGGCGCCCACCCCGTGCCCGCACACATCGAGCAGGTAGACGGCCAGATGCGTGTCGTCGAGGTGGTGGTAGCCGAAGGCATCCCCCCCGAGTTCGGCCGACGGGATGAACCGCCAGTCGGCCGCCACGCTCCCCAGCTGTTGCGGCGGCGGCAGCAGCGAGCGCACGTAGTGGGCCGCCGTCGCCAGATCGTTCGCCAGCACCCGCTGGCTCGCCTCGAGCGCCGTGAAGGCTTCGTTGCGCTCGACGAGCGCGATGTAGCCGCGCGAGTGGTAGCGCACGCGGGCCAGCAGCTCGAGCCGGTCGGGCAGCTTCACGATGTAGTCGTTGGCCCCGAGCGCGAAGGCCTCCGCCTT
>JAIXPT010000189.1 GCA_027486095.1 Planctomycetaceae bacterium | reverse complement strand
GGCTGTGCGGGGCGACATGGGCACGGGTGAATCTCCGGGAGCGAGGGCCGACACCAGTTCTTTAGGTCGCAAAACGGCGACGGCAAAGTCGCCGCAGGGCGACAACTCACCGGAATCGACACACCCCGCCCGTCACGACCCGCACAACCCGTAGGACAGGCGATCGCGGCTCTCCTCTGGCTCAACGTGCCCAAGCTGGCTCGTGACTGTCCATGCCTTTTCAGAGGAAGCCCGAGGCGTGAGCCGAAGGGAATACGCGTGGCTGTTCGCAATCCGGGCATCCTCTCGGCTTGCGCCTCGGGCTTCCAGCGGAGGCGAATGTCCGGCTCAACGGCAGGGGTAACCCCGAGCCTCCCTCGACGTAGCGACAGGCCTCCAGGCCTGTCGATCGCCAGAGCTGGAGCTCTGTCGCTACATGGGAGGCGCGGATGAATCGAGGAAAGCCAGGCTGAAGCCCGTCCTCCACAGCTACTTTTCGTCGGTGTGGTTCACGTCGCCGAGGTTCACGGCGTCGGCGATGCGGTCGGCCGCTGGGCCGAGGAGAATCTCGCGGTTTTCAAACAGGGCCTCGGGGTCCTGGTCGAGCATCCGGATGCGGCGCTTGCGGAACGAAAAAAAGGCGATCACGACGAGCGCGCTGAGCCCCGCGGCGATGATCACGGCCGTGAAGCCGCGTTCGGCCGACTGGATCAGGCTCGTGACGCGGTCGCCAAACAGGTAGGCCAGCCCGAAGAAGCCCCCGATCACGATCGAGGCGCAGATGAAGTCGGCGAGGAGGAACCAGCGGTATTTCACCTTGAGGATCCCGGCCGTGAGATAAAACGGGCTGCGCAGGCCGACGAGAAACCGGGCCACGAAAAAGGCCTTGATGCCGTGCTTCTTGAGCAGCTCCTCGATCGTCTTCTCGCGCTCGGGCGTCAGAAAGCCCGACCACCACGGATGCTCCTTCAAGATCCGGGCCCCGAAGAAGCGGCCGATCGCATACATCAGGCTGTCGCCGAGGAGGGCCCCGACGAGGCAGGCGGGCAGGGCGTAATACCAGTGCAGGGCTCCGGCCCGGCTGGCCACGCCGGCCGCCACGATCGGCACTTCCTCGGGCACGGGCAGGCCGATGCCGGTGAGGGTGAGAAAGAGGATGATGCCGAGGTAGGAACCCCGCTCGAACCAGTCGAACATGGTGTCAGGTGGCGAGTGAGCGGGTGGAATTCCTGAACGTCGCGGCAGTATAGCCTACCCGGCCCGCTCGACCTCGACCCCCGCGACCGCGGGCAGGGCGCAGGTGTCTTCAGCGAGATTCGCGACCACCACGCGGACACTCCCCGACGTCGCCCCCGGCAGCACGAGGATCGCGCCCACCGCGCCGCCGGCGGGGGCGACGCAGGAGAGACCGTCGGCGCCGAGCACGTAGAGCGCGGTGGAGAGCGCGTCGGCGTCGGCCGCCTCGGGCGCGATCACCGTCGCGGAGATCACACCCGCCGCCGCGGGCCGCCCGGTGCGCGGGTCGAGAATGTGGCCGAGCTTCTGTCCGCGGTCGATGAAAAATTGCGTGCCCGACCCACTCGTGCCCAGCGCCCGATCGGCGAGCGTGATCGTGGCGAGGCGCTCTGCAGGCCGCAGCGGATGCCGCAGGCCCACGGGCCAGCCGCGCCGGCCCGGCAGCGCCGGCCCCTGCACACCCCGCGCCCGCACGCTGCTCTGCCCGCCATGCACGAGCACGCTCGGCACGCCCGCCATCCCGAGCGCCGCCACGGCCCGGTCGATCGCCCAGCCCTTGCCGATCGCGCCGAGATTCAGCTCCACGCCCGGCCGCGTGAATCGCACCCGGCGGCCCGCGTCGTCGAACTCCACGAGGCCCAGGCCCGATCGCTCTTTCGCCGCAACGAGCGCGTCGCCAGCCGGCACACGGCCGCGCCGTTCGAGAAAGCCCCAGGCCCGCGTGAGTGCACCAGCTGAGCAGTCGAAGGCACCACCCGTCCGCACCGAGAGGTCGCGGGCGTGCTGCAACAGCGCGAACAAATCAGGCGACACACTCTGCCAGCCCTCCGCCGCCGTCGCATTCAGCCGCGCGACCTCGCTCGAATCACGATAGACGGTGATCCGCGCTTCGATCTGCTCGACGAGGTCGAGCGCATCGACGCCGAGCTCCGTCGCGTTCTCCACCTCCCCGGCGTTGAACACGACCTCGAACCGGCATGCCATCAGATCGCGTCCGACGACGAGAGAATGAATGTCCATTGATAGAAGTTTTTCAGCGATGCGGCCTCAACGATCCTACCAACCAAAACCGGGAGGCTCGGGGTTACCCCGTATCATCGAGCCGGCGTATGTGACCAGCGCAGGCAGGATGCCGGAGCGCAGGCACATCCGAGTGAGCCGGAGCCCAGGAGGGCGGAGGCGAACGTCCGGCGAGATGGTACGGGGTAACCCCGAGCCGGCGCGACACGTCGAAGCCCGACAGGCTGAAGCCTATCCCACATCGACACGGCGCAGCCCTCGCCGGCACCCCACGTTGACCAAGTGCTACCGGGGTGCAAGACCGCGATCAAAAGCATCCTGATCCCGGCGAAACACGGCGAGCACCGTGTCGAACCGCTCCAGCGGAATCCGATACACCGCCTGCTCGCCGGTGTGGGCGTGGCAGTGGGCCACGAGCAGCCGATAGAGAAACTTGAACAGCTGCCGCGGCACCCGCAGGCTGCGCAGGCCGTCGAGGAGCCGCCGCTGATCGACCGCGGGCTCGAAGAGCTGGGCGAGCGTGGCGGGCGGATCGCACACGCTGGCCGCCTTCACGCGGGTGGAGGCGATGTCGTAGAGCGTCTCGCCCGACCATTCGAGCGAGGGCACGAGGTTTTGCTTGTCGAGCCGGGCCCGCTGGTTGAACTGCTCGTCTTCGCGCTCGAT
>JAIXPT010000208.1 GCA_027486095.1 Planctomycetaceae bacterium | reverse complement strand
GCCTACACGGCGATCTACAAGCCACATGTCATGCCGCTCGTCGATCGCGAGGGGCACCCGAGCACGCTCCTCGAATGATCCTGCTCATCGACAACTACGACTCGTTCACCTGGAACCTCGTGCAGCGGATCGGCGAGATCGCGCCCGAGACCCGGCTCGAAGTTCACCGCAACGACAAGATCACGGGCGACGAGATCGCGGCCCGGGCCCCGAGCCACCTCGTGATCTCGCCGGGGCCGTGCACGCCGAGCGAGGCGGGCATCTCGTGCGACGTGGTCCGGCGATTCGCGGGCCGGATGCCGATCTTGGGCGTGTGCCTCGGCCATCAGTCGATCGGCCAGGTGTTCGGCGGCGCGATCGTGCGGGCCAAGCGGCTGATGCACGGCAAGGTAGACGCGATCGAGCACACCGGGCAGGGCCTGTTCGCCGGGCTCCCGAGCCCGATCGAGGCCACGCGCTATCACAGCCTCGTGATCGACCCGCCCACGCTGCCGCGGGATTTCGAGGTCGATGCGTGGTCCACGGCGCCCGACGGCGCGCGCGAGATCATGGCGATCCGCCACCGGACGCTCCCCGTGTACGGCGTGCAGTTTCATCCGGAGAGTTTTCTGACGCCGGCCGGCTACGACCTGCTGCGAGCGTTTCTGAATACGTAGTGGGCTTTGAAGATTGCCGTCGCGCATGTCCCGTCGCTTCCGCTCCGGGCTTTTTGTTGGCGGTGCATGAGCGGACTTTTCAAGCATCAAGGGGAAAAGGCTCCAGCCTGTCGCGATTCATGATCGAACTCACCGAAGCGATCTCTCTGGTCGAAGCTGCTGCCGCGCCGCTGCCGCCCCGGCGACAGCGCCTGCTCGATGCCTGTGGGCTCGAGCTGGCGGAGCCCGTGGTCTCTGACGTCGATTCGCCTCCCTGGGACAGGGCGATGATGGATGGCTTCGCGGTGCGGAGCGACGATGTCGCAGCGGCGGCCAGCCACGCCCTCGAGCTCGAGGTCGTCGTGGATCTCGCTGCCGGCGATGTCACCACGCTCGAGATCCGGCCCGGCTCTTGCGCGAGGATCATGACCGGTGCGCCGATCCCTGCCGGCGTCGATGCGATCGTTCCGGTGGAATGCGTGGTCGATGACGCAGGCGCCGCACACGCCGGGAGCCGCGTGCGGCTGCACGACGCGAAGTTCAGGCCGGGGCAGCATGTCGCCCGGCAGGGCGCCGCATTTCGCGCCGGCGACGCGGTGCTGCCGGCCGGAGCCGTGCTCGGGGCCGCCGAGATCGGCCTCGCCGCCGAGGCCGGGGCGACGCACGTGGTGGCTCGCTGCCGGCCGCGGGTGGCGCTGCTTTCGACCGGCAGCGAGCTTGTGCCCCCCGACGTGCGGCCCGCCTTCGGCCAGACGCGCAATTCGAATGGCCCGATGCTCATGGCGGCCGTGCAGCTTCTGAACGCCGAGCCGATTCCGCTCGGGATCGCGGCCGACCGCCCCGAGGCGATCCGGGCCGCGGTGGCTCAAGGACTCGCGGCCGACGTGCTCCTGCTCTCGGGAGGAGTGTCTGCGGGCGATCTCGATCTCGTGCCTGAAATCCTTCGGCAGTGTGGAGTCGAGAAGATCTTTCACAAGGTGCGGCACAAGCCGGGCAAGCCGGTGTGGTTTGGCGTGTACAGCCGCGCCCACTCCGCCCCCACGCTCGTCTTCGGCCTGCCGGGCAATCCAGCGAGCAGCCTCGTCTGCTTCGAGCTCTTCGTGCGGCCCGCGCTCATGATCCTCGCCGGCCAGCCGCGCGACGCATGGCATCTTCCGCGCACCCGCGCCCGGCTTGCCGCGCCCGCGAAAGCCGTCGCCGACCGCCCGGTGTATCTGCCCTGCCGGCTCGAAGGCCCGATGAACGCGCTTGTGGCAACACCGCTCCCGTGGACGGGCTCGTCGGACCTCCGCGGCTTCGCCGGCGCCGGCGGCTACATCGCCCTCCCAGCCGGCCGCACGACCCACGAGCCCGGCTCGGAAGTCGATGTCGTCTTGCGCGCGTAGGACAGGCTTCAGCCTGTCGCCTTTTCGCTCAACTCGCGCGCGCCGGCTTCGGGGGAGCGGCAAAAGTCGCCGCTGCGCGGTCTTTCAGATTCTCACTCCGGCCGCCGCGGCCGTCGTTCGGGAAGCGTTCGCCGACTCCCCCGAAGCCCCCCATTTCGTTTGGGGAGGCTCGGGGTTACCCCTGCCGTTGAGACGGCGTATGTGACCAGCGCAGGCATGGATGCCGGAGCGCAGGCACATCCGAGTGAGCTGTAGCCTGGAGGGCGAAGGCGAACGACCGGCGAGACGGTACGGGGTAACCCCGAGCCGGATTGGGCGAGTTGGGTCTGCTCGACGCGATAGGAGGCCACGACAGACGGAGCGCCCGTCCTACGACCTGTGGAAGTGCACGTGCTGCCAGCGGCCGGCGATTTTTTGCCAGATGCGGGTCTCCTCCGACGCCACCGTGATCGGCCTGCCTTCACCGTCGAGCTTCTGCACGAGCCGCACGTAGGCCACGAGCGCCGCGCCGTCGGCCAGGAGCCGCACCTTCGGTGCCACAAGAGTCGTGGTGAGGTGCTTCGGCGGCTGGGGCTTGCCGCCGCCGAGCTTGAAGTAGAACTCGTGAAACGCGAGCCCCTGCACGAGGTGGCCTTCCGCCTCGGCTTCGAAGCAGGTGATGTCGTCGGCGACGAGGCTGCGGTAGGCGTCCCAATCGCCCGCTGCGATCGCGTCGAGGAGCTGCTGGGTGAGCTTCACGAGTTCGTTGACGAGCGGATCGGTGGACGGCGCGAGGACGGGCGTGGGCATGGCGATGGCGGGGGTTATGGGGTGACGAGGCCGAGGGAGACGAGCTTGTCGAGGCACTCGTCGCGCTCGCGGCAGCGCTCGAGGCCGTGCCACGAGGGGTCTTGGGCGGCGAGGAAATCGGGGCGCGAGGCGGGCATGCCCTTGCCGCCGCTCTGGGCCACGAGGCGGGAGATCACGCCGCGATCGAGCTTCGTGAGCCGCATGGCTTCCACGCGGTAGTCGAGAAACGCCTCCCAGACGAGCGGAAAGAGCGGCTTCACGATCTCGTGGCCGATCGTCTCGGAGTAGCGGCGGATTTCGAGCTGGGCGTGGGAGTCCATCCGCAGCGCGAGAAAGTGGAGGAGGTTGTGGAGATCGATCTTCCAGTAGGCCTCGGTGTAGGTGGAGAGGGGCAGGTCTTTGCGGGCCTGCTCGCGGGCGATGCCCGCCTCGAGCCGCTCTTCATAGACCTTGCGGGCGAGGCCCTGCAGGTCGGCTTCGGCCCGGGTGAGCCGGCTTCCGTCCGCGGCGTCGAGCAGGCCGGCCGAGCCCTGGCGGTTGCTTGCGGCCTGCGTGCGCCAAGCCTCGTCGGCCGTCGCCTGCATCGAGTCGATGGCGAGCGAATAGCGCGTGGAGTATTCGTTGACGCTCGCGGTGCGATGGCGGATCCACTGCCGCCAGCAGTCCATCGGCACCCGGACCACGAACTTCAATTCAGCCATCTCGAAGGGCGTGGTGTGGGCGTGGCGGAGCAGGTAGCGAATGAGCTGCCTGTCGTCGCTCACCTTGCGGGTGCCCTCGCCGTAGCTGACCCGCGCCGCCTGCACGACGGAGCCGTCGTCGCCCATGCAATCGACGAGGGCCACGAACCCGTCGTCGAGCACCGGAAACTTTTTCCAGCGCAGAGACTCGAGAATCGTGGCGCGGTCGGCGGAATGCGTCGCAGGGGCGCTCATCGCGTGTGGTTCCCGGAGGACGGAAACGCACAGGATGGAGCACGGCAATCCGGCGGTCAATCCTTCGCCAAAAGCTCCTGCAAGAGCGTGGCGAGTTGGCGGGCGTCGTCGGAGCCGACCACGCGGGCGATCCGGGATTTCGGCACCTCGAGTTTGGTGAGCGACTTTTCGATCGTCTCCCAGAGTTTGGCCCGCTTCTTGCCCTCGGCGAGATAGAGGTCGGTCACCTGTTCCCCGAGCCGCTGCAGAAGCGCGGTGTCGAGGTTCTCGTAGTAGTTTTTGACGATCGACTGCTGGTATTTGGAAAGTTCGGCCATCTGCCGTGTCCCCGTTCCAGTGGAAGGCCTTCTCGGCGCCGGCTACAGTATCGGAAAAGCGTCCCCGTTCCATCGAGAGAAACCGATGCCCACCATCACTTTCGCGACTGAAAAGAAGGAAATCCAGGTGCCCGAGGGGGCGAATTTGAGAAAAGAAGCTCTCCGAGCCGGGGTGGCCCTCTACCCGGGCATCCACAAGGTGGCCAACTGCCACGGGTTCGGCACCTGCGGCTCCTGCCGGGTCTTGATCACGAAGGGGATGGAAAACACGAGCAAGAAGGGCATCCTCGAGGCGGCCAGGCTCGGCATGTCGCTGGCCTACATCGGCAACGAAGACACCATGCGGCTGGCCTGTCAGACGAAGGTCAAGGGCGACATCACCGTCACCACGTGCCCGCCCGCGAATCTCTATGGCGAGAACTTTTTTAGTTGACGGACCCGGGCCATCCGGGCCCTCTCCGTCAACGGGCCGGCGGGGCAAAGCCGAGGTTTGCCGCGCCGGCCGGCTCGCCATCGTGGCGAGCCACGCTTCGCCGGCCATGACACCGTCCTAGGCAAGGTCTCCTCGATGAAGGAAGTCGTCGCCATCGTGAAGCCGTTCGTCGCCGAGCGGGTGCTCGAGGCGCTCAAGTTCGCCCCGCTGGAGGCCTGCACGGTGCGCGAGGTGAAAGGCTACGGCCGGCAGAAAAGCTATCTCGACCAGTACGGCGACAGCGAATACTCGCTCGCGTTTCTGCCGAAAGTCGAGATCCAGATCTGGGTGGATGATGCCCGTGCCGACGAGGTGGTCGAGCGGATCGTCACCGTGGCCCGCACCGGCAGGATGGGTGACGGCAAGATCTTCGTGCTCCCGGCCACGGCCATCGTGTAGGGCAGGCTGAAGCCTGTCGGCACGATGGAAGACAGGCTGAAGCCTGTCTTACTTCACGAAGATTCCCGTGGCATACCAGATGCCGTTGGAGCCGCGGCGCAGGTCGTAGCCGTAGGCGGCCTGCGGGCTGCGGACGGCGTTCCAGTGGCCGCTCGACTGACGCCAGCTGGCCACGCAGTCAACGCACGAATCGAGCAGGTCCTGATTGGGCCAGCTTTCGGCGCACACTTCGGAGGCGCTCCCGCGGCCGGCGGCGATCTGCTGCGACCGGGTGTCCCAGCCGTGGTGCCCCTGACGGCGAATCCGCGCCTGGTGCTCGGAATGGGCTGCGGCCGCCGCACACAGCGACGCGTCGCAGGAGCCGCCCGTGCTCTGCGGATTCTCCGGGTGGATGCGCACGGCGAGAATCAGCGACCGCTGGGTGAGCGATGCCCGGGGCAGCGCCGCCAGTTCGTCGATGTGGGCCGGGCTGAAGGCGTAATACTTGCCCGGCGTCCGCGGCAGGATCGAGACGATCCGGCCGGCGTAGGGGCCGGGCGTGTGATCGACCACGAACACGCCGGGCCCGCGGCGCATCTCCGCGAGGCCGGGATCGCCCACGAGGGCGGCTCCGCCGGCATCCATGCCGATCCGGCAAAACACCCACGGCAGGCCGCTCGTGGCGAAGCGCTGCTGGAGTTCCGCCCGCTCCAGGCGGTCGCCGGCCAGGTCGTGCGGGCTGCCCGCCATCGGTTCGACCGACACGAGCAGCATCGCGCCGGCGGCCTGCGCCGCTGCGGTGGCGGCGCCGTAGTCGTCGATGCGTTGAATCGCCTCACCGGCGGGAGGCCCGAGCGAGGGCGGGGTGGGCGTGGCGCCAAGGGCAGGGGGGGCGCACAGTTCGAGGGCCACCGCGGCGACGATGCCGGCCGCGAGCGCCGCTCCGAGCGAGGCGCCGAGCGAGGGTGCGAGAGGCGAGCGAGCGTGACGTGCGACCATGGTGAATTCCCTTTCCGTGGGTGATGGGCCAAGGCCGCGTTGTGATGCACCGGGCCGCGCCTGGCAAGCGGGGGCCCTTGCGAAAACCGCGCCTGTCGCACCGACTTTGCTGGACTTATGGCCTGGGAAAAATGGCGGAAGTCTGCCACTGGCAAGCCCTTGCGGCTCGAGCGGCAAAAAATCAGAAAATCGGCCGCAAAAGGGGGGATGTGGCCGGGCCGGAGGCTGCTGTGGAGGGAAAGTCGTCCAGCGGGCTAGACTCCGCGTCCGCTTTCACCGATTCGCATCCGGCCTCCGTGGCCCCCACAGACAGGCATTCCAGATATGGCGTCGCTTTTTTCCGGCCGCATGCCCCAAGCGGCTCGTGCCGCATCGCTCGTCGGAGCCCTCGTCACCGCGGCCGCCATCGGCTCGGCCACGGCCGCCGACCTCGCGACCCTGGCGGGCAACCCGCTCGGCACGGCAGAGACCTTCCGTCCGGTTTCGGACGGGAAACTCGCGTCGTCCGCGGCCACGCTCCGCGGAGCCCTAGGCTCGCTCGCGCGGCTTTTGGCCCGGAGCCCGAGCGGTGCCGACTGGAAAAAGTATCTCGACTGGCCGGCCCTCGAGGCCCAGGCCTCCAGCGGCTCGAATGCCGATCCGGCCACGCTCCGCCGGCTCCAAAAATTGTTCGACGCCGGCGAGAACGGCCTCGAGATGCACCAGTTCGTGGCCGTGCGGCGGGCCGTGGCGGCCTATGCCGAGGCCGCGGAGGCGGCCAAGAGCCCCGAAGCCCAAGCCACCTATGCCCAGCGGCTCGACAAACTGGCCGCCGCCGTCGCCGCCGGTGCCGCCACGGGCACGACCGACGCGCTCGATCCGGTGGGCCCGTTGCTTGCCAAGCTCGCCGATTCGGGGCAGGCCCCGGGCGTGGTGGCGCGCGTGCGGAGCGCCGTCGATCGGCCGAACCTCTATCTCGACATCGACGAGAGCCTGCTTGGCTCGGCCGTCAATCGGGTCGTCGATGAGCGGGCCCCGATCAACGACACGGTGCTCGGCACCCGCATCCGCGGCAATGGGCACACCACCGGGCTCGTGCTCCTCGATTTCGTGCCGGCTCTCGACCGGGCGATCGTGGATATCGCCCTCGATGCCACCAACCACTCCGACACCCGTGGCTCGCAGGGGCCGGTGACGGTGCACACCTACGGCACCACGAAGGTCGATGCCCGCAAGCGGATCATGATCGACGACGAGCGCGTCAGCGCTCTGCCCGTCGAGGCCCATGCCGCGACGAGCACGCGCACGGCCGGCATCGGCGTCAACAAGCGGTTTGGCAAGAATCTCATCCGCAAGATCGCGAGCAAGAAGATCGCCGAGATGCGGCCCAAGGCGGAGGCGATCTCGGAACGCAAGGCCCGCGAGCGGGTGCGGCAGCAGTTCGACACGCAGACGGCCGGTGCGATCTCCCAGGCGCAGGCCGATTACCAGGCCAAATTCCGCCGGCCGCTCATGGAGCGGGGATGGTATCCCGAGATGCTCCAGCTCAACACGAGCGATTCCCGGCTCTCCGTCGTGGCCCGCAAGGCGCTCACCGACCAGATCGCGGCCTTCTCATCGCCGCCGGCCGTCGATCCCGACGCCGTGATGGCCGCGCGGGTCCATGAGACGCTCGTGAACAACGTCGCCGAGATCACGCTCGGCGGCCGCACGATCACGCAGCAGTTCGTGGAGGAGCAGATCAAGAAGAACAACGGCACGCTGCCCGAGGCCCTCGGCAACGATGCCGACCAGGCGCCATGGTCGATCACCTTCGCGAAGCGCAAGCCCGTGGAGCTCGATGCCGACGAGGCCCGCGTGAAGATGACGGTCCGCGGCACGAAGTTCACCTCGGGCGACCGTGAATTCCCAGCCATGGACATCTGGGCCGCCTATCGCATCGAGCCTGCCGACGGCAGGATCCGGCTCGTCCGCGACGGCGACGTGCAGATCTATCCGCCCGGATTCGTGCCCGGCGGCGGCGAGAAGCTGACCGTGGCGGAGACGTCGCTGCGGCGCATCCTCCAGAAGCGATTCGGCAAGGTGTTCAAGGAAGTGGTGGATGTCGAGCCCCTGAAGATGCCCGGCCAGCTCGCGGGGGCGGGCCCCTTGCCGATGGAGCAGCTCGTGGCCCGGAAGGACGGCTGGGTGGCCGCTGGTTGGCGCAAAAAAGACCCGGTCATCTACGCCTCCGAGCCGACGCTCGCCTTCCTCGCTCCATGACGAAGGCTGAGCTGCTCACGGCGATCGACGCGGCCCTCGCCGGCCGCTGGGACGAGGCCCACGGCATCGTGCAAGACGACGAGGCCGACGCGACCGCCTGCTGGATCCACGCCGTGCTCCACGCCATCGAGGGCGACCACGGCAACGCCCGCTACTGGTTCGCCAAGGCCGGCAAGCTCGACCGCGCCGACAACGCCCCGCCTGCCGAGCTCGAAGCGATCCGTGCCACGCTCATGACGACGTCGTCGTAGGACAGGCTTCAGCCTGTCTTGCTGTCGTCAGTGCGCCTGCACCAGGAAGCCCGAGGCGTAAGCCGAGAGGATGCTCCGCTCGCGAATCGCCGCGCGAATTCCCTTCGGCTCACGCCTCGGGCTTCCAGTTGATGGGCCGAACGTCCGGCGAGACGGCTCGGGGTGACCCCGAGCTTCCTCCGTAGCGACAGGCCTCCAGGCCTGTCGATCGACAGAGCTGGAGCGGCTATCTCCACGAAAACCCTCGGCATCCTGCCTCCGTTTTCTGGGCGAACAGCCGTTCGCACGTAGCGACAGGCCTCCAGGCCTGTCGATCGACAGAGCTGGAGCTCCGTCGCTACGAGACCGGATGCTAGGAGCGAGTTCGGCGGACGACGAACCCAGCGGCGAGTAGCCCAACAGCGGCAAGCATGAGCGAGGATGGTTCGGGCACAACGATGGGGTCGTAGGCGATCCAGATGTCCGCCGGTGATCCAAAACCCCCGCTGCTGTTTGCCAGGAACGAGATGACAGGCCAGTCGTTGGCATCGAAGTCGAGGCCCACGCGTCGCTGTGAGAGAAGCGGGCTGAACGACGTACCCGAAGAGACAGAGAACGATGTCACGGTGTGAATCGCCCAGTCCTTCACACCGTTCTTGTAGGCGTACATCAGCGAGTTGCTGCCCGACACCGTAGCCATCCACGCCACACCGACACCGCCGATGCCATCGGCAGCGATTGTCGGCGTCACGGGAGAATTCATCCCCGGTAAATTGAATATCGATGGCCTCCATTGGCCCGACATGATGTCGAAGTAAGACGCTGCGACACCCCATCCCCCACCGGTAAACGTCGAGTAGGCGACGAATGGCCGGCCGATCGCATCGATCGCAAGGTCACCGCCAGAGATTGTTTCGCTCGCGACCAGCGTAGAATTCCACCCGTTCACGGGGCTTTTCTCATAATAGGTGAGCAAGCTGTTGGAACTCGTCAGCACTCCGAGGCTGCCGAACGAAGAAGCGGCGATCGCTTGGACGGTGGGGAGCGTGAATTGCGTAATCCCAGACCCTGCCAGGGTATCCGCCGATGCACTAACGAGTGTTCCTGCTTGGTCAAAGGCGAGGCCTTGTACGTTCGTGATTGGATTTGCAAAACCCGTGGATCGACGGCCGACGATCGCGCTTCCCGCTTGAAATGCCAGCGGAGATGCGGCGATCGACACACCAACCCGGCCGTCGCTACTCGATTTCGCGGAGAGCATGCCTTGATTCGCCGGCGATGAAAGCACATTCGTGCCGATCTGATTCCAATTCGTATTCGTCATCGGGTTTCGTACTGGCGTCAGCGCATACGCCTGGGTCGAGCCGCTGGAAAGTGAAAACACGACCGGCCACGACTTCGCGTCGCCCATGCCGAGGGCGGTTTGGGCGTCGGTTCCGGTCGTGTACCCCGTTCGCTGGAAAAGCCAAAACAGGCCGTTGGCTTCGGTCGCAAAAACGGAATGAGGTGCGAGGGCGACGGCAAACACCGCGAGACGACACAAGACACAGCGAATCATGATTTTTGTTCCCGTGATGCAGAGGACAAACGTTGCCGGAAGACGTCGCTCCAAGCACGGAGGCTACTACCCCCCCCCCCCCCCCCCCCCACCCCACGGCCCCCTCGGCCCCCGCTTTGATGGCGCGGGGGGGGGCGGCCCTTGGTGTCGGGCGG
>JAIXPT010000100.1 GCA_027486095.1 Planctomycetaceae bacterium | reverse complement strand
TCCCGCTTCTCGAGCCGCCAATACTCCGGGCTCCGCACGTAGACGAGGTCGGCCAGATCGATCAGCCCCACCTGGCGGCCCACGGTGGCGATCCACGCCCGCCACTCGGCAGCGAAGATGCCGTCGTCGCTCACGGCCGCCAGGCCGAGCGCGTAGTCGAGGCGGTTTCGCGAGAGGCATTCGAAGCGGTAGAAAAACAGCCCTTGTGGCGTGGCCTCTTCCGCGCGATAGGCCGCCTCGCGTTCGAGGATCGCCAGGGCGGTGCGGATGTCGAACCGCCCGCCCTCCTCCTCGGCCTCGCGCATGATGAAGGTCTGAAAAGCGCTGAAATAGTGCGGCAGCCGCGACATCGCCGTCGAGAGCGTGCCGACGAGCTTCAGCTCCCCCACGAGGTAGTCGATCGCCAGCGGCAGTTTCGAGGTGGCGAGCACCTCCTCTGCGATCGACGAGAGGGCCTCCTGGGCGGCGATGCCGGCGGTGATCCGCTCGGCGAGCACCCGGAACAGGTAGGCCTGTTCGATGTATTCCTCACGGTCGAGCATGGGTCGGGCCCGGATGACACGCTGATTTCAGGGGGCATGCCGCTCGGCAGCCAGGAAATCATCCTATAATCGGAATGCACATGCCCAACCATTTCTCCACTATCGAAGCCGCCGTCGCCGCCATCCGGCGGGGCGAGATGGTGATCGTCGTCGATGCCGAAGACCGGGAGAACGAGGGGGATTTCGTGTGCGCCGCCGAAAAGGCGACCACCGAGATCGTGAACTTCATGATCCGGCAGGGCCGCGGCCAGGTGTGCATGCCGATCCTGCCCGAGGCGGCCCGACGGCTCGAACTGCCGATGATGGTCGAGGCCAACTCGACGCCGCTCGGCACCGCGTTTACCGTGCCGGTCGATCATGTGACGGCCCGCACCGGCATCACCGCCGCCGAGCGGGCCACCACGATCCTCGCGCTCCTCGATCCGGCGAGCCGGCCGACCGACTTCGTGCGGCCCGGCCATCTGTTTCCGCTCGTGGCGAAGGAGGGGGGCGTGCTGCGCCGGGCCGGCCACACCGAGGCGGCCGTCGATCTCGCCCGCATGGCGGGCCTCCAGCCGGCCGGCGTGCTCTGCGAGATCCTCGACGAGTCGGGCAACCGCGCCGACCGCGACGCCCTCTTCGCGCTCGCCCGCGAGCACCGCCTCGAGATCATCACGATCGAGGAGCTGATCCGCCATCGGCGCACCCGTGAAAAGCTCGTGGAGCGGATCGCCGAGGCCGACCTGCCCACGAAGTGGGGCAGGTTTCGCGTGATCGCGTATGGCGTGAAGTTCGAGGCCCAGCAGCCGATCGTGCTCGTGATGGGCGACCTCGCCAGCGTGCCCGTGCCGCTCGTGCGGCTCCATTCGTCGTGCTTCACAGGTGATCTGCTCGACAGCCTGCGGTGCGATTGCGGCGACCAGCTGCACATGGCCCTCGAGATGATCGGCCGCGAGGGGGCGGGCGTGCTCGTGTATCTGCCGCAGGAGGGCCGCGGCATCGGCCTCGTGGAAAAAATCCGCGCCTACCAGCTCCAGGATCAGGGGCTCGACACCGTGGAGGCGAATCTCGCGCTCGGCTACAAGGCCGATGCCCGCGACTACGGCGTCGGCATCCAGCTGCTCAAGGATCTCGGCCTGCGGCAGGTGCGGCTGCTCACCAACAACCCCAAGAAAACCGACGCCTTCATCTACGGCGGCTTCGATCTGGAGGTAGTGGACCAGGTGCCGATCCTCCCGCCGGTGCACGAGTTCAACGAGCGCTATCTGGCCACGAAGCGCGAGAAGCTCGGCCACACCTTCCCAGACGTGGGCCGCGCCGAGCCCGCCACCGGCCGAACGCCGGATTGACCGGCCGGCGCGCACGGCCGTAGCATCGCTCTCTGGTGGCGGAATGGAAACGCCCGCGGAGAGCCCGATGGACCGATTTGCCCACATCGAACATGCCTGCGCCCGTGCCTGGTGGGCGGCCTGCCTGCTGGGTGGCGTGGTGGCTCTCGGCTGCGGCCGACAAGAAACCGATCCGCTCGCCTCGGCCCGGCCCGAGCCGGCGGCCGTCGAAGCGGCCCGCACGCAGCCCGTCGCACCCGCCGCCGAGCGGCTGCTCGAGCCCTTCGATCCGCCGGCGCTCGAATCCCTCGACCGCGACGCCAAATGGATCGACCGCCCGGTGCGCGACAGCCTGGCGCTGTTGCGCGACGAGCAGGCCAAGGAGCCCGCCCTCGCCACCGTGGCCGAGGCCCTCACGCTCGACAACGACTCGCCCGCGGCCAACGCCAAGATTCTCTCCGCCCTCGGCCGCCTGCCGGGCCCGGGCGAGGCCGCCTTCGACGCCCGGATCGACCGGCACGTGACGGGCGACCTCGGCAGCACCAATCCGATCATGATCAGCACGTCGGCCGAGTTCGATATCCTCGGGCTCACGGGCTTCGGGCTCTTCTCCTTCGACCGCGGGCTCGAGCCCTTCGCCACGAGCGACACCGTCGCCTCGTGGCAGACGAGCGCCGACGGCCTCTACGACAAGGTGGTGCTCCGCAGCGACCTCGTGTGGAGCGACGGCACGCCGATCACCGCCCACGACATCGCCTTCACCTACCGCGTGATCATGGACCCGCGGGTGCCGGTGCCGGCCGTGCGCAGCGGCACCGACCAGCTGCGCTGGGTGCATGCCTACGACGATCGCACCGTGGTGTTCTTCCACAAGGAGCCGCTCGCGACGAACGTCTGGAACATCAACTTCCCCGTGCTGCCGAAGCACGTCTACGAAGCCACCTGGGAGGACGATCCCACGCTCAAAGACAGCCCCGAGCACGTGAAGCTCGAGCAGGCGCCCGTCGTGGGCGGCCCCTACGAGATCGTCGATCGCCAGCGCGGCCAGCAGATCGTGCTCCGCCGCCGCGACAGCTGGGCCACGGTGCAGGGCAGGCAGGTGCGCGAGCCGCCGTTCTTCAGGGAGGTGCGGTTTCGGATCATCGAGGATCCCAATACTTCGCTCCTGGCCCTCAAGAGCGGCGAGATCGACGAGATGATGCTTCTCCCCGAGCAGTGGACGACACAGACCAAGGGCCGCGACTATTACGAGCGCAACACGAAGGCCACGGCGAGCGAGTGGGTGAGCTTCCACTTTGGCTGGAACATCGACACGCCCTTCTTCGCCGACCGCCGCGTGCGCCGGGCGATGAGCTACGCCTTCGACCACGAGACGATGCTCGAGAAGCTCTGCTACGGCCTCTACGCGCCGGCCTCGGGGCCCTTCCATGAGTCGTCGTGGATGGCACCGAAGAAGAAGCTCGAGCCCTCCAAGCAGGATCTCGACAAGGCCGAGGCCCTCCTCGACGAGGCCGGCTGGACCGACCACGACAACGACGGCGTACGCGACAAGGAGCTCAACGGCCGGCTCGTGCCCTTCGAGTTCACCGTTCTCGTCAACCAGCAGCCCCTGCGGGTGGCGATCTGCACGCTCTTGAAGGAAAACCTCGACCAGATCGGCGTGCGGGTGAACGTGCGGCCCACCGAATCGACCGTGCTCCAGCAGCTCACGCAAGACAAGAAGTTTCAGGCCTACCTCGGCGGCTGGGGCGCCGGCACCGACCCCGACACCTCGGAGAACATCTGGGCCACCGGCGCCGGCCGCAATTTCATCGGCTATTCCAATCCCGAGGTCGATCGGCTGTTCGCCGAGGGCCGCCGTGAGCTCGACCGGGCGAAGCGGGCCGAAAAATACGCCCGCATCCAGGAGATCCTCCACGACGACCAGCCCTACACCTGGCTCTACTGGCGGAACAGTTTTTACGGCTTCTCGAAATCGCTCCGCGGCTACGTCTTCAGCCCGCGCGGGCCCTACCACTATTCGCCCGGCTTCGGGAGCCTGTGGATGCCGAAGACGGAGTAGCCGATGGCCGCCTACCTCGTGCGCCGGGTGATCTTCGGGCTCCTCACGCTCGTCGTAATCACCTGCTTCGTCTACGGCCTGGCCCGCAACATGCCCGGCACGCCGCTGACGGTGCAGCTCGGCGAGACCGATCCGAGCCGCAAGTTCAACCCCGAAGACCTCGAGCGCATGAAGCGCATCTACGGCCTCGACAAGCCGTGGCCCGTGGGCTACGTGCAGTGGCTCTCGAGCGTGGCCCGCGGCGACTTGGGCCGCTCGATCTCGCGGAAGCAGCCGGTGGCCACCCTGATCGCCGAGCGGATCGGGCCCACCTTCCTGATTTCGGGCACGGCCCTTCTGCTCGCGTGGCTCGCGGCCATTCCGCTCGGGCTCTACGCCTCGGCCCGCAGCGGCCGGGCCGACGAACGCGTGTCGAGCCTCGTGCTCTACGTGCTCTATTCGTTTCCCACGTTCGTGGCGGCGCTCTTCCTGCAGATCATCTTCGCCGTCTGGCTCCGGGGCACCGGGTGGGAGCTGCCGCTCTTCGGCATGAGCGATCTGCCGCCGGGCGCACCGTGGCTCGCGCGGGCCGCCGACGTGGCCCGGCACATGATCCTGCCGGTCACCTGCCAGACCTACGTGAGCCTCGCCTACGACAGCCGGTTCATCAAGGCGAACATGGAGGAGGCGGTGCGGCAGGACTACGTGCGCACGGCACGGGCGAAGGGGGCGGGACCGTGGCGCGTGCTCTTCGGCCATGCCTTTCGCAACACGCTCATTCCGCTCGTCACGCTCCTGGGCCTGTCGCTGCCGGGCCTCATCGGCGGCTCGGTGATCATCGAGCAGATCTTCACCTGGCCCGGCATGGGGCGGCTCTTTTTCGAGAGCATCCGCGAGCGCGACTATCCGACGATCATGGGGCTCACGCTCATGTTCAGCCTGCTCACGCTCGCCGGCCAGCTGCTCGCCGATCTCCTTTACTGCGCGGTCGATCCGCGCGTGAGCGTCGAATGAATTCCGCGCCCGCCACCCGCTCGGCCGGATTCTGGGCGGAGGCCTGGGGCCGGTTTCGCCGCAAGAAGCTCGCGATGGCGGCGCTCGCCTTCATCGGCGGCCTCGTGGCGCTCGCCCTGTTCGCACCGGCGATCGCCGGCACGAAGCCGGTGCTCTGCCGCTACAAGGGCCAGCTTTACGCCCCGTGCCTCGGCTATTTCGACCGCCGCCTCGAGCCCGCCATCTTCGCGAAAGACCGCTTTCGTGGCACCTATCCCACGAACCTCGCGGCGAAGGATCCCGAGAGCTGGGCGATCTGGCCGCTCGTGTTTCAGGATCCCTACCGCAGCGTGCGGGCCGACGAGTGGCCGGGCCTGCCGGCGAACCCCGCCAAGGATGAAGGCCGGCCGAGCCCGCGCAATCTCTTCGGCACCGACCAGGCGGGCGTAGACGTATTCGCGAAGATGGTGCATGGCACCACGATCGCGCTCTTGGTCGGCTTCGTGTCGATGGGAATCGCCGGCACGATCGGGATCGTCGTGGGCGCCGTCGGCGGCTACTTCGGCGGCTGGGTGGACATGGTGACGAGCCGCATCACCGAGATCGTGATGTGCATCCCCACGCTCGTCTTGATCCTCGCCGTGATCGCGGTGATCGAGAAGCCGACGATCTGGCACACCATGGCGATCATCGGCGCCACCGGATGGACCGGCATCGCCCGGCTCACGCGCGGCGAGTTCCTGCGGCTCAAAGGCAGCGAGTTCGTGATGGCCGCGCGGGCCTCGGGCGCCGGCCCGGTGCGGATCATGCTCCGCCACATCCTCCCCAACGCGCTGGCCCCGGTGCTCGTGCCGATCACGTTCGGGATCGCGTCGGCCGTGCTCCTCGAAAGCTCGCTCTCCTTCCTCGGCTTCGGGCCCCCGCCCCCGACGGCGAGCTGGGGCTCGATCCTGAACGACGCCCGCAGCAATCTCGCCATGTGGTGGCTGGTGGCGTTTCCCGGGATCGCGATCTTCCTCACCGTGCTGGCCTACAACCTGATCGGCGAGGCCCTCCAGGAAGCCACCGACCCCCGGCTCCGCGAGGCTCGGAAATGATGTGCAGAAAGCCTGAGGCGCGAGCCGAGAGGACACCCCGATTGCGGACCTCCACGCCGATTCCCTTCGGCTCACGCCTCGGGCTTCCTGGGAACTGCCGCCACCGCTCCCCAAAAAGCCCGGAGCGGAAGCGACGGGACTCCGCGTTCCTCGCCTAACCGTGCACCATGACATTACCCCTTCTTGATATCCAAAACCTCGTGACTGCGTTTCATACGCCGGCGGGCCGCGTGCCTGCCGTGGATGGCGTGTCGCTGTCGATCGAGCGCGGGAAGACGCTCGGGCTCGTGGGGGAGAGCGGCTGCGGGAAGAGCGTGACGGCGATGTCGATCCTCCGGCTCGTGGCGGCGCCCGGGGTGATCGAATCGGGCCGGATCCTGCTCGAGGGCGATGGCCGGAGCGACGATCTCGTCACGCTCTCCGAGCCCGAGCTGCGCCGTATCCGCGGCGGCCGGATCGGCATGATCTTCCAGGAGCCGATGACGAGCCTGAACCCCGTGTTCACGATCGGCGCGCAGATCGCGGAGGCCGTGCGGCTGCACCGCGACATCCCGCCCGCCGCCGCGCGGGCCCGGGCCCTCGAGATGCTGCGGCTCGTGCGCATGGCCGACCCCGAGCGGCGGCTCGACGAGTATCCGCACCAGCTCTCCGGGGGCATGCGGCAGCGGGTGATGATCGCGATGGCGCTCGCCTGTGAGCCCGATCTGGTGATCGCCGACGAGCCCACCACGGCCCTCGACGTGACGATCCAGGCCCAGATCCTCGATCTCTTGGCCGACCTGCGCACGCGGCTCGGCACTGCCATCCTCCTGATCACGCACGACCTCGGCGTGGTAGCCGAGACCTGCGACCACGTGGCCGTGATGTACGCCGGGAAGATCGTCGAGCAGGCGCCGGCCGCAGAGCTCTTCGCGCATCCCCGGCATCCCTACACGATCGGCCTGCTCGCCGCCCGCCCGGGGCCGCGCCATGCGGGGCCGCTGACCACGATCCCCGGCATGGTTCCGGCGCCGCAGCACTTCCCCTCCGGCTGCCGGTTTCATCCGCGGTGCGCGTTCGCCCGGCTGCCGGAGTGCGCGACGGCACCGCCCGCCCTCGAGGAAATCTCGAGCGGTCACTTCGTCCGTTGCCCGTTCGCAGGGCAGCTCGGCGACCAGCATCCGCCGACGGCGGCACGTGTTCCATGAGCCTCGATCCGCTGCTTGCCGTGTCGGGATTGGAAACGCACTTTCCCGTGCGCGCAGGGCTCATGCGCCGCCAGGTCGGCAGCGTGCGCGCGGTCGATGGCGTGAGTTTTTCGATCGGCCGGCAACGCACGCTCGGGCTCGTCGGCGAAAGCGGATGCGGCAAGACCACCGTGGGCCGCAGCATCCTCAGGCTCGTCGAGCCGACCGGCGGCCGCGTGCACTTTGCCGGCACCGACGTGCGGGCCACGCACGGCACGGCGCTCGCGGCCCTGCGCCGGCGGATGCAGATCGTGTTTCAGGATCCTTATGGATCGCTCAATCCGCGGATGACGATCCAGGCCATCCTCGAGGAAGGGCTCGTGATTCATCGCCTGGGCACGGCGCCGGAGCGGCTCGAGCGGGTGCGCCGGGCCCTCGAGCGCACGGGCCTCACGGCCGCCGCACTCGAGCGGTATCCGCACGAGTTTTCCGGGGGGCAGCGGCAACGGATCGCGATCGCGCGGGCGCTCGTGCTCGAGCCCGAGTTTCTCGTGCTCGACGAGCCGGTGTCGGCGCTCGACGTGTCGATCCAGGCACAGGTGGTGAACCTGCTCGTCGAGTTGCGCGAGCAGCTCGGCCTCACCTATCTCTTCATCTCGCACGATCTGTCGGTCGTCGAATATCTCTCCGACGAGGTGGCCGTGATGTATCTCGGGCGCGTTGTCGAGCACGCGACCGCCGCCGCCCTCTACCGCGCCCCCTTGCATCCCTACACCCTCGCGCTGTTCTCGGCCGTGCCGCGGATCGACCCCGCCCATCGCCGCCGGCGGCTCGTGCTCACCGGCGACGTGCCGAGCCCGGCCCGGCCGCCGGCGGGCTGCCGCTTCCATCCCCGCTGCCCGCTCGCCGAACGTGTCTGCCGCGAGGTCGATCCGCCCGCCACGGCGGCCGGCGGCCACCTCGTGCACTGCCACGTGGCCGCCCGCGAGCTCGAGCGGGCCGGCGGCGATGCCGACTCCGCCGCCGCCGTGGTCGCCGACATGATGGCCAGCACGCCGACTGCTACACTTGCCGGAGGAGGTGGCTCATGACTTTCGCCGATGCCACGGCTGGCTTCGCCCCGCGCATCCTCGGCATGATGATGCTCGGCGTGCTCGTGATGGCGGCCCAGGCATTCGCACAGCCGCCCGGGCAAACAGGCCGCAGCGGTGGTCTCCTGCCCACGCGCGAGGTGCCGAGCATCTCGGGCGGCATGACGCGCGACGAGCTGCTGCGGCGGTTCGACCTCGACGCCAACGGCCGCATCGACGAAGCCGAGGCCGAGGCGGCCCGGGCGCGCATGAGGCGCGACCGCGTGGACACGCTGCAGAATTCCGGGCTCGACCCCCTCACCGGCCGGCCCCGCGCCGCCGCCACCGGCCCGGCCCGCGAGGCGGCACCGCCCGCCGCCGACGACATGCTAATCTTGCCGGGCGCGCCCGATGATCAGCCGCCCCCGCGCAAGCCCACCGGCGAGGCCGAGAAAAAACCGGTCGCAAAGCCCGCTCCGGCAGTGCCGCCTGGACGCACGGCCCCGCTCACGGGCGGCGTGCGCGCCGGTGCGCCGGCCGTGCGGCAGGGCTACGGCGCGACATCGCCGAAAGCCGACCTCAACGCCGGCCGGCTCCGGGAGCCGCGGCCGCTGCCGAATGGCGCCGCCACCCGGCCGGGCATGCAGCCCGCCGGCAGGCCCGCGGCCGCCCCACGCGGCCCCGCGCCGCGGCCGAGCCTCTTTCCCCAGCCCGAAGGCGCGCCGCGCCCGACTGCCGAGGACTTCGGCCGCTAGCCGCCCGCGGAAAAGTCCATCAGCTTTGCCGCGTAGCTTGCCAGGGCGGGTAGGCGAAGGGGGTCGGCGAACGCTCGAGGAGCCTTGGGCCGCCGCGGCCCACGCGACGAGACTTTTGCCGCCCCTGAGCCGGTGCTACACCTATCGAGTCGAGGCCGGAAACACGCTCCCACGCGGAGTCCCGTCGCTTCCGCTCCGGGCTTGTTGGTGGTCGGGCCACATGGTCCGGGTTGGTTGGTGGTCGGGCCACATGGTCCGGGTTGGTTGGTGGTTGGGCCACATGGTCCGGGCTTGTTGGTGGTTGGGCCACGCGTCTCGAGTTTGTTGTTGATCGGACACGAATCCCCTGGCGGAAGCCCAGGGACCGAGGAGGAACGATGCGTTCGAACAGGTCAGGATCGCGTCTCTGGGTGATCGCGGCACTGCTGGCTCTGGCCACGGTCGCGCCATCGCGGGCCGACGTGCCACCGGGCATCACGCCCACCGACACGCGGCGGGTGTTCGTCGCCGGCACGACCGACTCCTTCGACAAAGCCACGGCCGCGGTCGAGGCCGCGAAGCGGGCGACGGGCCGCGACTATCGGGTGGTCGTGATCGGCAATGCCGGCGAAGGCCAGTCGGCCCGCACGCTTCTCGAAACGCTCGTCGATCGCTGGCGGCAGGCAGGCGCCGACCAGCCGGCCGGCTACGACCCCGCCGGCGACGTGACGATCGTGCTCGACGTCAAGGGCCGCACGATCGCGATGCGGGCACCCTGGGCCCTCGAGGTGTCGAGCGGCCTCGATCCTCAGACGATCGAAGCCGAGCTCATCGAAAAGGCGTTCGTGCCCAACGCCAAAGACGGCCTCTACGACGACGGCATCGCCGCCCTCGTCGAGGCCACCGAGGGCTGGGTGAAGGATCGGCAGGATCGCACGCTCGCGCGGGTCGAGGCCGCGCGGGTGTTTCGCACCCGCACGCTGCCGCTCACCATCCTCGGGCTCGGTGCGTTCGCCGCGATCACGGCCTTCTTCGTGCAGCGCTCGCGGCACGAACACCGCATGTTTGAAGCCCGCCAGAAGCTCGCCGCATTCAAGCAGGAGGTGGTGGCGCTCTCCGATCTGCTCGATGCGCAGCAAGAGCGGCATCGCCTGCTGCCGCACACCGACGCCGACTTCAAGACCCCGATGCAGGGCCAGACACGGTCGGCCTACGATGCGGTGCAAGGGGCGATTCGCCGCTACCGCGAGCGCTGGCTCGGGCTCATGGACGTGTGGGAGAAGGCGCAAAGCCGGGTCGATTCCGAGTGGTTTTTGGGCACCGCCGCGGCCGACGACTGCATTCGGCTGCTCGACTCGGCTGAGGCCCGGCCCCCGCTCGCCGACGTGGCCGGCGAGTGCCGCGCGCCGCTCGACGTGCTCGAACAGGCCCACGAAACCTCGCGGGCTCTCGCCGACACGCTCGATACCGGCATCGCCGGCGCGACGTCCCGGATCGAAAAGCTCGCCACCCGGGGCCGATCCGGTGCGGCCTTTCAGGCCGCCACTGCCGCGGCGAGCCGGGCCCTGGTACTCGCGCGGCACGACCTGGAGAGCGATCCTGTCGAAGCACGCGGCCGGCTCGAGGGGGCTCTCGCGGGGCTCGAGACGCTCACCGACAGGCTCGACGCATTCGAAGCCGCCGACGATCGTCGCCACGCGGCAGCCACGGCGGCAGACGAGGCGGAGCAGAAAATTCGGGCCAAGCGGGCGGAGGGCTGGCTGCTTGCCGAACCGGGTGCCGATCCAATGGCGCACGTTGCCAAAGCCCGCGAGCATGGAACCCTCGCCGCGCAATTACTCGATGCCGGCGAAACGGCAGGCGCGGTCGCGCACGTAGAGCACGCCGAGCGGCATGCCGCCGAAGCGCTCGCGATTCTCGAGAGCGTCGTGGCCGCCAAGGCGAAGATCGACGAAATGCTGCCGGGTGCCGTGACCCGGCTCGAGGCGCTCGCCGGCCGCCGGGCCGCGACGGTGCGGGCGCTCGAGCACCTTTCCGGCGCGTATGCCGAAAGCTCGTGGGCCGATCTCGCCGACAACATCGCCAAGGCCGACGAGGGCCTGGAGCGGATCCGCCGCATGATCGCCGAAGCCCCGGATGCGGCCGCCCCCACGGCGCAGCATTATTTCAAGGCGCTCGCGCTCCTCGAAGAAGCGGTGCGGCAGGAGACATGGGTGGAGGGCTGCCAGACGGCCGTCACCGATCGGCGGCAGGAACTCGATGGCCTGCGGGCATCTTTGCCGCCCCGGGCCGCCACGTCGGGGCGGCGGATCAAGGACCTCGCAGACCAGCTCGAGCAGCAGCGAACCGACCGCGCGCGGGCCAACGAGCACTGCCGTGAGGCAGGCCGTCTCGTGGAGCTCGCCGAGCGGGGCATGGCCGCCGCGCGGCCCGATCTGCGCGCAAGTGCCCGCGTGCTCGATGCCGCCGACGCCGCGGCCGCCCGCGCTGCGGAACTGGCCAGTGAAGACGAACGGCTCGCGAGGCAGGCCTTCGCCGAGATGGAGGAGACCGACAGCCTCATCCGTCGTGCGGCAGCCTGGTATGCCGAGGGCATCTCGGCCGATGTTCGCGCTGCGACGGCCACGCTCGAAGAGGCCAAGGCGTTCTTCACGCGGCAACGCTACGAAGACTCGATCAAGAGTTCGGCCGAGGCGGCGGCGGCGGCCCGTGAGGCCTACACCGCGGCGACCGCGGAGGCCGAGCGCCGGCGGCAACGACGAGTGCAGGAGGTGCAGCGCCGGCAGATGCAAGATGCCTTCGAGCGGATGTCGCGCGGGGCGGGGCCGTGGGTGATCTCGTTGCCGCGCGGCACGTTCACCGGGCCCGATCCCTGGCGGTCGATGATCGGCGGTGGCGGTTTCGGCGGTGGCAGTTCACGGTCGGCGGGCGGCAGCTGGTCGCGCGATGTGGCGGAGGTCAAATTCTGAACCGCCGGCTCAGCGGATCTCGACCGGCTGGATGTCGAGCGTGCCGATGCGGGCTTTCGCAGGCTTGATACCGGCGGCGACGCCGGCGGCCTCCTTGATCGCTTCTTGCTGCGCGACGAGCCGCTCGAGCCCCTCCATCCGGCTGCGAACCTCCGGCGGCACGAGGCTCCGCTGCGCGGGCGTGTCGATGGGCCCGTTGAAGATGATGCGGCCGCGGGCATCCTGAACGACGAGCCTCGGCTCCGCCCCGCCGGTGAGCTTCACGAGATACTCGGTGTCGCGTTGTTGGAGCGATCCATCGGGCGCCTGCGTAACGGTGGCGACGGGCGCCTGCTTGCGGGGCACGAGTGCGAGCGCCGATTCGGCGGGCCTCAAGCGCCCCTTCGCGGCCGTGGACGGGGGTCGCGCGGCCCGTAACGAAAGCATGGTCTCCACGCCGCCGCGGAGCACGCGGCACTCGAGCGGCGCGTCGTCGCCCGAGGCCTCGAGAAGCGTGACGAACTGCTCGGGAAGCAGGAGCAATTGGCCGTCGATCGAGACGATCACGTCGTGCCGCTTCAGCCCCGCCCGCTCGGCCACGGAGCCCGGATCCACCGCTTCGACCACGAGCCCTGCGCCGCGCTCGAGCCGAAACTGTTCCCGGAGCACCGCGGGGGCCCGGGCGGTGACGAGCCCGGCCCAGGGCGTGGCCCGCTCGGCGGCGGCGACCTCGCCGACCGGCTGGATGTGCGACCGCGGCGCCCGGGCGGCAGGTTCGTCGGCGGCCGAAGCGACGAGGCAGGTCGATCCCCACGAGAGCAGAAGCACGGTCGCGAGACGCATGGTGCAAACAACCGAACGGGTGGTCGGAGCGGTGAAACCGGCTGGGAGTTGTGACGGCCCGAGGCGGCTTTCGCCAGAGGACTTTGTCGATGCCACGCCCCACCACAGACCAGGCAGGCTGGGAAAGACCGGCAAGCAGGCCCGACTGCTGCCAGGTGGCAGGTCGCGGTTTGACTCGTCGGCGCGCGGTGGTCGATAGGAGCCCACAGGCTCTCTCACCGTTCACGCGGGGATGTTCATCATGGTCGCTCCCGTCCGTTCCACGCTCGCTGCGCATGTTCTTGGCGCGGGTGCCATGCTCGGCCTGCTCCTCGGCGCCATCGCCCACGCCGCCGACGCGCCGCCCGCTCCCGCCGCCCCGAAAGCCCCCGCCGCCAAGGCCGCCCTGCCCAAGAAACCGGTCCTCGTGCCGGGCACCGGCGCGCTTGCCAAGGGCGCCACCGACGACTTCGAGGATGAGAAGTGGACGTGGTCTTACAACCATCCCAAGAGCTCCGAAGAGCAAGACAAGCGCATGCGCGGCCCGATGGGCAAGAGCGTAAACCGCCTGTGGTTCGAGGGCCCCAAGCGCGGCACGCCCGACGTCGTCAAGCGGATCGCCCTGCCGAGCCCCGGCCTCGAGGGGAGCACGCACGGCCTCCTGATCTCGTCGCTCCACGCCGGCATCCCGGGCAAAGTGACCTACCAGAT
>JAIXPT010000355.1 GCA_027486095.1 Planctomycetaceae bacterium | reverse complement strand
GAAGTGCCAGCACTGCGACAAACAGGCCGTGTTTCACATCACGGAACTGGAGGCGGGCGCCGTCCGCGAACTGCACCTCTGCGAGGATCACGCCCGCAGCTACCTCAACCAGTCGGAGGCTGCCGGCGAGCCGTCGTCCGAGGACGAGGCCGAAGGCAAGCCGGCCGGCGGCGCGCTGGCCGGGCCACTCGGCGTGGGGCAGACCGCCGACGAGCTGGCCTTGCTCGACCAACGCGCGTGCAGCATGTGCGGAATCACGTTTTTCGAGTTTCGCAACCAGGGCCGCCTGGGCTGCCCGCACGACTACGTGCAATTCGAGAAGGAGCTCGAGCCCCTGATCGCCAACATCCACGGGGCCACCGAGCACACGGGCCGCCGGCCGTCGCGGGCCGTCGAGGGACTGCCCGAGGGCACCGAGGAGCTGACCGCCGTGATCGGCTTGCGGGCTCGGATGAAGGATGCGATCGCGTGCGAGGATTACGAAAAAGCGAAGGAAGATCGCGACGCGATCCGGGCAATCGAAGACCGCTGGCTGGCCACCGAACACGCCTCCAAGGAAAACGCATGAAACTCGAGGCGTTGACGCAATCGATCGGCGAATGGCTGCGGGGCACCGGCCCCGAGTCGGACATCGTGATGAGCAGCCGTGTGCGGCTCGCGCGCAACGTCGCCCACTATCCCTTCGTGAGCCGGGCTTCGGAGCAGGATCGCGCCGACGTGGAGCGATTCTTGAGGGACCGCATCGCCGCCAGCCCCGTCGGCCGGGATCTCGAATACATCGACGTCGGCCGGCTCGAGGAGATCGACCGCCAGTTTCTCGTCGAACGGCAGCTGATCAGCCGCGAGCATGCCGAGGCGCAGGGTGCACGCGGCGTGGCGATCGACCGCATGGAGCAGGTCAGCCTGATGATCAACGAGGAAGACCATCTCCGCATTCAGTGCATGCACAGCGGCCTCGATCTCAAGGGCGTGTGGGACCAGATCCGGACCGTGGACAGCCAGATCGAGAAAGTGGTGCCCTACGCCTTCCACTCACGGTTCGGCTACCTCACCGCCTGTCCGACGAACGTCGGCACGGGCATCCGCGTGAGCGTGATGCTCCACCTCCCGGCGCTCGTGATCACGCGGCAAATCGACAAGGTCTTCCGCAGCCTCCACAAGATCTCGCTGGCCGTACGCGGCCTCTACGGTGAGGGCTCGCAGGCGATGGGCGACTTCTACCAGATCTCGAACCAGACGACGCTCGGCCGCACCGAGGAGGAGCTCGTCGAGCAGGTGGGCGACGTGGTGCCCGTGCTCATCGACTACGAACGCCGGGCCCGCGAATTTCTCGTGCGCGAGACTCAGCAAAACGTCCACGACCAGGTGAGCCGCGCCTACGGCATCTTGCGTACCGCCCAGACGATCAGCGCAGAGGAGACGATGCAGCTCCTCTCGCGCGTGCGCATGGGGGTGCTCCTCGGGCTGATCGGCGACGTGAAAATCGCCGACATCAACTCGCTGCTCGTCCGCACCCAGCCGGCCCACCTCCAGAAGCTCCGCGGCGTGGAGCTCGACACGAACGACCGCAACATCGAGCGGGCCCGCTACCTCCGCCAGCACTTCGAGGGCGGCGAAGGCTCACGCACAAGCGTGAACTAGCCCGTAGGACAGGCTTGAGCCTGTCGATGTTCACGGCAAGTATCGACATCCTGGCGAACTTGCCTTGGACGGTGATGGTGCGCCGGTCCTCCAGGCCGGTCGATCGACAGATCTGGAGCTCTGTCGCTACGTTCGAGGAGGCTCGGGGTTACCCCTGCCTCCTCAGAGGAAGCCCGAGGCGTGAGCCGAAGGGAATACGCGTGGCTGTTCGCAATCCGGGCATCCTCTCGGCTCGCGCCTCGGGCTTCCGGCGGAGGCGAACGTCCGGCGAGGGGATACGGGGAGCTTGAAACCGGCGCGTATTGAGAAGAGACAGGCTGAAGCCTGTCCTACATTACTGCATCGCAAGCGGCCGGCCGCGCCAGCTGGTTTTGAGGCCGAGGAGTTTGCGCGCAAGCGCATACCACTGGATCGCGAGGAACACGCCGATCGCGAGCGGCTGCGCCAGGGCGCTCGTGAGGCTCTGGCGAAACCGCAGCGCTTCGGCGAGGCGCGGGAGGAGCGCGAGGCCGCAGGCGATGCAGGTGGCGGCGATCGTCCATGCGGGCCATGCCCGCCAGGTCGTCGCGAGGCCCGTGGCCATGAGGGCGAATGGCAGGATCTGGCCGGCGGCGAGCAGGAGCGTGAAGGGCACGATCGTGGCGGGGGCGCCGATCCCCTCGGTTGCGTTCTTGGCGAGGCCGCGCCACACGTCGAGGCTGCGGGTGTACATCCGGCAGGAGGCGATGTCGGAGGCGTCGAAGATGTCGGTGGTGAGGCCGGCGCGGCGGTAGGCGCGGGGGAGCTTGATGCCGTCGTGCAGCGACGCCCGGATCGCGGCATGCCCCCCTGCCCGCTCGTAGGCGTCGCGAGTGGTCACGAACCATTGGCCGCAGCCCGCCGCGAGGCCGGGGGCGTTGTCGTGGCGGCTGCGGAATAGTGGCAGGAAGCCGAGGAGCACGAACTGGATCAGCGGCAGCAGGAGCCATTCGAGAAACGAGCCGGTCGTCTGCCGGGGGAAGCCGCTCGCAAGCGCCGCGCCCGAAGTGCCGAGGAACGCGAGCGATCGCGCGATGGCGTCGGGCTCGGGCACGACATCGACGTCGAGAAACACCCAGGTGTCGTGCTTCGCGGCCTCTGCGAGCTGCCAACAGGCGTGCTGCTTGCCGCACCAGCCGGCAGGCAGCGGCCTGCCATGGACGAGCCGCACGCGGGCATCCGCCGCGGCGAGCCGCGCGACGATCTCGCCTGTCCCGTCGGTCGAATCGTCGTCGAGAATCACGAGCTCGAGGTGTACGCCGCGGCTGGCCAGCACGTCGCGGGCGAGCCGTTCGATGACGCCCGCTTCGTTGCGGGCCGGCACGAGCACCGACACGCTCGGCATTGCCCCGCCAGCGGGCGGCTGCGGGGCCGGGGCGAAGGCCCGCAGATTCACGAGCGTCAAGATCGCCGGCAACGCGGCGCACGCAAGGGCCAGAGCGGCCAAGACGGCCAAGAGCGTCGGGCTCATTGCCGAGCCTCCCCGCCGTGCGAGGCGTCGAAGCGCTCGCCACGCAGCCAGGCGCCCGAGCGGCGCACGAGATCGTAGACGCCGCCCACGCCCACGCGGCCGGAGATCAGCGTGCGAAACGCTGCCGGATCGCGGCGGCGGGCGGCGGCGGCGAGCCGGTCTTGGGTCGCCTCGAGGGCGGTGGCGAGCACGGCATCCCATTCATCCGTCGATCGCCCCGGGGCGTCGGCGATGCGCAGCGCTGGCCCGAAGGCGGCGAGCGCTTCGGGAAAGCGCTCGGTCCAGAAGGGGTATTCAACCGCCAGCGGAACGACCAGGCCGTCCGTCCGCCCTTCGATCGCGTGCGCCACGCCGGGGCGGATCGTCACGGGCCGCTCCCGCGGATCGACGAATTCGCCCTGGGCGGTGATCCAAAAGATCACGTCTGCCCGCCGGCCCGCGGCCTTCGCCATGCGCAAGAATCGAGCCGAGCCCCGCCAGGTGCCCGGCTCGATGCCGATGAAGCCGATCCGCTCCATGAAGCGATATTTGCCGAGGGCGGTGGCGTCGATCGGCCCGTAGATCATGCGGTCGGGGTAGAGCAATTCGCCGATCGCGAGAAACACGAGCGGATCCCACCAGCCGGGATGGTTGGAGTAGAAGATCACCGGGGCGGTGCCGAGCTCCGGATGCTCCGCGGGCCCGCGGAGCAGGCGCAGAGCGTGGAAGTGCCGGCGCAAATACCGCCGCACGTAGAACATGAACCAGCCGTTGAGGCCGCGGGAGAACGGCGGCAGGGCGTGCTCGGGCAACGGGCTTGGTCCCCGGGCGTTCACACGGCGCACGGCACGCGGCGGTCGGCCGTCTGGCCCACCAGTTTGTCTTGATCGACGCAATCGGCGGCGATCCAGCCCGACATCAGCACCATCGGCATGCCAGGGCCCGGGTGGGCCGACCCGCCCGCGAGATACAGCCCCTCGACGTCGGGCGAGCGATTGGCGGGCTTGAAGGCGCCCAGGTATTTGCCGTGGCTCGCCAGGCCGTAGATCGCGCCATCGAGCACGTGGTAGCGGTCGTTGATGTCCTGCGGCGTGAGGGCCCGCTCGAAGACGATGTGGCGTTCGAGATCCTTCAGGCCGGCGGTCGTCTCCAGCTTGCGGATGATCGTGTTGCGGTAGGCCGGCAGCATCTTCGACCAGTCGTGGTGGGGCCGCAGATACGGCGTATGCACGAGCACGTAGAGAGCTTCGCCACCCGGCGGGGCCACTTCCGGTTCGGTCACGGCCGGCGCACAGACATAGCAGGTGGGGTCGGGAGCCGGCTCACCGCGGTGATAGATCGCCTCGAACTCCGCGTGCGGATCTTCCGAGAACACGAAGTTGTGGTGGATGAGCTGTTCGTAGCGTCTGTCGAGGCCCAGATAGAGCACCACACCCGAGCAGGCGGGCTCATACTTGCGGCGCCCGAGGAACTTCCGCCGCGGCTGTCCATCGACGAGTTCGCGGTGCGTCCGCACGCTGTCGGAGTTGCTCACGACCGCGCCGGCACCGATCACTTCGCCCGTCTCGGTCTCCACGCCCCGCACCCTGCCTTCTTCGACGATGATCCGCCGGATCGGCGTCTTCGTGCGGATCTCAACCCCCAGATCGACCGCCAGGCTGGCCAGGGCCCGCGGCACGGCGCCCGTCCCGCCCCGCGGATACCAGACGCCGTCGTTCGACTGCATGTGGGCGATCCCGCAGAGCACGGCGGGCGACTGTTCGGGGCAGCTGCCGACATACTGAGTGTAGTGGTCGAACATCTGCGCGGCGCGGCTGTCGGGCACGTAGGACCGTACGGTGCCCGCCACGCTGTGGCCTGGCCGCATGCCGAGCAATTCCTTGATAAACCCGGCCGACAGGCTCTTGCGGACGTTGATCATGTCGCGCATGCCGCCGACGCTCCGCCAGAAAAAGAACTCGTCGGAGAGCTTGTGCAATCGCTGCGAGAGTTCCATGAAGCGGCCGTATCCGTCACCGGCCCCGACGCCGGGGGCGAAGGCATCGAGATTGGTCCGCATGGCGGCCACGTCGGCGACGAGATCGAGCGTGGCGCCGTCGGT
>JAIXPT010000025.1 GCA_027486095.1 Planctomycetaceae bacterium | reverse complement strand
GTGGCGTTCGCCCGAGAGGCTGCCCGCGCGTGGGGCCTCGCCGACCGAGAGGCCTGCGAGATCGACATGCTCGCGACGCCGCGGTCGCACGTGGGGCTCGGCAGCGGCACGCAGCTGGCGCTCGCGGTGGCCGCGGGTATGCACCAGCTGTATCGGGCCTCGGCCGACACCGCGCCCGCAGAGGGCGCGATCGACGAGGAACGCTCCTTCGAGACGGCCGACGCCTTGGAATTCGCCCGCTCGGTCGGCCGCGGCCGGCGGTCGTGCGTGGGGATCCACGGCTTCAGCCGCGGCGGCCTGGTCGTTGAGGCGGGGCGATTCGTGCCGCCGAGAGTGCCGGATGAAGACAGCGAGTTTTCGCCGCTGGTGGCCCGGGTGCGGCTGCCTTCCACCTGGCGGTGTGTGGTGATCGTGCAGCGCGACGCGATCGGCCTGCACGGCGAGCCCGAGAAGCGAGCCTTCCAGGAACTGCCTCCGGTGCCGCGCGAGATCGCCGCGGAGCTCGCCCGTATCGCGCTCATGGAGATTTTGCCGGCGGCGGTCGAGGGACGGTTTGCCGGGTTTTCGGAGGCCGTACGTCGCTACGGCGAACTGGCAGGGCGGCCGTTTGCACCGGCTTCGGAGCGGCTGCCCCACGCCGCCACGACCACCCAGTTGATCGAGTTGCTCGACGAGCTCGGGGTGCGCGGGGCCGCGCAGAGCAGCTGGGGACCGGCCGTGATGGCGTGCTGCGAGTCGCTGGAGGCGGCCGGGCTGCTCGTGGAGCGGTTCGACGCGCTCGGCCTGCTCGCGCAGTATGAGCCGGTGATCGCCCGGTTTGACGCGCAGGGCGCAGTGCTGCGGGTGCTGGAGTGACTCCGTCGCTACGGGTCCAGGCCCGGAGGGCCGGGTAAATTCCAGCCGACAGCGTCGGCCAAGCGAAAATCGGCACGACGCCGATGTTTCGCGTGAAGACAGAGCTGGAGCTCCGTCGCTACGCGAGGAGGCCGTAGACGCGCAGGGCGGTGCGGAGCTTGTCGGCGAGCGCGGGCTCGAGGGGCACGAGCGGCAGCCGCACGTCGCCCGAGTCGCGGCCGAGCATCGCCAGCGCCGCCTTGATCGGGATCGGATTGCTCGCCAGGCCGAGCAGGTCGCGGCAGAGGGCGAAGAGCTTGTGGTGCAGCGCCCGGGCCGCGGCGAGATCGCCGCGCTCGAAGGCGTCGCAGAGGGCCTTCATGTCGGCCGGCACGAGGTTGCCCACGACGGAGATCACGCCCCGCCCGCCGATCGCGAGCAGCGGCAGCGTGAGGCTGTCGTCGCCCGAGAGCACCGTGAGATCGGTGGCGGCGAGAATCTGTGAAGCCTGATCCATCGACCCGGTGGCTTCCTTCACCATCGCGATGCCCGGCAGATCGGCCAGCCGGATGATCGTCTCGGGCTCGATGTTGCGGCCGGTGCGGGCGGGAATGTTGTAGACGCAGATCGGGATCTCGACGCTCTCGGCGATCGCCTTGAAGTGTTCGTAGAGCCCCTGCTGCGTCGGCCGGTTGTAATAGGGGCCGACGACGAGCGCCGCGCTCGCGCCCGCCTTGGCCGCATACTTCGTGAGCCGCACCGCCTCGGCGGTGGAGTTGCTGCCCGTGCCGGGCATCACGAGCACGCGGCCGGCGGCGGCGTCGATCGTCTCGGCGATCACCCGCTCGTGCTCCTCGTGCGAGAGCGTGGGCGACTCACCCGTGGTGCCCACCGGGCAGAGGCACTTCACGCCGGCCTGGGCCTGAACGTCCACCTGCTCGCGCAGCCGCGGATAATCGATTTTGCCATCGCGAAAAGGCGTGACGATCGCAACCGACAGGCCGGCGAACTTTTCGGCTCTCGTGGGCATTGCTGGGCGTGGCTCCTGGCGCGCGGTGGACGACGAGCCCGGTTTTCAAAACCGCGTCGTTGCGGCGAGAATACGGATTCGCGTGCGTGGCGGCAAAGGGTGCCGGCCGGCGCGGCGGGAAAGCGTGGAGGAGCCGGTGCGGGAGTCGGGCAGAATGGCGGCTGGCTGCAGACCGCGCGCCGGTGCGGTCGAGGCCGCGGCGCGGATCCGCGCCGCGGGCGGCTGCGACGCGCCGCTCGGCGTGGTGCTCGGCACCGGGCTCGGCGGCCTCGCCGACCGGCTCGACGACGCCTGGTCGATCGCGTCGCGCGACACGGGCTGGCTCGCTTCGAGCACGGCCACCGGCCACCGGGGGCGGCTCGTCTGCGGGCGGCTGCGGGGCCGGCCCGTCGTGATGCTCCAGGGCCGCGTGCATGCCTATGAAGGATTCGCACCGGAAACGCTCACCCGCGGCATCGAGCTGCTGGCCGCGCTCGGTGGCCGCACGCTCTTGCTCACGAACGCCTCCGGAGGGCTCGAGCCCGACATGCAGAGCGGCGAGCTGCTCGTGATGAACGATCATCTCGATTTCGTGGCCCACGCCTGGGGCGCGGCCCTCGAGCCGGTGGAGGGCGTGGCGGCGCCGGTGCCTGCGAGCTGCTATGCGCCGGCGCTCGTGCAACGCTGCCTCCGGGCGGCGTGGGCGGCCGGTGGGCTGGCGCGGCAGGGCGTCTATGCGTATCTCCTGGGCCCGAGCTACGAGACGCGGGCCGAATATCGGATGCTGCGGACGATGGGCGCCGACGCGGTCGGGATGTCCACCGTGCCGGAGGTGGTGGCGGGCCGGCTCCTGGGGCTCGACGTGGCGGCCGTGTCGGTGGTGACGAACGTGGCCCGGCCCGACGCGCCCGATCACACCGATGCCGAGGAGGTGATCCGGCTCGCGGCCGATGCCGCCGAGGGCGTGTGGGCGATCGTGCAAGCCCTGCTCGACGCTGGCGAGGGCCGGGCATGACGCGCGTGCTGCTCACGAACGACGACGGCATCGACGCCCCGGGCTTGGCCGCGCTCGCCGAAGCCTGCCGTGGCTGGGCGGGCCGGGCGATCGTGGTGGCCCCGAAAGATCCGCACTCCGGCTGCGGGCATCGCGTCACGACCGACCGGCCGCTCGTGCTCCACGAGGTGGGGCCCGATCGCTACTGGGTGGATGGCACGCCGGCCGACTGTGTGCGGCTCGCGCTCGCGACGCTCTTCGCCGGTGGCCAGGGGCCCGACTGGGTGCTGTCGGGCATCAACGCCGGCGGCAATCTCGGCGCAGACATCCACCACTCGGGCACGGTGGCCGCGGCCCGCGAGGCGGCGCTGCACGGGGCGCCGGCGCTTGCCATCTCGCACTACCATCGCCGTGAAGCGCCGCTCGACTGGGAGCGGGCGGCCCGCTGGATGCGGGCGGTGCTCGAGGGTGTGGTGCCGCGGCCACTCGAGCCGGGCGAGTTTTGGAACGTGAACTTTCCGCATCCGCTCGACGAGGCAGGCCACGCCGTGCCGGACTTCGTAGACTGCGCGATCGATCCCTCGCCGCTGCCGCTGGGGTATGAAAGCGGGGCCGAGGGCTGGCGGTATCGATCGCGGTATCACGAGCGGGCCCGCCTGCCGGGCGGCGACGTGGCCGCGTGCTTCGGGGGCAAGGTCGCCGTGTCGCGTGGCAGGGTCGTGTGAAAAGTAGGACAGGCTTCAGCCTGTCTGTCTTCACGGGAATTCTCGGCGTCGTGCCGAAATTCCCTTGGCCGACATCCGTCGGCTGGTGTTGACCCGGCCCTCCAGGCCTGGCGTCGATGCGTAGGACAGGCTGAAGCCTGTCAAAACAGGAGACAGGCTGAAGCCTGTCCTACGTGCGCTTGGCAACATCTACGTCGAAGACGCGTACCTTCGCCCAGTTCGGCGCCTGCTCGGCGATGAACTGCGTGTGGCGCTCGGCCGTCTGGTAGGCGTCGTGTGCGGCGTGCGAGGCAAACACGATTTCGAGGGCGACATCGAAGTCGCG
>JAIXPT010000068.1 GCA_027486095.1 Planctomycetaceae bacterium | reverse complement strand
GCAGAGGTAGCAGTTGCCGTTGCGCACCGTGATCGCCCCGCAGCCGTCACACACCGGCGCGTCGATCTGGAACTTCGCAAACTGGCTCTGCCGGTCGGCCGGGCTCGCGTTCGGGTCGGTCGCCATTTTCAGGCCGGCGCGTTCGAGCAGGGCCGCCGAGGCCGTGACCTTCGTCGGCGCCGCCTTCACGGCCGCCGAGGCCGAGTGGCCGTTCGTGCCGGCCGGGTGCTTGCCCCGGCTCGCCGTCGCTTCACCGTTGGTGCGGGCCTTTCCCTGCCCATCGGCCAGCCCGCTCGCCGTCGTGGCGGCGGGCTTGCGCTCACTTTCGGCGTCGTCACCCGCGGCGGCCTCCTCGCCGCCGCCGTAGCCGCCGGGCCGATTCGCCTCGCGATAGCCCGGAATGAACTCGGTGCCCATCCAGCGGAAGAGATAGTCCACGAGGCTCTTGGCCACGGGGATATCGGGGTTCTTCGTGTAGCCCCACGGCTCGAACCGCGTGTGGGAGAACTTCTTCACGTACACCTCGAGCGGCACGCCGTATTGCAGGCTCATCGACACGCTCGTACCGAAGGCGTCCATCAGGCCGCCGATCGTGCTGCCCTCCTTGGCCATCGTGATAAAGAGTTCGCCCGGCCGGCCATCGTCGTAGAGGCCCACGGTGATATAGCCCTCGTGGCCGCCCACGTTGAACTTGTGGGTGACGCTCCGGCGCGTGTCGGGCAGCCGCTCCCGCCGCGGCGCCGCTGTCGCCTTGGCCGCCGCCTTGTCGGTCTCGCTGCTGGTATTGAGCGGCTGGCTCTCCTTCGAGCCGTCGCGGTAGATGGCGATCGCCTTGAGGCCGAGCCGCCAGCCTTCGATGTAGGCGCCGGCGATGTCGGCCGGCGTCGTCTCCCGGGGCATGTTCACCGTCTTGGAGATGGCGCCCGAGATGAAGGGCTGCGCCGCTGCCATCATCTTCACGTGCGCTTCCCAAGCGATGCTCCGCTTGCCGAGCCGCGGCTTGAAGGCACAGTCGAAGACCGACAGATGCTGGTCTTTGAGGCCCGGAGCCCCTTCGATCGTGTCGTTTTTGTCCACGTAGGCAAGGATGCCTTCGACGGTGGGCTCGTCGTAGCCGAGCGTACGGAGCGCGAGCGGCACGGTCTGATTGACGATCTTGAGCATGCCGCCGCCGGCCAGCTGCTTGTATTTGACAAGCGCGATGTCGGGCTCGATGCCCGTCGTATCGCAGTCCATCAGAAAGCTGATCGTGCCGGTGGGGGCGAGCACGGTGGCCTGGGCGTTGCGGAAGCCATGCTTGCGGCCGCCGGCGAGCACGTCGTCCCAGATCTGGCGGGCGGCGTCGTGCAGATATTTCGGGCAGGAAGGATCGATCTTTTCGACGGCGCTCCT
This sequence comes from Planctomycetaceae bacterium, assembly GCA_027486095.1. GTDB lineage: Bacteria > Planctomycetota > Planctomycetia > Pirellulales > UBA1268 > RGVT01. The sequence continues at coordinate 24,356 of JAIXPT010000068.1, read as the reverse complement.
GTGCATCTGCATCACGTTGAGCATCGGCTCGCGGTTGGCAGCGAAGCCCTCGAAGGGCCCGACGGCCGCGGCGAGCTCGGCGCTCGTGCGGTTGGCCGAGCCGTGCAGAATCGCCGTGAGCGCGCCGCAGAGGCCGCGGCCAGCATCGCTGTCGTAGGCCACGCCATCGGCCATGAGCAGGCTGCCCAGATTCGAGTAGCCGAGGCCGAGCGGCCGGTAGAGATGGCTGTTTTTCGCGATCCGCTTGGTCGGATAGCTCGCGTGGTCCACGAGGATCTCCTGAGCCACCAAGAACACGCGGCAGGCCGCGGTGAACCGCTCGACGTCGAAGGCGCCGTCGGGCTTGCGAAACTTCATCAGGTTGATGCTCGCCAGGTTGCACGCCGTGTCGTCCAAGAACATGTATTCAGAGCACGGGTTGCTGGCGTTGATCCGCCCCGAATTCGGGCAGGTGTGCCAGCGGTTGATCGTGGTGTCGTACTGCACGCCCGGATCGCCGCACTGCCAGGCACATTCGGACATCCGGTTCATGACGTCACGGGCCTTGTAGGAGGGGCCGGCCTTCGAGGGATCGGTGACCCAGCGGGTGGTCCAGGTGTCGTCGCGATCGACGGCTTCCATGAAGTCGTCGGTGAGCCGCACGGAGAGGTTGGCATTCTGGAAGAGGATCGAGCTGTAGGCCTCGCCGTTGAAGTTGGAGTCGTAGCCCCCCTTCTCGATGAGCACGCGAGCCTTCTTCTCCTCCTTCGCCTTGCACTCGATGAATTCCATGATGTCGGGATGATGCACCTTCAGCGACTGCATCTTGGCGGCCCGGCGGGTCTTGCCGCCGCTCTTCACCACCGCCGCCACCTGGTCGTAGACCCGCATGAAGGAGAGCGGGCCCGAGGGCTTGCCGCCGCCGGCGAGCTTCTCGCGCTGGCTGCGCAGCGTGGAGAGGTCGGTGCCGGTGCCCGAGCCAAACTTGAAGAGCATGGCCTCGCTGCGGGCGAGCTCCATGATGTCTTCCATGTTGTCCTTCACGCTCTGGATGAAGCACGCACTGCCCTGCGGATACTCGTAGGGATTGTCGGGCACGGCGACATCGCGCTTGGCCTCGTCCCAGCGCCAATTGCAGGGCGCACCCTTCACGCCATATTGCTGAAACAGGCCGACGTTGAACCACACGGGCGAATTGAAGGCGCCGTGTTGGTGCACGCAGAGCCACGCCAGATCGCGGTAGAAATTTTCGCCATCCTGTTTCGACTTGAAGTAGCCGTCTTTGATGCCCCAATCGGCGATCGTGCGGGCCACGCGGTGGACCAGCTGCTTGACGGAGTGCTCCCGCTCGGGCGTGTGGATTTCGCCGTAGAAATACTTGCTGACCACGACGTTCGTCGCGAGCTGGCTCCAAGCGGCCGGAATTTCGCAGGCCGGCTGCTCGAAGAGCACCTTGCCGTCCTCCCCTTTGATGGCGGCGGTGCGCAGCTCCCATTCCGTCGTGTCGAACGGGCTCTCGGCCTCCACCGGGCAGAAGGTCGGCTGGATGGCGAGCGGCTGCCGGGGGGCACTGCCGCCGCCTGCCGAGCTGGCCGTGTCCGAGGAAGCCGTGGTCGCGAAGCCTGCGGTGGGGTCGAACGCTGCCATGGGGCAAAAACTCCTTGCGGGGAAAGTGTCGATCCTAAAAAGTATACTTCCGTATAGTGACGATGCCAACCCTATCGGCCGAATCAGGGGCCTGGGGTGAGCCCGTCAGCCGGGGGAACGGACGGAAAACACGCGATTCAAAGAGGGCAGTTCCTTCTGCATGCTATCGCAAGATGTTGTGGCGGTTTTTCCGCGGACCACTCCATATGGCCGGGGCGTGAATGTAGCGTGAGCCCTTCGTGAGTCAAGCAGGGTTTGGCCGGCATGAGAAAACCCCCTGGAAATGGCAGCGGACCGGCGGTCGAGACCGCGCGCACGCCTGATAGCACGTTCCACCCAAGGGAGGGGTTGTTGGGATGGGGCCCTCGCCCGCCAGGGGCAGGCCTGCGAAAATAAGCCGGTTTCCCCCGCGCCGCCCTCGAGGAGTGTCTGCCATGCCCCACCTTCCCCCGCTCCACCACCAGCTCGACGGCATTCGGATTCTCACGCTCGTCGGCGACGACTACGAAGATCTCGAGCTCTGGTATCCCAAACTGCGGCTCGAAGAGGCCGGAGCCCATGTCACGGTGGCCGGCGCCATGCAGGGCCGCACGTATGCGGGCAAGCATGGCTACCCCTGCACGAGCGATGCCACGATCGGCGACATGGAGGCGGCAGACTTCCACGGCATCGTGATTCCCGGCGGCTGGATGCCGGACAAGCTGCGCCGCGACGAAAAAGTGCTCGATCTCGTGCGTGAGTTTGCCGCCCACGGCAAACTCGTGGCAGCGATCTGCCACGGCGGGTGGATTCCGATTTCGGCCGGGGTGTATCGGGGCGTGCGCGTGACCGGCAGCCCGGGCATCAAAGACGACCTCATGAACGCCGGCGCGATCTGGGAAGACACGCCTGTCGTCGTCGATCGCCACCATGTGACCAGCCGCAAGCCCGCGGATCTACCGGCCTTCATGGCCGCGATCGTGGAATTGCTCGCGGGCGTGAGCGTGAGCTGACACCCGGGCATCCGAGGCGAGAGAGCTGGCCTCTGGGCGCGACGATCTCGGGCTCTATAGTCTGAAAGCAGGAGATCCGCGTGATGAAAGTCGATCATGCTCCGCTGGTTCCGGCGAAAAACGACGCGTGCTGCCCAAGTCGCCGCTGATGACCGGCGTGCCGCCGCGGCATGTTCTGGCCGCCGCTTCGCGGCGGGCACGCGGCCCGTCATCCGTTGGATCAAGGGCGACGGTCTCGACGACGACGTGACCCGCGCCGCGATTGCCCAGGCCACCCGGCTCTTCGGCCCCGCTGTCGATTACTGCCTCTGCACCCAGGGCATCACCGCCCCGCGGGCCCGCGAGATTCTTTCATGGTCCACGCAACCGGTCGAATGGTGGCCGGTCACGGAGCACGACAACCCCGTGCTGTCGCGATTGCTGCAAAACGCTGGCTGCCCCCCGGAGCATTTTGGCTACTGGTGGAAATGGTTCCCCGAGCGGGTGCGGCCCGCCGGTCCGGAGTGGATCCTCGACGGCGACATGGTCGTCACGGGCAGACCTCCGTGGTTCGACCAGTGGCTCGGCGGCCGCGACCGGATTCGCGTTTCACAGGACGACCGGGCCACTCCCGTGATCTATGGCCGCTACTCCACCCTCGTCGATCCGGCGCTGAAGCTCTACTCCGGACTCGTGTCGCTGCCACCGGGCGTGCGGTTCATGCGGCAGTTTGAGAAGGTGCTCGCGAAGCTGCACCTCGCGGCCTCGCATGATGGCCGCAGCGACATGTGTGAACAGGGAGTCGTGGCCGCGGCCTTCCAGCGGCTCCATGCGGTGCCGATTCCCCTGCACGAGTTTCCCTTCGGCAGGGCGTTCGAGGACTTCATCGATTACGGCGTCGCCGGTGATCGCGACCATGCCTGGGGCTATCACTTCGGCCACGCGTTCCGCCGCGACAATCCGCACTTCCGGCGACTCGTCGCCGAGCATGTCGTGTTTTCCCAGCCGGAGCCCGACGTGCACGCCCGCTTCGAGTGGCTCGGGGGCCTCGGGCAGTGGGGCGTGCCGGGCTGGACCATGCCCCCCGACAACGCCCGCAATCTCGTCACGCGGGCGCAAGCGTTCGGCGGCCGCGACGTCCTCGAAATCGGGACGTCGCGTGGCCGGGTGACCGCGCAGCTTGCAACGCTCGGCTGCAACGTCACGTCGGTCGATCATCAAGACCGCGGCGCCACCGCCAATCTTGCGGGGCTCGGCGTGGAGGTGGTCATCGACGATGCCGTGCACTTCCTCACCAGCAGCGGCCGGAGCTTCGATCTCGTCATCTGCGACGTGCACGGCAACTCGCCGGCGGAGTGGCGCCTCCTGGCGGAGCCTCTGCAACGGGCCGTCAGGCCCAGGGGGATGATGATCATCAGCAACGCGGCCCTGGCCCAGATCCCCGAGTGGCACGAGGAAACGGGCGTGCCTTGGTTCCTCGACAGCCTGCCGATTGGCTGGACTTTCGAGGTCGATACGAGCACTGTGCCCGGCCTTGCGATCGTGCGGCGGCCCTGAGTACCCTCCCGACCCGTCTCTTGCCCTCCGTCAGACATCCTTATTATGCGCGGCGTCGAACGCATTTCTGTCGCCGGTCATGCCGACGACCGGGGCGTCTTGCGCGCGTTCGAGCGGGGCGATTCGCTCCCCTTCGAACTCGCGCGGGTTTTCATCCTCCAGGACTGCCCGCCCGACGCCGTGCGGGCCTGCCATGCCGTCACGGCCCAGCAGGCAATCGTAGCCCTCACGGGCGCCGCGACCGTCGATCTCGATAACGGCAGCGAGCGGCAGACGGTGCGGCTCGAGAGTGCCGCGGAGGCCCTGCTGCTCTGGCCGGGCGTGTGGCTTCGCTTGCGGCTCTTCTCCGCCGACACCGTGATCCTCGTCGCCTCGTCCCAGCGCTTCTCCGATGTCCGCTACTTCGACACGCCGCAGCCGCACCTCTTCGAACCGTCGCTTCCAGGGGCCGTCGCGTGATTCCCCAGGCCGACCCCTCCCGACGGATCGCCCGTCATCGCGACGCTGTCATCGAGGCGATCACCGCCGTGGTGGACGGCCACGAATACATCCTCGGCAGCCACGTCGAACGATTCGAAGAGGCATTTGCCAGCTCGCTCGGGGCCGCGCACGGCGTGGGGGTGAACTCCGGCACCGACGCGATCGCGCTTGCGCTGCGGGCGACGGGCATCGGCCGAGGCGACGAAGTGCTCGTGCCCGCGCTCACCGCCGCCGGCACGGCTGCCGCGGTGCTTCAGGCGGGCGCCACACCCCGCTTCGTGGACGTGGAGCTCTCCACCCGCTGCCTCGATCTGGGCGCGACGGAGGCCGCCGTGAGCGGTCGCACCGCGGCGATCCTCGCCGTGCATCTCCACGGCCACCCGATCGACATGCCCCGGCTGCTCGAAATCGCCCGCCACCACTCCCTGGTCGTGATCGAAGACTGCGCCCAGGCTCATGGTGCCTCGTTCGCAGGCCGTGCCATCGGCACGTTTGGCACCGCGGCGGCCTTCTCCTTCTATCCCACGAAGAATCTCGGCTGCATCGGTGATGGCGGGGCGGTCATCACGTCGGACCCTGGCGTCGCCGCGCGGGTGCGGTCGCTACGAAACTACGGCTGGCAGGACGGCCGGCGGCTGAGCGCGACCGCCGCCGGCAACTCGCGACTCGATGCACTGCAGGCGGCGATTCTGCTCGCACTGCTGCCACACCTCGACGCCGGCAACGCCGAGCGCCGAGTGCTCGCGCGGCGCTACCGTGAAATGCTCGCCGACTCCGCGGTCGGACTACCGGCCGAGCATCCGGGCTGCGTGTACCACCAGTTTGCGATCACCGTCGCCCGTCGCGACGAGATTCGGCGCCTGCTCAGGGAACGTCACGGCATCGGCAGCGCCGTCCATTACGACAGCCCTCTCCACCTCCAGCCGGCCTTCGCCGATTTTGCCGATGCCCCGCTCCCGGTGAGCGAGCGGCTCGCCCGGGAGATGATCAGTCTGCCCATCCAGCCGGAGATCGCGAATCAGGCCGTCGATACGATCGCGGCCGCCGTGCGGTCGCTCGTTGGCCCGGCGGAGCGAAAGGCAGCGTAGCCCTCGCCCCAAGCCGCGGGTGTAGACTATTGAAATGCCGCGCAGACAAACCCGTCGGGGCGACGACGACATCGAGGCCGTGCAGGCCCGCATCCGTGGAGCGGGCCTGCGCTGCACCGCCGCCCGGCTCGCGGTGATGCAATATCTGATGTCGGCCACCGGGCCGCTGACGCACGCGGAGGTATCGGAGGCCGTCGGGCCGTCAAAGGGCTTCGACCGGGCCACCATCTACCGCAACCTCACCGAGCTCACCGAGGCTGGGCTCGTCTCGCGCGTGGAGCTCGGCGACCACGTGTGGCGGTTCGAGCTCAAGCGGCCCGGCCACGCTCATGCCAAAGGCGAGGATCATCCGCACTTTCTCTGCACGAGCTGTGGCGAGGTGTCGTGCCTCGACGACGTCGATATCGCGATCACGCCCAAGCCGGGCCACTCGCCGGCCGCCGGCCGGTCGAAGTCGGGCCGGGGCACGGCCACGAAGGGAGCCCGGCAGTCGCGGGCGATCCGCTCCGTGCAGGAGGTCCTGCTCAAGGGGCAGTGCGGGAAGTGCGGCGACGAGTAAGCAAAATCCCGACTCGGCCGGCGTCGCGATGACGCGGCCCCGCGTACATTTCGAAGAGAACCTGGTCCGATAGCCTCCATCCGGTCGGTAAAAGGGGGGCTTCCGTAACCTGTTCGGGCAAGCGATCGACTGCCCGCCTCACCAATTCGCTCACGGGGCGGTCGTGTTGCTTCGCGAAGCCCTGGTGCGCTGCAAACCGTCACGGACCACGAGGAGTTAACGTTTCCCAGGGGGCATCGGCATACGGGCATGGATCACGAGCAGGCCAGCGACATGCGCGAGCGGCTTTCCCGGCTCTGGACGCAGGCGGCGCCGGCCGTGAATGCCTATGTGTTCGCGGCCGTGCAGCGGTTTCAGGATGCGGAAGATGTCGTTCAGCAGGTGGCCCTCACGGCCGCCAGGCGGTTCGAGGAGTACGACGGCACGCGGCCGTTCGTGGCCTGGGTGCTCTGGCTCGCCAAATCGAAGATCATCGATCACTACCGCGTGCTGGGAAGGCAGAAACTCGTGTTCTCCGAGGCCCTGCTCGACCAGACCGCCGCTCGGCTCGTGGAGCGACAGGCCGCGGATCACGCTGGAGCCGCTGCCCTCGAAAGGTGCATCGATAAGCTGCCGGCCAAATCGCGGAAGCTCCTCGATCTGCGGTATGTCGATGATGCCTCGATGGATGCGATCGCTCAGGCGGTCAACTCCACCGCCGGCAGCGTACGGGTGATGCTGTTTCGGATCCGCGATCTGCTCGCCGCCTGCGTGAAGGCCGAACTGGCCAAGGAGGCGATATGAGCGACACGCCTCGCCCGCTCGACGACGACCGCCGACTGATCGACGCTTTGCTCGACGACACGCTTGGCAGTGATCAGGCGGATACCGTGCCGGATGCCAACGACCTACTCGCCCGCCTGGAGCGTGAGCCGGCGGCCTGTGACTATCTCGTCGAACGAGCGGTGCTCCATGTCGGCCTGCGGCAGTTGCTCCGCCGCCGCCGCCTCGCCGACTGGGCAGTGTCGCGGGCGCAGGCGGACGTGACGCGGCCGCACGATGCCGCGGGCGCGATCCCGCGCGGTTCCCGGCGTCTGTTCGAACCGTACCGCGGCTGGCTTGCAGCGGCTGCCTGCCTGGCACTTGTCGTCGCCGGCTGGCAGCTCAGGAGCCGTCCCTACGCGACCGTGACGACGGGCATCGGTACCGCGGGGCTCGCCACCGGGCGGACGGTGCGCGGCGAAACGCACGAACTCACGGCCGGCGTACTCGAATTGAAGACCCGTCGGGGCGCGGATCTCGTGATCGAGGCGCCCGCGGCCTTTCGGTTCGAGTCGCCGCAGCGGCTGCGGCTGACAAAGGGCCGGATCGCCGCCGACGTGCCGCCGCAAGCGAAGGGTTTTACCGTGGTCACGCCCTCGGGCGAGGCGATCGACCTCGGCACACGGTTTGCCGTCGATGTGCCGGCGTCGGGCGAGGCCGAAGTGCATGTATTCGATGGCGAGGTCGTCGCCCACGCGGGTGCGCATATGCCGAAGAACCTCCGCGATGGGGAGGCGATCTCACTCGCCACGAATGCCGCCCGTGAACTCAGGACCGCGGCCTTCATCCGCGGCGGCGAGGTGGCGGAGCTCGCGGCCGCCGTTGCTGCCGGCCGCGAGCATGTGTCGCACGATGCGGCTGCTCGGTTGCAGGCCGACCCCGCTCTGGTCGCGTGGCTCGACTTCGAAGGACCAGATGCGACTGCCGGAGCGCGTGCCATGGATGCGGCTGGCGGCCAATGCCGGATCGTGCAGGGGCGATGGCCGGGCTCGCGGGCCGCCGACTTCACAGAGATGGGCGACCACATCCCGATCGACGTGGGCGCAGGTGAGGACTATCCGCAACTCACGCTCGCTGCCTGGGTGCGGCTCGACCGGCTCGGCGCGCCCTTCCAGTCGCTCTACCACACCGACGGCTGGGAGGCCGACAACCCCGGCCAGGCGCACTGGATGCTCACGCACGCGGGCGTGATGCGGCTGGCCCTGCGCGGCATCAAGCTCGCGCCCGGAGCCCTCGAGCTGCAGGGGCATCCCGATTCGCGGTCGCCCGTGCTCGGCGAGGAGGGCCGGTGGATCCACCTCGCGGCCGTCTACGACAGCGCGGCGAAGACGGCCCGCTTTTACGTCGATGGCGCATTCGACAGCGAAACGCAGCTCGCCCTGGCTCCGCCCGCACGGCTGGGCAGAGCGCGGATCGGCAACTGGAACATGAACGACCGCCGACTCAGCGGGCGGATCGACGAGTTTTTTATCCTGGGCCGCGCGCTTGGCGACGACGAAATCCGCGCGATCCATGCCAGCGGCAATCCCTACGAGGTCGTGCGGCGATGACCCGTTCCGGCGTGCAGTTTCGTGCAGTGGCCGCGATGGCATGCGTCGTCGCCGTGGGCGGCAATGCAGGCGTTGCCGCCCACGGGCCCGAATTTGTGCGAGACATCCGCCCGCTTCTCGAAAAGCACTGTTACTCCTGCCATGCGGGCGACACGCCCAAAAGCGGCCTGCGGCTCGATATCAAGGAGGCGGCGTTCAAGGGGGGCGACGGCTGGGGAGCAGCCATCGTGCCGGGGAAGGCCGAAGACAGTCCGCTCGTGCAGTTCGCCCGCGGCGACGATCCCGATCTGTTGATGCCGCCGAAGGAGTCGGACGTGCCGCCGCTGGCGGCATCCGACATTGAACGGCTCGTGGCGTGGGTGAACGCCGGCGCCATCTGGCCCGACGGCGTCGATATGGCGAGCGTGGTCGATAAGAAGGATCACTGGGCCTTCAAGCCCGTCGTGAGACCGACTGTGCCCGCCGTTGCCGATACGGCATGGCCGAAGAACGACATCGACCGCTTCATCCTCGCCCGCCTGGAGGCCGCAGGCCTGGGAGCATCGCCCGAGGCCGACCGCCCCGCGTGGCTGCGGCGGGTCACGTTTGACCTGACGGGCCTGCCGCCCACGCCCGAGGAGGTTGCGCACTTCACCACCGACACCGCCTCCGGAGCCCACGAGCGAGCCGTCGAACGCCTGCTTGCCTCGCCGCGCTACGGCGAGCGGTATGCGCAGCACTGGCTCGATGTCGTCCGCTACGCCGACACGCACGGCTACGAAGTGAACACCGAGCGGCCCAACGCCTGGCCCTATCGCGACTATTGCATCGCGGCGTTCAATGCCGACCTGCCCTACGACCGGTTCGTGCGGGAGCAGATCGCCGGAGCGGAGCCCGGCAAGGAGGCATCGACCGGGTTTCTCGTGACGGCGGCCGTGCTGCTCCCGGGCCAGATCGGCAAGGACGACGCTTCGATTCGTGCAGCCCGCCAGGACGCCCTCAACGACATCATCGTCAATACCTCCGACACGGTGCTGGGCCTCACGGTCGGCTGCGCCCGCTGCCACGACCACAAGTTCGACCCGATCACCGCCCGCGACTACTACGCGCTCCAGGCGTTCTTCGCCGGCGTCGAATACGGCGAGAGGCCGCTCGAGACACCCGAAGCGGCGGGCCTGCGCCGGGAGCACGACGACGCCCGGAAGCGGATCACCGTGATCGATCGAGAACTGCCCAAGTATCAGCCGCTCGCCCGTGCCGGCCACACCAGGCCGGCTGTCACGCAGCAGCTCAACACTGATCGGATCACGGCCGTGTCGGCCCGGCGGCTGCGGTTCACGATCCTCGACACGAATGCCCTCGAGCCATGCCTCGACGAACTCGAGGTTTTTGATGCTGAAGGCCGCAACGTCGCGCTCGCGACCGCGGGCACGAAGCCGTCGTCCTCCGGCAACCTCGTCACCGCGGGCGTGCATGAACTTGAGCACGTCAACGACGGCCAGTATGGCAACGGCCGGAGTTGGATGGCGGCGACGCGCAAGGACGGTTGGGTGATGCTTGAGTTCAAGGAGCCGGTCATGATCGAGCGGATTGTGTGGGGCCGCGACCGCACCGGGAAATTCAAGGACCGCACCCCGACGGCCTACCGGATCGAGGTGTCGGCCGGCACCGACGACGAAGACTCCTGGATGCTGGTGGCCGACGCGACCGACCGGCTCGCCTTCGGCACGAAGGAGAAGGCGCCGCTCGCAGGGCTCTCGCCCGAGGAGCAGAAAACGGTTGCAGCCCTGGAGAAGGAAAAAACCGCGCTGCAATCCCGGATCCAAACGATCGCGCGCGACACGAAGGTGTTTGCCGGCAGCTTCACGGAGCCGCACCCCGTGCATCTGCTCAACCGCGGCGACGCCGAGCAGCGAAAGGAGGAGTTGGCTCCGGAGGCGATCGCTGCCTTCGCCGGGCTGGTCGCGCCCGTCAGCCTGGCGAAAAACGCTCCCGATCCGGACCGCCGCCAGGCTCTCGCAGCCTGGCTTACCGATCCTGAGCATCCGCTGCCGGCGCGTGTGATGGTGAACCGAATCTGGCAATGGCACTTTGGCACCGGCCTCGTGGACACGCCGAACGACTTTGGCCGCAATGGCTCCAAGCCGACGCATCCGGAACTCCTCGACTGGCTGGCCGATGAGTTCGTGAAGGGTGGCTGGTCGATCAAGCACATCCACAGGCTGATCCTCGGCTCGGCGACGTATTGGCAGGCGAGTGCGGCCGGGGCGGCCGGCCTTGCGAAAGACGCCGATACGCGGCTCCTGTGGCGGTTTCCACCGCGCAGGCTCGACGCTGAGACGATCCGCGACGCGATGCTCGCCGTGGGCGGCCGGCTGAACCTGGAGATGGGCGGAAGGGGCTTCGACCTCTTCAAGTCGCGCGGCGGACTCTCCGGCTTCCCCCCGATCGAAACGTTCGCTGCCGCCGGACGGCGGCGGATGATCTACGCCCACAAGGTGCGGATGGAGCGGGACGACGTCTTTGGTGCGTTTGACTGCCCCGACGCCGGCCAGTCGATGGCCCGCCGCCGGCAATCCACCACGCCGATCCAGGCCCTCAATCTTTTCAATAGCCCGTTCACGATCGACGAGGCCAAGGCGTTTGCCGAGCGCGTGGAGGCCGACGTGACGCAGGCGCCGGCCGCGATTTCGGCTGGCGACGACCTCGTGCGCCGGCAGATCGACCGCGCCTTCCGGCTCGCCTACGCCCGCTCGCCCGATGTGGTCGAACTATCCGCGGCTGAGGGGATCGTCCGCGAGCACGGCCTGCCGCTGCTCTGCCGCGTGATTTTCAATTCCAACGAGTTTCTGTTCGTTCCCTGATTCGGAAGCGTCGAGGAGCCCTGGCATGACACCGTCGAAACGAATCTCCTGCGCCGGCCGGCAGCTCCTCGATCGCCGCCGGTTCCTCGGCGACTCGGCTTCGGCCCTGGGATCGATCGCGCTCTCGAGCCTGCTGGCGAGCGACAACCTGCTCGCCGCCGCTGATCCGATCCGACCGCTGATCGACCCGGCCCACCCCTACGCTCCGCGGCCGCCGCACTTCGCGCCCAAGGCAAAAAATGTGCTCGTCATCTTCTGTGCCGGCGCCGTGAGTCAGCTCGAGACGTGGGACTGGAAACCCGAACTTGTGAAGTGGGACGACAAACCTCTGCCGGGCGGGCCGGCCGTCACGTTCCAGGGACCGGCCGGCAACCTCGCGCGGCCGCAGTATGCGTTCAAGCCGCGCGGCCAGACGGGGAAAATGGTGTCGGAGATGATCCCGCACCTCGCGGACCTCACCGACGACATCGCCTTCGTCCATTCGCTCACGAGCAAGACGAACACGCACGGCCCCGCCGAGAATTTTCTCTCCACGGGCTCGATCTTCGACGGCTTCCCGAGCATCGGGTCGTGGGTGACGTATGCGCTCGGCAGTGACAACCAGGACCTCCCCGCGTTCGTGTCGCTCCTCGATCCGCGTGGCATCCCGCAGGCGAGCAGCAACAACTGGGGGCCGGGGTTTTTGCCCGCGGAGTTTCAGGGCACGACGCTCTCCGCCAAGGACCCGGTGCGGCACCTTGCGCCGGCTGGAGGCATCGGCCCCGAGGCCGACCGCGCCGCCCGCGACCTGCTCGTGCGGATGAACGAGCAGCACCTGGCCCGGCATCCCGACGACAACTCGCTCGCCGCCCGGATCGCGAGCTACGAGCTCGCGGCGCGGATGCAGCTCTCGATGCCCGCGCTCAACGACCTCTCGACGGAGTCGGCCGCGACGCTCGAAGCGTACGGTGCCAACGATTCGCAGAACCCGACAAAGGCCGCCTTCGCGAAAAATTGCATCCTCGCCCGCCGGCTGATCGAGAAGGGCGTGCGGTTCGTGCAGCTTTTCAACGGCGCGTATGCCAGCGGCGGCGAGCTCAACTGGGACGGCCACTCGAAGCTCAAGGAGCAGTACGACCGCCACGCGGCGATCCTCGACCAGCCGGCTGCGGCGCTGATCAAGGATCTCAAGCAGCGGGGCCTGCTCTCGGAAACGCTCGTCGTGTGGTGCACCGAGTTCGGCCGGATGCCATTCTTCCAGAAGGGAGCCAAGGGCCGCGACCATAATCCCGACGGCTTCACCTGCTGGATGACGGGCGCCGGCGTGAAGCCGGGCGTGAGCCACGGCGCGACGGACGAACTCGGCGTGAAGGCCGTGGAAAACAAACGCTCGCTCTACGACTTCAACGCCACGATCCTGCACCTCCTCGGCCTCGACCACACGCGGCTCTCCTTCCGCCACAACGGTTTCGACCGCCGGCTCACCGACGTGCACGGCCACGTGATCAAAGAGATCCTGGCCTGACCCGGCGCGACAAACCTGGCCCATGCAGCCGATGCATCAGGCCCCGCCGAGGGCATCGCGGGCGTTCGTGCAGCACACGGCCGTGACGAGGCCGTCGAGCCAGTCGCGGCGGTCGGGCAGGCGGCCTGTCTCGACGTCGCTGCCGACCAAGTCGCAAAGGATCCGCCGGAAATACTCGTGCCGCGGATAGGAGAGGAACGACCGCGAGTCGGTCACCATCCCCACGAACCGCGCGAGGAGCCCCAAGTCGGAGAGCATGTCGATCTGGGCCCGCATGCCCCGCTCCTGGTCGAGAAACCACCAGGCGCTGCCCCACTGGATCTTGCCCGGCACGCGGCCATCCTGGAAGGAGCCGGGCAGCGCCGCAAAGAGCGCGTTGTCGGCGGGATTGATGTTGTAGAGGATCGTGCGGCCGAGCGCGTCTTCGGCCGCGAGCCGGCCCAAAAACCGCACGAGCCCCGGCCCCTGCCGGGCATCGCCGACGGTGTCGCAGCCCGAGTCGGCGCCGAGCGCCCGCGCGAGCTTGGGATTCGGATCGCGGAAGGGGCCGAGATGGAGCTGCGTGACATGGCCCCGGGCGTGGTTCCAGCGGGCCACGTGGAGGACGAGAAACGTGGCGAAGCGGACCGTTTCGTCTGGCGTGGCGGCCGTGCCCGTGAGGGCCCGCTTCCATATCTGGTCTGCCTCGGCGTCGGTGACGTCGGCATCGGCGAGGTGCAGAAGGCCGTGGTCGCTCGCCCGGCAGCCGGCGGCGGCGAAGTCGGCATGGCGCTGTTCGAGCGCCGCGAGCAGGCCGCGGAGGGTGTCGGCCGCCGTGCCCGCGATCGCTGAGAGCCGCTTTGTCCAGGCCTGGAGTGCCTCGGGCCGATCGACACGAGCCGCCGCATCAGGCCGAAACGTGGGCACGACGCGGGTTTTGAAACCAGACTTTGCGATCGCCACATGCCAGTCGAGCGGGTCGGCCGGGTCGTCGGTCGTGCCCACGAGCTCGACGTTCATCCGCGCGAGGATGCCACAGGCCGTGAGGTCGCCCGTGGCGAGCTGGCGGTTGGCTTCCTGCCAGATCTTGTCGGCCGACGACTCGTCGAGCAGGTCGTCGATCCCGAAGTGCCGCCGCAGTTCGAGGTGCGTCCAGTGGAAGAGCGGGTTCCGGAGCGTGTGCGGCACGGTGCGGGCCCAGGCCCGGAATTTTTCGTGGGGCGATGCTGCGCCAGTGATCAGATCCTCGGCCACGCCGTCGGCCCGCATCGCCCGCCACTTGTAGTGGTCGCCCGCGAGCCATACGGCATGCAGGTTTTCAAACCGCCGATCCTCGGCGATGTCCTGCGGGCAGAGGTGGCAGTGGTAATCGACGATCGGCTGCCCCGCCGCCACGCGGTGGTAGAGGTCGGCCGCCACGGGGCCCGAAAGCAGAAAGGAGTCGTCGCAGAAGGGCATAAAGAATGGTGCGAATGTGGAAGTGAAAGGACAGGCAATCAGCGTACAGCTCGGCGAGGGATCTTGCGGGTGGCAGCCGCCTCCGCCCACACTGACGATGAGAACAACGCAGGAGTGAACAATCAATGGCGTGTCGAACAGGACTCATCGTCGCTGCACTCTTCCTCGGATGGGGAGTGGCTCATGCCGCTGAGACGCGGCCCAACGTGCTCTTCATCGTCTCCGACGACCTGAACTGCTTTTTAGGCTGCTACGGCGACCCGCTCGCGAAGACGCCCAATATCGACCGGCTCGCCGCCCGCGGTGTGCGGTTCGAGCGGGCGTATTGTGCGTTTCCCCTGTGTGGGCCGAATCGCAATTCGTTTCTGACCGGGCTCCATCCCAACTCGACCGGCATCCACGCCAACGCGCGGATCTTTCGGCAGACGATTCCCGCGCAGGTCAGCATGCCGCAAGCCTTCCGGCTCGCAGGCTACTTCGCGGCCCGGATTGGCAAGATGTATCACTACAACGTCCCAGACTCTGTGGGCACCAACGGTCACGACGACCCCGGCTCGTGGGAGCTCGAGATCAACCCGGCGGGCTGCGATCGGCTGGAGGAGGAGCCGCAGATTTTTTCGCTCGAGCCGGGAAAGTTTGGCGGCACGCTGAGCTGGTATGCCTCGCCAAAGGGCGACCGTGCGCACACCGACGGCATCATGGCCGACGATGCGGGCTGGGTGCTCGAACGCTGCACCCGCGACCGCTCGCGGCCATTCTTTCTGGCCGTCGGCTTCTATCGGCCGCACACGCCGTATGTCGCGCCCAAGGATCCGTACTTCGGGCTCAACCCCGAGGCGGAGATGCCGCTCGTGACGGACGTCGCCGGATATCAGCAGGACATGCCGAAGGCAGCCCTCGGCAGCCGCAAGCCCGAGCAGGATGCGATGACAGACGCCCAGCGGCGGCAGGCCCAGCAGGCCTACCGGGCGAGCATCAGTTTTCTCGATGCGCAAGTCGGTCGCGTGCTGGACGCGCTCGACAAACATGGCCTCGCCGACGACACGATCGTGGTATTCACGAGCGACCACGGCTACCACATGGGCGAGCACGGGCTCTACCAGAAGATGAGCCTCTTCGAGGAGAGTGCCCGCGTGCCGCTTCTGATCGCGGCACCGGGGCGTTGTCGGGCGGGGGGCGTGGCGCAGGCGCCCGTGTCGCAGGTCGATCTCTTTCCGACGCTCGCCGCACTCTGCGGCGTCGCGGCTCCAACAAACCTCCAGGGGCAGAGCCTCGTGCTGCTGCTTGCCGATCCGGCTGCACCGGGCCGTGGCTGGGCCGTCACGCAGGTGACCCGTGGCGGCAGCCACCGCCGCAGCGCCCCGCCCACGGAAGCCGGCTCCAAGGGCAAACAGTTTTTCGGCTACTCGCTCCGCACGCCGCGCTGGCGGTACACCGAGTGGGACGAAGGCCGCGAGGGCCGCGAGCTTTACGACCACGCCGCCGACCCCAAGGAGCTCACGAACCTCGCCGATCTGCCAGCCCATTCGGCCACCGTCGCCGACCTCTCGAAGCAGTTGGCCGCGGCCGTGAAGACGACCCTCCCGGCCGACGGCGCCGTGCCTGAGATCAAGCCCGGACTCTGGAATCCGAATCTCACGAACCCGTGAGACTGGAAGGAGGACAGGCTTCAGCCTGTCTGGGATCGTGACAGGCTGAAGCCTGTCCTACGGGGCGGGGCGGAGGACGAGGCGGCGGATGTCGGCGACGGAGGCGCCGGGGATCGTCGAAGCTCGGAGGACGAGTGTCGTCGGGCCCTTGGCCAGCGTGATCGTGCCGAGCGTGAGCCGTCGGAACTGCTTCGAAAAACTTTCGCCGTGGCCGCGTGGCACGCGGTCGTCGGCCGTGTTGAGCGGCGGATCCCAGCCGGGGGCGATCGTGCCGGTGACCGCGGCTTTGCCGCCAGAGAGCGTGACCGTGGAGCCCGCGTCAGCGGGCGGGCAGGTGTACCAGAGTTCGGCCGTGTAGCCGCCCGGCTCGACGACATCGACCGCCCAGGTGATCGAATCGTCTGCGTTCGTCCAGTGGGTGAAGAACGAGCAGTTGGGGGCCTTGCCGCTGCGCTCGACGCCACCGTGCGGCACACCATCGCGGGCGGGAAGTTCGGTCAGGGGCGCCCCGGGATAGCCCACCGGAAACCGCTCCTCTGCGGGACGCGGCACGGCGTCGAGCACGTCGCGCCGCCAGGCTGCTGCGATTTCACGCAGCCGCGTCGCCTTCTCGGGCTGCTCGGCGGCGATGTCGCGGGCTTGGCCCAGATCGTTCGCTAGGTCGTAGAGCCGGCCCTCGGCGTCGAGCCGATGGCTCGTGGTCCGCACGCTCACCTTGCCGCCAAAACTCGCGACGATGGCCCGGTCGGCAATTGCGGCGGCCGTCGCTTGTGCCTCACGGCCACCGCAGAGCAGCGGCGCGAGATCGACGCCATCGAGCGGTTTTTCATTTTCGTGGTCGAGGCCCGCGAGGCCCGCGAGCGTCGGCAGGAGGTCGATCGCGCCGGTCACGTCGTCGATGATCGTGCCCAGCTGGATCCGGGCGGGATAGCGGATGCAGCACACGCTCCGCACGCCCCCCTCGTCGGTCGAGCCCTTCTTGCCGCGCATCCCGCCGCACCAGCGGCTGCTGTTCGGACCGTTGTCGGAGCAGAAGACGACGATCGTGTCGCGGGCCATGTCGCGCCGGTCGAGCGTGGCGAGCAGCCGGCCGAGATTTGCATCGAGGTTTTCCACCATCGCGAGCGCCGCTCGGGTGAACGTGAGATCTTCGCGGTCGCCGTCCGGGCCGCGCCGCTCGATCGGCTTGTCGCAAAACCGCTCCCACTCCGCCTCGGGCACGCTCATGGGCGAGTGCGGCGTGTTGAACGCGACATAGCACAGGAATGGTTTTTCATTCGTCCGGGCCGTCTCGATAAACCCGATCGCGTGGTCGGTGATGTCGTCGGCGAGGTAGCCCCGGCCCTGTACGAAGACGCCATCGCGCTCCATCTCGGCGTCGAAATAATCTCCCCAGTGTCCTTCGGTGAATCCGTAAAAGGTGTCGAAGCCGCGGGCGAGCGGGTGATACGGCCACTGCGTGCCGTTGTGCCATTTGCCGAAGCAGCCGGTGGCGTAGCCGGCATCCTGAAACACGTGTGCCAGCGTGCGCTCGTCGGGGGCCATGCGCTCCTGGCCGAGCGACACGCCGCGAACGCCGCTCCGCGGGTGGTAGCGGCCCGTGAGGAGCTCGGCCCGCGTGGGCGAGCAGACCGGCTGCACGCAGAACTGCTCCAGGATCGCGCCGTCGTGGGCCAGAGAATCGACGGCTGGCGTGTCCACCGCGGCATTCCCCACGAACGAAAAGTCCCCCCAGCCGGCGTCGTCGGCGACCACGATCACGAGATTGGGCCGGGCCGGCGGGGTCGCCACCGCATCCACGCCGCCGCAGGCGAGGAATACGGCCGCCGCTCGCAAAAGAAAAGACATTCGCATGCGACTGGCACGACCGGGGCCGAGGTGGTGAAATAGTATGACCGATCATCCCGCACCGTTCCCATTCCGAGCCCTTTTTCGAGCCAGGAGCCTTCCGATGTCCGAGCCACTCACCACCCCCGATGCCGCCTCCGCAAGTCTTTCCCGCCGTGGCTTCATCGGCGTCTCGACCGCGGCCGCAGGCGCGATCGCTGCCAACGCCGCCCCCGCCTCAGCGGCCGACGCCAACAGCCGGATTCGGATCGGGTTCATCGGCCCTGGGGGTCGCGGCTTTGGCGCCCACGTGAAGACGCTCGCAAAGCTCCGCAGCGAAGGGGCCAATATCGACCTCGTGGCGGTGAGCGAGGTCTACAAGAAACAGGAAGACACGGTCTGCGACTTCATCAAGAAGGAGACCGGCGTCGAGGCGAAGCGCTACGTCGATTACACCGACCTGCTCGCCGATAAAAACGTCGATGCCGTGTGCATCGGCACGCCCGACCACTGGCACCACCGGCAGATCGTCGATGCCCTCAAGGCGGGCAAGCACGTCTTCGCCGAAAAGCCGATGACGAAAACCGTCGAAGAGGCGATCGACGTCGCGAGAGTGTGGCGCGAGACGGGCAAGGTGATGCAGGTGGGTGTGCAGTCCACGAGTCTGAAAGTCTGGGACCAGGCCCGGGAGCTCATCGACTCGGGTAAGCTCGGCAAGGTGCTCGGGTTTCAGACGGAGTATTTCCGGAACTCGTCGATGGGGCAGTGGCGCTACTACAAGCTCGAGAAGGAGATGACGCCCCAGACGATCGATTGGAAGCGCTGGCTCGGTGTGTCGGCCGGCCTCGCCCCCGAGATGGATTTCGACCGCGCCCTCTACGCCCAGTGGCGCTGCTACTGGCCGTTTGGTTCGGGCATGCTCACCGATCTTTTTGTGCACCGCACGACGGCGATGCTCAAGGCGACGGGCCTCAGGTATCCGGCGCGGGTCGTGGGGGCCGGCGGCATCTATCTCGAGCTCGACACCCGTGAAGTGCCCGACGTGGCGACCGTCGTCGCCGATTACAACGAGGGCTGCCAGGGGCTGATCTCGTCCACCATGTGCAATGAAAACTCGCGGCTCAAGCAGGTGATCCGGGGCCACAACGGGGCCTTCGAATTCGGCAACGGCGAGCAGTTTACGGAGTTCAAGTTCGTGGCGGAGCGGCCGCAGGTGACGTTCAACGCCGACATCAAAGACGAAGTGATCAAGACCGACCTGACGGATGAGACGCTCAAGAAAAACGACACCACGTATCTGCACTTCAAGAACTGGCTCGACGCCATGGCCGCGGGCAAGCCTGAGATGTGCAACAACACGCCCGATCTCGGCGCGGCGGCGGTGGTGACGGTGATCCTGGGGGCGATGAGCTACCGCAACGGCAAGGTCTATCACTTCGACGCCGCGAGCGGCACCTACTCCGACGGCAGCCCCGCCTGGGCCAAGAAGTGGGAGACGCTCTCGAAGGAGCGGGGCCAGCCCAAGCACGTGCCCGGCTGGCACGCCGGCGACACCGGCAGCACGCTCAAGCCCGAGGCGTATATGTCGCTCGCCGGCCCGTGGGTCGGTGGCAAGGACCCCGCCGGGGCGTAGTCAATACCACACCCCCGCGCGCACGAGCAGCGTGTCGCTGGGCCGATAGTCGGCCGTGTCGGTGATGTAATACTCGACGAGCCGGCCGAACACCCAGCCGGCTTCCGCCCGCCATGAGATGCCGAGATCGGCAGGGCGGCGCTCCCACCCGGCCAGCAGCCGGTAGTCGTGGTAGACGACGACGTCGTTGGCGCCGCTGTCGCGCCGCACGGCCCACTGGTTGCCGCCGAACTCGCCTGCCAGATAGACCCACTGCGATCCGCGGTCGGTCTCCTTCACCCGCCAGGCGAGCCGTGGCCTGGGAAAGATGAGTTCGAACCGCTTGTCATCGGTGGGTGTCCAGAGCAGGCCGCCGGCCGGGAGGATGTTGACGTCGTAGCGATCGAGATAGATCACGCCGGCCACGATGCGCAGGTTCTCCGTCGCCTCGTAGGCCCCGAAGCCGTGGCCGGTGATCCGGAAGGCCTGCGGCGTGTCATTGACGAAGTCGCTATACCATCCTGGGGCCACCGCGAGATCCACACCGAGCTTGTCGCCGACCTTGCAGAGCCAGCGGGCCTGCAGCCAGGCATCGTAGAGCTGCGCGGGCAGCCCCGGATCCATCGGCCCACTCACCTCGTCGATGAACGTGCCGCCGAACCCGGGTGTGAGGATCAGCGGCGACTCGATGGTCGGAGCCGGGAGCCCGATCGTGAGGCTCGTGTCGAGCGTCGTGAGCCCGAGCCCGTTCGATCCCAGCCGCGGCAATTCGGTGGCGGTGAAGATCACCTGCTGCAGTGCGCCGGGCTTGGCACCGGGTGGGAGTTTTCGCCCGGCGGGCGGCTCGAACTCCTGGCGGGGCTGGCCGGGCGGCGCGAGATCGTCGGGCAGGAGCGGCTCGGTGAGATCCTGCGGGTCGCCCAAGGCCGCCAGGCGCACGGTACCAAGCGCCGCGAGGCGGATCCGCTCGAAGACCCCCTGCTCCACCGGCGGCAGCGGCACGACCTCGTCGTCGGCCCGCACAGGAGTGCAACTGAAAAGGATGAGCAAACCCGCAGCAAGCGTGTGGAGCAAACCTGCGGTGGTAATGCGACGGCTCGGGGGCGGCAAACTTTTTGTGTCCGCCGTTCCAACTGCGGATTGGCTCATCGCGTGGGCCGCGGCGGCCCAATGCTCCTCGAGCGTTCGCCGACCCCCTCGCCTCCGTCTTCGACGTACCAAGGGGTCACCAGTCCTGTCACCTGCCGGCCGTTTCCGCGGACAATCTAGTAGGCAAGGCCGAGCCGGAGCATCAGCGTGTCGTTCAGGTTTTGGTACTGCGGCGGGCCGTCCACGAAGAACAGCTGCCGGGCGAACACGTAGCCCACCTCGAAGCTGCCCGAAAGGCCCGTGGGTGTCTGCGGCACGAACTCCGTGCCCAGCGAGATGCGGACGTCGTTGTAATCGAAGGGAGAGATCTGGCCGCTCTGCCGGCGAAACGTCCAGGCGCCGCCGCCGTACTCGCCCGCCAAAAAGCCCCACACGGAGTGCTTGCCGAGCTGGGTAAACCGCTTCGCGGCCTTGGGCGCGGGAAAGAAGATGTCGTAACGCGAGTTGGCGTCGGGCGTCCACGTGACGCCGACGGCCGGGAGCAGCTTCACGAGGTTGCGGTCGAGGTACACGATGCCCGCTTTGCCCACCATCGTCGGTGTGAGCTGCACCGTGCCGATCGCACGGCCCATGATGCGCCAGCTCTGCGTCACGAGCACGTCCCAATTGGTGTAGATGCCGAGCCGCAGGCCGAGCTCGGCGCCGAACACGGGCGTGAGCTGAGGGTTCCAGGCCGTATCCACGAATACGTCGTAGGTGTTGGGCGGCAGGTCGGCGAGCATCGTGGCGGATGTCTGCGGGCCGTCCCAGAGCTGGAGCCCGAAGCCCGGTGTGATCAAAAGCGGCGCGTGATTGAGGTTCACCTGCGAGTTGTGGAAGAAGGGCAGGGCGAACGTGGCGGTGGTGTCGAGCTCGTTGACGCCGACGCTCGTGCCCTGGCCGTTGCCGAAGAGATAGGCCCAGCTGCCGCGCGCGCCTTGATAGAGCCGCATCGTCTGTTGAAAGGTCGAGTTTTGCTGGGGATAGCCGGGAGGAAAAAGCGAGTTTGGGGCGCCGGCCGGGGCCTGCGTCTGCACGAGCGAGGGGGCGGCTGTCGAGTAGCCCGGATAGCCGGGCTGGCCGCTGATCGCCGAGGGGGCCTGCGCCGGGGCCCAGGTGCCCGGGGAAGGCGATGCGGGAAACGCCTGCGCTGCCTGCGGCGCGTAAGGATCCCAGGCCGGTGGCGGCGGTGAGAGCGGGGTGCCGAACGACCCGGCCTGGGCCAGGCGATCGAGCGATGAAGACGCCGGCGACGGCAGCGAAACTGTCTGCGCGCAGGCGCGCGGCAACGCCTGGAGCGCTCCGAGCACCATCGACCACGCCAGGATGAATCGCCACATGCGCACGCGCTGACCTGCCGGAAAACCAGGCAACAGACCGTCTGCCGTGCCGCCCTCACGGTTTCGAAACTGGGGGGTAGCAGCCGTTGCGGAGCAGGGTCAAGGTCGCAGGGGTCTGGCCCACGATCGGGGCGTCCCGCACAATGCCCGGCCTACGCGGTTTGCCACATTCATGATCCCCGACCCGATCGACGCCGACGTGCTCTCTCGCCAGGCTGGCGTCGCGGCGTTCGACCATCTCGACGAGGTGGAGACGACGATGGATCGGGCCCGGGAGGTGGCTGCGGATCCGACGACGCTGTTGCCGGCGCTCGTCGTCGCCGACCGACAGCGCTGCGGCCGCGGCCGGCGCGGTGCCCGCTGGTGGCAGCCGGAGGGGTCGCTCGTGATGAGCCTCGTGCTCGATGCGGACGTCGTCGGGGCTGGTTCGATCCAGCCTGCGTGGTCGCTCGCCTGCGGGGTGGCGCTCGCCGAGGCGCTCGTGAGCCTCGAGCCCGGGCTCGCGCCGCGGATCCGCTGGCCGAACGACATCGAGAGTGAAGGTGGCAAGCTCGCGGGGATTCTCGTGGAGACGACGCCGGGCGGGCGGGTGATCTTCGGCGTCGGCGTGAACACCGCCGGCACTGCCGCCGACGCACCCGCCGGCATCGGCCGCCAGATCGCGACGGTGCCCGATGTGACCGGCCGGGCTCTTCCGCGCGAGCGGCTGCTCGTGGCTTTTGTGCCACGCCTGGTCGCCCTGCTTGCCGGCATGGCCACCGACGATCGCCTGCTCGTGGCCCGCTATCGCCCGCTGTGCGCCCTCACCGGGCAAGGTGTCACCGTCTACCGCGGGCTGGGGACGGGTGCGACGGGCGACACGGTGCACGGGCCCTGCCTCGGCATCGATCGGTATGGGGCCCTCGTGCTCGACACCGTCGCCGGGCGGCTGCATGTCGAGTCGGGCAGCCTCAGCGACCCGGCCGCCGCGTGGCACGGGGAGGCCGACGGCTGACGGCAGCCCGTTCGGCAACGACGCAGATCTCGCGACCTCCGGTGGAGAGCTGGCGGGCCCGGGTGGCATAGCCCCAGCCGGAGAATTGGGCGAGCCAGGCGGGCAGTTCGGCGGCCCGCGCCCAGTTTGGCATCTTGAGCGTGGCGATGATGCCCCGGGGAAACGTGCCGGGCGCCGTGACGACGCGGCCGATCGCTTCGAGCGTGCTCGTCGGGTCGATGTTCATGTCGGCCACCACCCAGTCGAAGCCGCGAAAGCCTTTGAGCTTCACGTCGCGGGCCCGCATGCGCCACTGCTCGAACTGCGGATGCCGCGCGACCTGGTCATCGACGAGCGCCGGATCGACGCCCGTGACGATGAGCCCGGCCTCGAGCAGCCG
Source organism: Planctomycetaceae bacterium (assembly GCA_027486095.1). Lineage (GTDB taxonomy): Bacteria > Planctomycetota > Planctomycetia > Pirellulales > UBA1268 > RGVT01. The sequence continues at coordinate 1,011 of JAIXPT010000068.1, read as the reverse complement.
CTGGCAGGCGCCTCCCGGCGCCGCGCCGAGCTCGACGGCGCGCTCGCCCGGGGCGAGGTCGAGCGCGAAGGTGGCGATCGCTTCATCGAGCTTGAGCCAGGCGCGCGACACTTTTCCTGCGGGGAGGCCCTGGGGATAGATGCCGCCCGGCCACGTGCCAGACGGCGTGTCGGCGACATGCCAGCCCACCCACCAGCGGTCCGGCCCATCGATCGCACAGTCGAGCACGAGCGCGCCGGGTGGAGTGGGAAGGCCCGCAGCCGGCAACGAACCACGCCGATCGACATCGAGCCCGGCGACAATCGCCGCACGAAGCGTCGCGGGATCACCCTCCACCCGCGGCTCGCGCGGCCAGACATGAATGTCGCCCCAGCGCTGGGGTCCGGCGAGCTCGTGGAGCGCACGCACGAGCGAGCCCACGTCGGGGCCTGTCACCTGCCCGAGCGAATGGACGAGCGTGCGGGCAAACACGAGCCCGCTCCGTTCGGCGTGCGAGAGCGGGCCGGCCCCCGGCTGCCTGCGAAACGTCACCACGCCACGCCGCCAGGCGGCGCGGGCCAGGCCGGGCACGGCCACCGCTTGCCGCGCAGCGAGGGCGGCTTCGGCACCCCCCTGGCAGGTGGCGAGCAAAAAGTCGCCAGAAGGCGGAAGGCTGGCATTCATGCCCGAAATGGTAGAGGGCATTGGCCGCGGCGATAGCCACCCATAAAAAAATCAGGCCGGCCCGGGCGCCCAAGGGCCCGGGCCGGCCTTTCTCGTCTGAACAGTCGACGGTTGTACGGTCGACGTGCCCGGCCGGCGGTTCGTCTCGCCGCCACGCCCGAAGGCATGCCGGATCGACGAGGCAGGCACGGGCGAAGGACTAGCCGTGGCCCTTCTTCTTCTTGGCGACCTTCTTGGCAGCCTTCTTCTTCTTCTTCGCCATTGAATGGCTCCTTGCCACGAGCGCCCTGACACACACCACACACCCGATCCCCCGGGCGCTCTCGCGAAGGGATCAGGCGACGTTTC
>JAIXPT010000331.1 GCA_027486095.1 Planctomycetaceae bacterium | reverse complement strand
AGGGCCGAGTTCGGCTTCTTCGGCGTCATCGTGCGCACCTGCAGGCACACGCCCCGCTTTTGCGGGCAGCGGTCGAGCACGGGCGACTTGGAAAACTTGCGCTTTGGCCGGCGGCGGCTGCGAACAAGCTGGCTGATCGTGGGCATACCGGAGTGTCGTATCCTGCGAAAATGGTGCGGGGCCGCCACGTGGCGGGAGCCTCAGAGACTAGCCGAAACCAAAGGGGCATGAAAGCGGGTGTGGAAATCAGGCGGCAGCCCGCATGCCGCGCCGGAAAATTTCCCCCCGGCCGCCGGTCACGAGGTCGCCATGCCACTGCTCCCACGGGCCGGCGAGGAGCGTGCGGATCGCAGCGCCGCCCGGGCAAAACCCCGCCGCCTCGAGCCGAGCCGCGAGCAGCGGCATGAAGGCCGGCTCCCACACCGCCCCCTTGCGAAATGTGGCCGGCGGCTCGCCGGCCAGGCCCGCCGCCACGAGCGAGCCGCGTTGCATGCCGTGCCCAGCCTCGGGGCCGAGCGTGCCGACCACGAGCACGGTGCCCGCCCGCAGCTCGAAGGCCGCCGCCGGGCCGCAGTCGCCGCCGATGGCGAGGATGCCGCGCCGCATCCTGGCGCCTGCCAGGCAGCCGGCGTGGCCCGCGATCATCACGAGCCCGCCACGCATGCCGAACCGGCTGCCGGGAAGGGCTCCGGCCGTGTTGTCGCCGGCCGATCCGGCCACCTGCACCGTGCCGCCGGCCATCTCGCAGGCCAGCCAGTCGCCGGCGTCGCCCGCGATCATGAGCATGCCGCCCGTCATGCGTTCGCCGGCATGCCGCCCGGCGTTTCCCGCCACCGTGATTTCGCCCCGGGCCATCTCCGCGCCCACGCCGTGCACGCGGGCGAAGTCGCCGCGGCATTCGATCCGGCCATCGGCCGCCGAGCCCGAGAGGCGGAAGAGCGTGCCGAGCTCGGCCGGACGCTCGTCGGCGCGGATCACCATGCGGCCGATCTCGGGCGCCGAGAGCATGGCGATCCGATCGGGAACCACGCCGGCAAAATCAATGGAGAGCGCTGCGGAATCGGCGCGTGGTTCGAGAACGAGCGGCATACGGGCTGAGCCTGCGGCGGGCCAAACGAGCGGGGCCGCGGAGAGGCATGGCTCCCCGCGGCCCCGATGATACCCTGCGCGCCGGCCAGGCAGCCTACTTCGTGAGCACCGGCACCTTGCGCGACGTGCTCGACGGGGCTTTGGTGAGCTCCACCATGAGCACGCCCTTGTCGTAGCGGGCCGTGACCTTCGCCGGATCGACCGATTCGGGCAGCGGGATCGCCCGGCTGAAGGCTCCGTAGTGGCTCTCGCAGTGCGACCAGCCCTCGCCGGACTCTTCTGTGCACGACTTTTTCTCACCCGAGATCAGCAGCCGGTCGCCCGACACGCTCACGTCAACGTCCTTCGGGTCGATGCCCGGCAGCTCGGCCCGCACGCGAATCTGCGTGTCTGTTTCCGAGAGATCGATCGCCGGCATCCACTGCCCCGGCTCGGTGGCCTCGAACCAGCTGGGCGTGAACGGCGTCGGCCGGCTGAAGAAGCCCTCGAAGAGCCGGTTCATCTCGTGGCGAAAATCGGCCAGGGTGGCGAGGTTGCCCCCCTCCATGCCGCTCGAGCGCTTCGTGCGAAAAGGAATCAAACTCATCAGACGGTCTCCTTTTCTCGGGAAGGTGGAACTGAAACAAGACAGCACGTCAAAACAACGATCGACGCGCTCCGATCGGCCGGACACCCGCCGTGATGCGGAGCGCTGCGGGCGGGCATCAGCCGGCCCTGACCTCGACTTTCCGCGGCCGCACCGCCGCGAGCCGCGGCACGTGGATCGTGAGCACGCCGTGGCGGTAGGTGGCCGTGATCTGCGAGGCGTCGAAGTCGTCGCCCAGGCGAAACGACCGGCGGTAGTCGCCGCAGCCGTATTCCTGGCCGAGCGAGCGGCCGGGCAGTTCGCGGGCCGGCACCCTCGCGTGGAGCGAGAGCACGCCGTCTTCGAACGACACGTCGATGCCGTCGGTGCGGGCTCCGGGGATGTCGGCGACGATCAGCACCTCCGCCCCGCAGTCGCAGATATCGACGTTGGGCTGGTAGGTGAGCGGGGTCTCCGCCTGAGCGGGCGCGGCTCCGGCTCGGCTTTCGGTCTTCGCAATGGTGGTGGCCATGGATCTCTGCTCCTCGTGTCGTGGGGATTGGATCGGTGGATGAAATGGTGTCAGGCCGAACGAACCTGCACCTTGTGGGGCTGGGCCTCGGGAGCCTTGGGGCAGGTGACGGTGAGCACGCCGTCGGCGAGCCTGGCCTCCACCCGGGCGGCGTCGATCGCCACCGGCAGCCTGATGCGCCGCTCGAAGCTGCCCGTACCCCGTTCGCGGCGATGCCAGGTGACGGCCGGCTGGCGTTGGCCGTTTCCCTTCGCGCCGGACCGAGCGGGCGGCATCTCCGGCTCAGGCCGTGATCCTTTGAGCACGAGTTCGTCGCCCGTGGCGGAGATGCCCACTTCGCCCGCATCGAGGCCCGGCACCTCGGCCTCGATCATCAGCGCGTCGTCGGTCTCGCGGACATTCACGGCTGGGAATGACGCCGTGGGCGGAGGGTTGCCCCGGCCGTGCAGCGGCGGGGCGGCTGCGAGGGTGCCCCAGAAGCGATCGAACTCGTCGCGCAATTCGTCGAGCGGGTGCGCGAAGCCCGGAAGGGAGGTGTGCATCGCTGGCTCCATGGAACAGGGTGAACGGGACCGGGTGAACCAAACAACCGCCGTCCATGGATCGATCAATCATTCGCAGGCAGGGCGCTGAAAAACAACGCGCCGTCGGCGGAGTCGCTGCAATTCGGCGGCCATCCCGGCGGAATCCGGCAAACTCTGCGGGTCGTGGTGGCTGTCAGGGCGGCGGTGCCGAATTTCGCCGCGGGCGGGCCACGCAGACGGTTGTGGGGGGGGCGGCAGCGCCATAGACTGCCGCCTGTTCGATTCGAACGGACTCGCTTGACGCGAGCCCGGCCGGGCCCGCAGGCGGGTGCCCATGCCGGCAGACCACGTCACTCTCAGTCGCAACGGATGTCTCATGCGTTTCACGCTTCTCGACCGTGTCGTCGCCATCGATCCAGGCAAGAGCATCACCGCGATCAAGACACTCACGCTCTCCGAGGAGTATCTCGCCGACCACTT
>JAIXPT010000435.1 GCA_027486095.1 Planctomycetaceae bacterium | reverse complement strand
TGGACGAGCCTTGAGATTTCCTCGAGCGGCTGGTGGGCACCGGTGCTGGTTTCAGCGTGGACGATGCCGAAGACCTTGGCGCGGGGGAAGGTGCGGAGGGCGTCGGCGACTCGTTCGGTCGGGATGGTTTCGCCCCATGGGACTTCGATGGCGTGGACGGTTGCTCCGGCGCGTTCCATGACATCCTTCATGCGGGTGCCGAAGACCCCGTTGACGCAGACGATGGCTTCGTCGCCGGGTTCGACGAGATTGACGACGACGGCTTCCATGCCGGCGCTGCCGGTGCCGCTGATGGCGAGGGTGAGTTCGTTGGCGGTGCGGAAGATGGCCTGGAGTTGCCGCCGGGTGTCGTCCATGAGCGCGAGGTATTCCGGATCGAGGTGTCCAAGGGTCGGTGCGGCCATGGCATTGAGGACCCGGGCCGGCACGTCACTGGGGCCGGGGCCGAGAAGCACGCGCTGGGAGGGATGGAACGAGCCGGTCAGATGCATGGCATTGCCGATACTGGACGGCGCGGCCTGCTCAATTGGAAATCACCCACGGGACCCGCGGAGCGAGTGATTCGCGGAGTCAAAGCAAGGCCGTGGTACGGCGCGGGAAGGGCCTTGGGAAAGCGGTCGGATGGAGGGTGATGCCACTTGTTGCGAGCCGATGCAGACGAACGCAGCCGCCGGGGGATTGCGGGGCTGAGGGTGCGGATTTTCCATTGCCCGGTTAGCGATCCGGCGATTAGCTGTGGGGGTTGTCCCCCGAGTTAACCCTGATGAATTGAACCATGAAGACCCCGACTGCCATTGCCTCCCTTCTGCTGCTCGCTGCCATTCCGGCGGGTGCTCAGGACAAACCTGCTGCTGCGCCTGCTCCGGCGGCCGCTGCGGCGGTATCACCGGAACTCGCGGCGGCCCGCGAGACTGCGGCTGCTTATGTGGCCGCCTACAACAAGGCCGACGCCGCAGCAGTGGCCGCGCTCTTCGCAGACGACGCCGAATGGATCAGCAATGAAGGCGTCCAGACGAGCGGTCGCGCGGCCATCGAGGGCCTGCTCAAATCCGTGTTCGCAGACAGCAAGGGCCGGACGATTGCCCTAGAGATTGACGCTGCCCGCAAGATTACCGAGGATGTCTTCAGCGTCCGCGGAGAAGCCACGGTTACCGATCCTGATGGATCCTCGGCCGTGAACGAATTCACGGCAGTGCATGTGAAGCGTGACGGCAAATGGGCGATCACGGAATTCACCGAACTGGACGACGAGAGTGCGCCGGCCGCCGCTTCATTGCTACAGGATCTCGCATGGTTCGCTGGTTCGTGGAAGTCCACTGAGCCTGACGGCATGAAGTGCACCGTGGAATGGTCCCCCTCTGGCAGTTTCCTCACCCGCACCTTCAGCATTCCCGGTGCTGATGGCGTTGAGGCCCGCGAAGGAACCGAAATCATCGGCTGGGACGCTGAACAGGAACAAGTCCGCTCATGGGTGTTCGAATCCGATGGCAGCTTCACCGATCGCACATGGACGCCGGACGGCGACCGCTGGCTCGTCCTCAGCCGCACGGTCCTCCCCGATGGTGAAGTCGGCAGCGAGGAAATCACCGTTTCCAAGGTCGACGACGACAAGATCTCATGGTCGGTCGCCAGCCGTTCGCTCGGCGGTGAAACCCTTCCTAACATTGGGCCGGTCACGATCGTCCGCGAAAAGTAACCTTCCGCCCATTCCGCACCATGCGCACCATCTTCTACTCCGTGCTCGCCCTCGGCACGGCATTCCTCACCGCCACGAGCGGTGCCCGGGGTGCCGCCGCGAGGCCGTCGGGCGGTCACAACTTCTCCAAGCCGGCTGCCGCCTCGCGGCCTGCCGTCAGCCGCCCCGCCAGCCGCCCCGCGCCTAGCCATTCGTCCGCGAGTAAGCCGTCGAGCCGCCCGGCCCCAAGCCATGCGTCCGCGAGCAAACCATCGAGCCGCCCGGCCCCGAGCCGTCCAGCGATCAGTAAACCTGCCGAGAGCCGCCCGTCACCATCAAGGCCCAGCACCCGACCCGCTCCCAGCCGCCCGTCTGTTGAGCGGCCAAGTGCCGGCGGCGGTTCCAGCTTTCAGCGCCCGACGACCAAACCAGCGCCGCGTCCTGAGATTGATCGTCCGACGACGAAGCCAGCCCCGCGTCCGGAGATTGATCGTCCCTCGACCAAACCGGCCCCGCGTCCGGAGCGTCCGACCGGACCCATCACGCTTCCGGGGACCGGAGGCCGCCCGACGACGCTGCCTGGCAATCTGACGAAGCCGGCTAACCGCCCGGACCGTCCGACGACGCTGCCTGGCAATCTGACGAAGCCGGCTAATCGTCCGGATCGTCCGACGACCTTGCCTGGCAATATCAACCGTCCGGATCAAGGTGGCAATTTCAACCGCCCAACCACACTGCCTGGCAATATCAACCGGCCGGGTCAGGGTGGCAATTTCAACCGTCCGACGACCCTGCCTGGCAACGTCAACCGCCCCGGCAACCGCCCCGGAACCAATCCCCCTTCATGGAATAACCGTCCTGGCTGGAACAGCAACCGTCCGGACTGGGGGGATCACTGGAACAACATCGGCAACAACAACCAGAACAACTTCAACAACTGGCAGAACAACAACACGACGGTCATCAACAACTTCAACGTCAACCGCCAGCAGAACTGGAACAGCATCAATACCCATTACAACGACCGCAACTGGTACGGCCGTTACGGTTCGGGCGACTACAACCGCTGGTGCGGCGACGTGTATGCCTACCGCGGCGGCCGCTGCCGC
>JAIXPT010000144.1 GCA_027486095.1 Planctomycetaceae bacterium | reverse complement strand
TCGAGCAAGGCGGCCGTCGCCTGATCGGTGTCCTTGACCTGTCCCTTGATCGCTCCCGGCAGGCCGCCGTGATGGTCCCAGCCCATGTGGAAGAGCTGCACGAACCGCACACCCTTCTCCGAAAGCCGGCGGGCGAGCAGGCAGTTGAAGGCGTAGCTGCCCGGGCGGTGCACGTCGGGGCCGTAGGCATCGAGCACGTGCTTCGGCTCGTCCTTGAAGTCGATGATCTCGGGCACGCTCGCCTGCATGCGAAAGGCCATCTCATACTGCGCGGTGCGGGCGGCGATCTCGGGGTCGCCGATCACGTTCGAACGGGCGGCATTGAGCGCGGCGATGCGGTCGAGCGTGGCCCTGCGCATCTGGCGGTCGATGCCCGCCGGGTCGGCGAGGTAGAGCACGGGATCGCCCGTGTTGCGAAAACGCACGCCCTGGTGCTCGGTCGGCAGGAATCCCGCTCCCCACAGGCGATCATAGAGCGGCTGGTCGTCCTTGCGGCCGGAGCCGAAGCTCGTGAGCACGATGTAGGCGGGCAGATCGGCGTTTTCACTGCCGAGGCCGTAGCTCACCCACGACCCGATGCTCGGGCGGCCGGCCAGCTGATGGCCCGTTTGAAAGAACGTGATCGCAGGATCGTGATTGATCTGCTCGGTGTACATCGAGCGGATCATGCACCAGCGATCGGCATGCCGGGCGATGTTGGGCACGAGTTCGCTGAACCACATTCCGCTTTCGCCATGCTGCGCGAACTTGAAGATCGAGGGTGCGACAGGAAAATTTTTCTGGCCGCTCGTCATCGTGGTGAGCCGCTGCCCCTGCCGGATCGACTCGGGCAGGTCGTCGCCCCGGCGCTTTTCCATCTCGGGCTTCGGGTCGAAGAGATCCATCTGCGAAGGCGCGCCCGACTGAAAGAGATAGATCACCCGCTTCGCCTTGGGCGGGAAGTTGGGAAACGAATGCCGCCCCGCCCCACTCGTCAAGCCCGCCCGGGCCACGCGCGGCTGCATGAGGCTCGCGAGCGCGGCATAGCCGAGGCCGCCGGCGGCACCGCCGAGAAACACCCGCCGGTTGAGAAAATCCTGCGCGGCCATGAAGGGCTGAGTGGACATACGATAAGTTTCCTGCGGGGATGACGGCTGTATCCTCTCGGCTTACGCCTCGGGCTTCCGGGAATCGGTTTCACTCCCGCATCACGAATTCGTCGAGATTGATGATCACGTTGGCGGCGAGCGAGTAGGCGGCGAAGTCGGCCGCCGACACCTCGTCGGGCCTGTTGACGAGGCCCACTTTCGCGAATTTCTCCGCCCGCTCCGGATCGGCGGTGAACGCCGCGAGATCCGTGTCGAAGCCGTGCACGAGGGCGGCCAGTTCGGCGGCGGTCGGCCCGCGACCGATCGCCAGCCGGAAGCCGTACGCAATTCGCTCGGCCGGCGTCACCCCGCCTTCGGAGACCATCCGCTTCGCGAGACCATGCGCCGCCTCGATGAAGGTGGTCTCGTTCAAGAGCGCCAGCGCCTGCAGCGGCGTGTTGGTCCGCGACCGCTTCACGATGCAGGTCTCACGGTTCGGGGCGTCGAAGAGGAGCATCGTCGGCGGCGCCGCCGTCCGCTTCCAAACCGTGTACATCGTGCGCCGATACCTGCCCGGCCCGGTGTCGGGCTTATAGCCGCGCAGGTCGCCATACTTGCTTGTCTCGTCCCACACGCCGTCGGGCATCCACGGCCGCACGCTCGGGCCGCCGACCGTGGGCACCAGCAGCCCTCCGGCTGCGAAAGCGGCGTCGCGCACGCTTTCTGCAGGCAGGCGAATCCGCGGCGCCCGCGCGAGCAGACGGTTGGCCGGATCCCTGGCGAGTTTTTCCGGAGCAATCGCCGCGTTTTGTCTGTAGACCGCGCTCGTCACGAGCAGCTTCACGAACCGCTTCATGTCCCAGCCCGTCTCCATGAATTCGGCTGCCAGCCAGTCGAGCAACTCCGGGTGGCTCGGGTATTCGGCCTGGTTGCCGAGGTTCTCGCTCGTCTTCACGAGACCGGTGCCGAACAGTCTTTCCCACATTCGATTCACCCACACCCGCGACGTGAGCGGGTGTTCGCGGGAGACGAGCCACCGGGCCAGCGCCAGACGATCGGGTTTCGTTCCCACGGGCAGCTTGGGAAGAAACGCCGGCAGCCCGGCCTCGACCTTCTCACCGGGCTTGTCGTACTCGCCGCGGTGGAGAAGGAAGGCGTCGCGCGGCGGCCCCTCCTTCATCACCATGGCGCTCGGGAGCGAACCCTTGAACGACTCGACGCTCTTCTTGGCCGCCTCACGGGCCGCCTCCGCGCGACGAATCGGGCCATCGACGTTGGCCCGGTAGAACTTCGTGATCTCGGCCCGCTGCGCCGGCGAGCGTTGATCGCGCTCGATCGCGATCGCGTCCTTGACGAGTTGCGGCAGTTTCGAGCCCGCCACCCCGAGCATGCCGGGCTCTTCGGAAGAAAACGCGAGCCGAAACCGGCCGATAGCATGGCCGTCGAACGCTTCCTGGCGGATCCGAACCACGAGCCGCGAATTCTCCGGGAGCGTCACGGGCTTCGCTGGAAACACGGCGATCTGCCTCGGCTCGCGCTTCTGGGGATTATGTCCATCGACCGCCCAGCCCTTGCCCTTCTCTCCCTTGAGTTGGAGCACACTCGTTGCGGGCCAGCCGTCCTGCTCGTAGCTCGCCTCGGCCCGGATCAACTCGATCGGAATAACCTTGGCATCGCCCGGGGGCTCGATCTCGGCCTCGATCTTCGTCACGACGATGTTGCCATTGCCCGAGCGGCTGAAACCCCCGTTCCCAGCCAGGCTCGGATCGGGGAGCACCTCCAGCCGAACACCACCGAGGCTGTCGGCCGGCACGAGGGTCTCGAACTCGTAGGTATCCTTCGGTGGGAGCTTGCCTTCGACGAACCACGTTCCATCCTCGCTTCGGCGGAAACTCGCCCCGCCTGCACTCCGCAATTCGAGCGGCTCAAACGGCTCCCATGCCTGCTGTGGCGCGGCGAGCGCTGGCCGGATCGAGTCTTCCCAGGCGGCCACCAAGTCGTCGATGTTCGCCACCTCCGCCTCGAGGGCAGCTTCCGCGTCGGCGACCACTTGCCCGAGTCGGGCGATTTCCCGCTCCTGCTCGGGCGACGGCAGCAGATGGATCGGGTCTGAGTTCCCACCGCTGCGATTGTGCGAACCCATGATCGTGCCCGACTCGGGCACGTTGTTGAAGATCGCGAAGAGTGAATAAAATTCTCTCTGCGAGAGCGGGTCGTACTTGTGGTCGTGGCAGCGGGCACAGCCGGCCGAGAGCGCCATCCACGTTTGGGATGTGGTTTCGACGCGGTCGATGATGTTCTCGACCCGCCACTCCTCGGCGATGATGCCGCCTTCGCCATTGATCCGGTGATTGCGATTGAAGCCCGTGGCCACGATCTGGTCGCGGGTCGGCTTCTCGAGCATGTCTCCGGCGATCTGATGCACGGTGAACTGATCGAAGGGGAGATTTTCGTTGTAGGCCTTGATGAGCCAATCTCGCCACGGCCAGTTGGAGCGGCTGGAGTCGGTCTGGTAGCCGTGGCTATCGGCATACCTGGCCGCATCGAGCCACTCGATCGCCATGCGCTCGCCGTAGTGCGGGCTGGCAAGCAGCGTGTCTACATACCGCTCGTAGGCATCGGGCGATGCGTCCGCGACGAACGCCTCGACAGCGGCGGGAACCGGCGGCAGCCCGGTCAGGTCGAGGGCGAGACGGCGAGCCAACGTCACCCTGTCGGCCTCGGGATTGGGAGTGAGGCCTTCCTGCTCGAGCCGCGCGCGAATGAAGCGATCGATCGGGGTCTTCGCCCACGCCGTGTCGTTTACGGCTGGCACCGCGGGCCGCTCGATCCGCTCGAAGGCCCAGTGGCCACGATACTCAGCTCCCGCGCCGATCCATCGCTTCAGAATCTCGGCCTCTGCCGGCGTGATCGGCTTGTTGACGTGCGGAGGCGGCATCACGACATCGGGGTCGGTGCTCGCGATCCGCGCCATGACCTCGCTCGCCGCTGCATCCCCCGGCACGATTGCCGTGAGGCCGCTCTCGAGCTCGGCGGTGGCTGCCTCGCGCACGTCGAGCCTCAGGCCCGCCTGCCGGTCTTCGGCATCGGGCCCATGGCAGGCGAAGCACCGGTCCGAGAGGATCGGCCGCACGTCGCGGTTGAAATCAAGGGCGGCATCGGCCGCGATCGCGGCCCTTGCGCACAATGCGATGGTCGCGATCGCGATGCCACGCGCGGTGGTGTGTCCCATGAACAGCTCCAAGGGCAACACCCGCGTCGCCGTTCAGTAGGTCGCTGAACGCGGATCCGAAAACTCAGCGCGGCTCGGATCGATCGGCGGGACATCCTCACTTTAGCACGGAACCCCGGGGTGGCCAAACCGGCCTCCCCCGGGGTTCACGTCGGGAAAAATCCTCTCGGCTCACGCCTCGGGCTTCCTGAGATCGGCACAGGCATTATTTTCCGGCCTTGAGCCGTTCGACCTCCGCCTCGAGGGTCTTCACCCGCGACTCGAGCTGCTCGAACCGCTCCTTCGCCTTCTCCATCCGCTCCTTGATCTCGCCGCGGGCCTTCTCCATGCGCTCGCGTCCCTCGTGCATCCGCTGCTCGATCATCTCCCGCATCTCGGGCGACATCTCCCGCGGCATCCGCGGTGGCCCGCCCCACTCCGGGCGATCACGCGGCGGCCCCTCGTGAGGCGGCCCGCCCGGGCCCATCCGGCCATCCATCCGGCCATCCATCCGGCCATCCATCCGTTCCAGGAGCCGGTCGAGCTTGTCGGCAATTCGGTCGAGCCGGTCTCCCGAACCACCCGCCCGTTCGTACGCCGCGCCATCCTCTGCAGCCGTCACCACATTCATGCGCGTGGCTGCGACCGCAAGCCCAATCCCACACGCTGCCACCCCCACCCACTTCCACAAGCTTTTCATGACGCTTCTCCTCGAGATAGTGAACACGACGACGTTTCGTTCGATGTCGTACGCTAGCTCCTGAATGAACGCCCCAGCTCCCGAAAAGTTTCGCGATCCAGCGCTCGTGGATTTTGGCGCGGGCCGGCGGCTAGACCTGCTCGGCGGCGTGTTCGTGGATCGGCCGCTCGCCCTCCCCGATCTTCCGCCTCGACGCCAGCCGCACGCCTGGACGGCCGCCACGGCGACGTTCGTGACAACCTCTGGCCGCGCGGGTTCGTGGAATTTTACCACCCCGCCCCCCGATCCCTGGCTCGTACGGGTGCCGCTCGCCGGGCCCGATCTCGCCACGCTCGCGCTCGAAGTGCGGCCCGCACCGTCGGGGCAGCTCGGCGTGTTCCTCGAACAGATCGACCAGTGGCGTTGGCTCGCCGCCGCCACGCCGCGCGGCGCACGGATGCTCTCGCTCTTCGCCCACTCCGGCGCCGCCACGCTCGCGCTTGCGACCGCCGGCGCGGAGGTCGTGCATGTGGATGCCTCGAAGCCGGCCACGGCCCTGGCCCGGCGCAACGCCGCTGCCTCGGGCCTCGATGCCGCCCCTATTCGCTGGCTCTGCGAAGATGCCCGCACGTTCGTCGCGCGAGAAGTGCGCCGCGGGGCCCGCTACGATGGCGTCGTGCTTGATCCGCCCTCGTGGGGCCACGGCCCCAAGGGACAGGCTTTTTCGATCGATCGCGATCTCGCCCCCTTGCTCGCGGACCTCTCCACCCTCGTCGGCCAGAGGCCCGCAGGCCCCGTCTTGCTCACGTGCCACTCGCCGCGCTGGCATCACCGGCTTCTCCACGACACACTGGCCGAAGCGTTTGGCGGCGCGATCGAGTCGGAGCGGCTCGGCTGCCGCGACGCCGCCGGCCGCCTGCTCCCCCTCGGCGATTTTGCCCGTTCGAGCCCCTGCCCATGACCCGTCAGGCACCGATCACGAGCGTCGCCAACCCCCGCGTGCGCGACGCTGCGCGGCTGCGCGAGGCCGATGCTCGGCGCACGACCGGCCTCACGCTCGTGGACGGGCTGCGTGAGATCGACCGGGCGATGCGCGCCGGCATCGCGATCCCGGAAGTGTTTCTCGACATCGAAGCGAACGGCACGGCGGCACACGGCGAGCTCGTCGCGCGGCTCGAGGCCCGCGGCACGCACGTCGTTCCCCTCGCCCGCCGGCCCTTCGAGAAGCTTGCCTTCGGCAGCCGCAACGAAGGCCTCGTGGCCGTGGCCCGCTTCAAGGCCTCGGGCCTCGAGAGCTTCACCGTCGCCGCCGACCGCGCGGTGTTCGTGGTCGAGGGGGTCGAGAAGCCGGGTAACTTGGGCGCGATCATGCGCACCTGCGACGCGGCGGGAATCGCCGGTGTGATCGCCTGCGGCGGGGGCACCGATCCGGCGAACCCCGCGGCGATCCGGGCAAGCCTCGGCACCGTGTTCGCGCTGCCGCTGGCCGTGGCCACGACGGCCGAAGCAATCGCCTGGTGCAGCCGTGAGCGCCGGCGGGTCGTCGCCGCGCTGCCCACGGGCACCAGACTCTGGCACGAAACAATGCTCGCGGGCCGGTCGGCGATCGTGCTCGGAAGCGAGGCGGTCGGGCTCTCTGCCGCGTGGCAGCAGGCTGCCGATGCCGGCACGATCGCATTTGAAACGGTTCGTTTGCCGATGCAGGGCGTCGCCGACAGTCTCAATGTCTCGGCCACGGCGGCCGTCCTCGCCTACGAAGCCCTCCGGCAGGCCACCTCGTAGGACAGGCTTCAGCCTGTCGCCACCACCCACTGCTTCAGCCTGTCACCGTCATCCGCTGCATGCTTCACTCACGCCGTCGCTTATGACCGATCTCTTCGACACCCTCGCGGCAGAGGCTGGCCGTGGCCAGGCCGATCTATTCGCCGCGCTCGCCACGTCGCTCGTCGAGCGCGGGCGCTGGCACGCGCTCTTCGATCTGCGGCTGCTCGAAGCCCGGGCCGCGCTCAGCCTGCCCGTCACGGGCGACCTCGGTATGCTCGATGCCGCCACCCGCGCGCAGCTCGACGAGCGTTCGCTCGCCGCGTGCCGCGAGGTGGGCTGGCCGCTCCTCGACGAGGGCGCGGTGGCAGCGGCGTGGATGTATCTACGGGCCGCGGCCGAACCGGCCGAGGTGGCGGCGAAGCTGCAAGGCCTCGCCACCCGCCTGCCCACCGACGACGAAGCGGCCGAGACACAGCGGCAGGAGATTCTGCACGTCGCCTTGTGGGAAGGCGTTGATCCGGCCCTCGGCATCGAACTCGTGCTCGCCGCGCAGGGCACCTGCAACGCGATCACGGCCTACGAGCAGGCGGTGTCGAGGCTGCCGGCCGCTCGGCAAAAGGCTGCCGCAGCCGTGCTCGTCAAGCATCTCTACCACGAGGTGCTCGAGAATCTGGCCGCCGACCTCGCACGGCGTGGGGTCGGGCAGCCCGACCGCTCTGCCCTGTCGATCGTGGGGCTTCTCGAAGCCGCTGGCGGTCTTGCCGACGACCCGAGCATCCACGTGGATGTGTCGCACCTACAGTCGGTGCTCAGGATCGCGCGCGTGGCGACCGCTCGTGCCGTGGTCGAACAGGTGTGGGAACTCGCCGTCTACGCCTGCCGCCTGCCGGCCGACGTGACGTATCCCGGCGAGCCGCCGTTTGAAAACGTGGGCGAAGCGTCGCGGCTGTTCTACGCGGCGGAGCTCGGCCGCGACGTCGAGCCCGCCGTGCGGTTTTTCCGTTCCGCCGCCGCAACGGCCCGGCTCGACGAAGCCGGGACGCTGCCCGCCGACACCCTCGCGCTGCTGCTCTGGCGGCTGGGCCGGCCGGCCGAGGCCCTCCACGCCGTGCTCGAGCGGCCGGCCGACGGCGGGATGCCGAGCGTCGTGCAGGCGAGCGGCATGCTGCCTTCGCTCGTGGAGATGGCGCGGGCGGGCGATGCGCTCGACGTGCTGCGCCAGGCATGCCGTGAACGGGGCGACGAGATTACCTTCGCCGCGACCTACGTGACAGGCTAAAGCCTGTCCTACTTGCAGGTGCGGCAGCCCGTCCACGTGGCGTAGCCAAGCTGCTCGGCCGTCGTGAATCCGCGGCCGGGCGGCAGCTGCCAGGGGGCGAGCATGTCGGGCCCCTGCGTGGCGCCGTTGCACCCCCGCCACCGATTGCAGGCATCGCACGGATCACATCGGCTCGGCTCGTGTTTCTCACCGCAGTAGCGCGGGCCGCAGCCCGTGTCGCCGTAGGGTGTTTCCATCCCTGCGACACTCGGCCCGCAGGCGCGGCAGCGGAAAGCCTCATTTGCCGAGGCCACGGAACCCCCGAGCCCGGCGATGCCGACGCAGAGAACGAGTGCGAGCTTCATGACAGTCGTATCGGTTGTGAAGCCAGCCTGTCATCCCCGGGCCGAGACCGAGGCGGCACGCTCGCAGCCAGCTTGCCTCGCTTGCCACCATGCACTGCCGCCATCGGGCCTGTCCTACCCGATGGCGACGGGCGGGGCGGCACGCACGCGCTCGAAGAGCCGGAGGTATTCCCCGGCACTCGAGTCCCACGACCAGTCCTGCCTCATCACGCTCTGCACGAGGCCGCCCCACTGCGCTCGGTCGGCATGGGCCTCGAGGGCCCGATTGAGGGCGTGCTCGAGTGCCAGCGAATCGAAAGCCTCGAACACGAAGCCGCTCGCGCGGCCGCTCGCCAGAGCCTCCGGCGTGGCATCGACCACCGTATCGACGAGGCCGCCCGTCGCCCGCACCACGGGGATCGCGCCGTAGCGCAGTGCATAGAGCTGCGTGAGCCCGCACGGCTCGTAGCGGCTCGGCACGAGCGCGATATCGGCTGCCGCGAACACCAGATGCGCGAACTCCTCGTCGAACCCGATCACCACGTCGATCGTGCCCGGATACGCCGCGGCCGCATGGCGGAGCGCCGCTTCGGTGTCGGCGGAGCCCGTGCCGAGGATCACGAAGTGTGCCCTCCCTGAGCCCGCCATCCGCCCCAGCATCTCGATCACGAGCTCGATTCCCTTTTGCTCCACGAGCCGGCCGACCAGCGCCACGAGCGGGCGGCTGTCGGGGGCCGCACGGCCGAGCCGGGCGGCCAGCGCGATGCGGGCGGCGTCTTTGCCCTCGGCGGCGGTGTCGGGCCCGTAGCCGCGCGGAATGTGCCGATCGGTGGCGGGGTTCCACACGGCGGTGTCGATGCCATTGACGATCCCCACGAGCGCGTCGCTCCGCGCGGCGAGCACGCCCTCGAGGCCGCAGCCGCCGGGCGCGTGCTGGATCTCGCGGGCGTAGGTCGGGCTCACGGTCGTGATCGCGTCGGCGAACACGAGGCCCGTCTTGAGGAAACCGAACTGACCGTAAAACTCCATCTGCTGCCAGTTGAAGTATTTCCAGTCGAAGCCGGTGAGCAGCATGTCCCAGTGCCAGAACAGGCCCTGGTAGGCCATGTTGTGGATCGTCATCACCGAGCGGGCCTGCGAGAGCATCGGCCAGGCGTGGTACACGAGCTTCTGGTAGGCCGGCACGAGCCCCGCCTGCCAGTCGTGGCAGTGGAGGATGTCGAAGGGGCGATCCTGCCGGCCGGCCAGTTCCAGCGCGGCGCGAGAGAAGAAGATGAACCGCTCGGCGTTGTCGGCGTAGTCTTCGGCGCCACCGTAGAGCGTGGGGCGATCGAAGCAGGCGTCGTTGGCGATGAGAAATACAGCCACGTCCGACCCGGGCAGCCGGCCGCGGAGAATGCGGGCCGTCATCCGGCGGGTTCCGAGCGGCACCTCGAATGTGAGCCCCGTCTCCTCGATCGAGAGCCCCTTGGTGAACACGTCGCGATAGGCCGGCATCACGAGCGTGACGTCGCAACCCAGCCGCGAGAGCGCCCCGGGCAGGGCGCCGGCCACGTCGGCCAGCCCGCCGGTCTTGGCGAATGGAGCCGCCTCGCTGGCCACGAAGAGCACGCGCATCGGCTGGGCTTTCACCTGGGGATCGCAGCAGCCGCTCCGCCGGCCTGCCCCGCAAGTATAAGATGCGGTTGTCCGCCATGTCGCCGCTCGTCAACCCCGCCGCGCCCTTCCGCTTTCGCCTCGTCTGCCCCAGACGCGCGACGCTCTGGCCGCGCACGCCCGCGCAGCTCGACGACGCCTGCCGGCTCCCCGCGCTCGCGCCGCTCGCCAACGTGCCCGACGTGCTCGATCTCTGG
>JAIXPT010000195.1 GCA_027486095.1 Planctomycetaceae bacterium | reverse complement strand
GGCGTGGTGCCCGCGCCCGCCGGCTTTCTCGAGGGCCTGCGGCGCATCGCCGACGAGCGTGATCTCCTGCTCGTGTTCGACGAAGTGCAGTGTGGCTGCGGCCGCACCGGCAAATGGTTCGGCCACCAGCACTTCGGCGTCACACCCGACGTCATGACGCTCGCCAAGAGCGTCTGCGCCGGCGTCGCCGGCGGCGCGATGCTCACCACCGTCGAGCTCGCCAAGCATCTTCGGCCGGGCATGCATGCCGCCACGTTCGGCGGCAACCCGATCGCCGCCGCCGCGGGCGTGGCGGCGATCCGCATGATCGAAGACGAACACCTGCTCGGCCACGTCGATCGGGTGGCTGCCCTGTTTCGCGAGCGGCTGCTCGCACTCAAGGAACGCTGCGAGGCCGTCGTCGATGTCCGCGTGATCGGCATGATGATCGGCGTGGAGCTCTCGATCGACGGTGCCGCGGTGGTGCAGGCCTGCCTCGACAGGCACCTGCTCGTGAACGCCACGCAAGGACGCGTGATCCGGCTCTTGCCGGCGATGAACATCTCCGCGGCCGACGTCATCGAGGGCTGCGACAAGCTCTCCGACGCCATCCTCGAGGTCGCCTCCCGCGCCTGAACACGGCGACACGGCCCCAGCCACCCCATGCGTCATATCCTCGTTCCCGAAGACCTCACCGCCCATGAGATCGAGGCGATCTTCGCGATCTCCCACGACCTCGAATCGAAGTACGATGCCGGCCTGCGCGACGCCCTCTTGCCGGGCCGCGTGCTGGCGCTCGTGTTCGAGAAGCCGAGCCTGCGCACCCGCGTGTCTTTCGAGGCGGCGATGGCCCACCTCGGCGGCTCGAGCGTGTTTCTCGGTGAAGACGCGGGCTTCTCGTCGTCGCGGGAGAGCATCGCCGATTTCGGCCGGGTGCTCAGCCAGTATGCCGACGCGATCGTGTGCCGGTCGAAGGCCCACGACACGATCCTGGCTCTGGCCACCGCGGCCACCGTGCCGGTGATCAACGGCCTCTCCGACTACACCCATCCCTGCCAGGCCCTCGCCGACGTCTACACCCTCAGGGAGCGGGTCGGCCGCGTGGCGGGCCTCACCTTCACGTTCGTGGGCGACGGCAACAACGTGGCGCGTGCGCTCGCCGTGGTATGCGGCCTGCTCGGGATGCGGTTCGTGCTCGCGGCGCCGAAGCGCTATCAATTCGACGACGCGTTCCGCAGCCATCTGCGGTCGCTCCTCCCAAACGCCGAGATCGTCGAGACGACCGACCCGGTGGCCGCGGTCCACGACGCCGCCGTCGTCTACACCGACGTCTGGGCGAGCATGGGGCAGGAGAACGAGCGGGCCGTGCGGCTGGAGGCCTTCAAGCCGTATCAAGTGAACGCCGCCCTCATGCAGCACTGCCCGCAGGCCCATTTCATGCACTGCCTGCCCGCCCGCCGCGGCGAGGAAGTCACCGACGAGGTCATCGACGGCCCGCAGAGCCTCGTGGTAGACGAAGCCGCCAATCGGATGCACGTGCAAAAGGGCCTGCTCGCCTGGCTCCTGGCAAAGTAGGACAGGCTTCAGCCTGTCGGTGCCCCTATGCGCCCAAACCGGCTTCGGGCTCCCCGTATCCCGTCGCCGGACGTTCGCTGCGGGCATCCTGCCCTCCGCTCACTCGACTCCGACTGCGCTTCGCCATCCTGGCTGCGCTTGTCTGCATACGCCGGCGCCCGGGACACGGGGAGCCCGAAGCCTCCTCGACTCAGGAAGCCCGAGGCGTGAGCCGAGAGGATGCCCCGGCTGCGAATCGCCACGCATCTTCCCTTCGGCTGATGCCTTGGGCTTCCGGCGCAGCGAGCGTCCGGCGAGATGGTAGGGGCGACCCCGAGCCGCCGCGCCTGAGCAAAGGCAGCGACAGGCTGAAGCCTGTCCTACTTCGCGGCAGCGAGTTCGGCCTTCTTGCGCTCTTCGACGATTTCCTTCTGCACGTTGCCCGGCGTGGGCTTGTACTTCGAGAACTCCATCGTGAACACGCCCTGCCCCTGCGTCATGCTCCGCAGATCGGTCGAATAGCCGAAGGTCTCGGCCAGCGGCACCTCGGCGATGATCGTCGAGGTGTTGCCGACGGTTTCCGTCGAGACGATCAACCCGCGCCGCTTGTTGAGCTCGCCCGTCACCGGGCCCTGGAAGTCGGCCGGCACCTCGACCTCGATCTTCATGATCGGCTCGAGCAAGACGGGCTTCGTGTTGAGGAAGGCCTCGCGGAAGCCGGCCCGGGCGCAGATCTGGAACGCCATGTCGCTCGAATCGACGTCGTGATACGAGCCGTCGGAGAGCGTGGCCTTCACGCCCACGATCGGGAAGCCGGCGATCGGCCCCTTCGACAAGCTCGCCCGGAAGCCCTTCTCGACCGAGGGGATGTATTCCCGGGGCACGCGGCCGCCCACGACGGCATCCTCGAATTCGAACGTCTCGGGGGCATCTTCCGGCAGCGGATCGAGCCGGCCGACGATGTGGGCAAACTGGCCCGAGCCGCCCGTCTGCTTCTTGTGCTTGTATTCGTATTCCGTGGCCCGCGTCGGGGCCTCGCGGTAGCTCACCTTCGGCGCGCCCACGTCAACCTCCACCTTGAACTCGCGCTTGATGCGCTCGACGTAGATGTCGAGATGCAGCTCGCCCATGCCGGCGATCAGCGTCTCGCCCGTCTCGTCATCGGTGGAGACGCGGAAGGTCGGATCCTCGCGGGTGAATCGCTGCAGCGCCTTGCTGAGCTTGTCGAGGCCATCGCGATTGGTGGGCGTGATCGACATCTTGATCACGGGCTCCGGCACGAACATGCTCTCGAGCGTGCAATACTTGTTTTCCGAGGCGTAGGTGTCGCCGCTGGC
>JAIXPT010000229.1 GCA_027486095.1 Planctomycetaceae bacterium | reverse complement strand
TTTTCGATCACGACCTCGCGGCCCAGATGCGTGCCCAGGGCCTCGGCGAGCCGCACGCTCACGCCTGTCGGCCGGCCCTGGGGATCGGTCATCTCGAAGGGCGGATACGAGAGCTCCATACCCACGCGCAGCGGTGGGGCCGCCGTGGCCGTGGCGGCCAGCAGCGGAAGCAAGCAGGTGCACGCGACGAAAAGCAGGGATCGCATGGTGCCGACTCTACCTCCGGGGCGTCCGCTCGTCACCGTGCCGCATGGCCCGCCAGCGGCTGGGCGGCATGCCGTGCCGGCGCGTGAAGGCGACGGTCATGTATTCGGCGTGGCGGAAGCCGCAGCGGTCGGCGATCGTCGCCAGCGGCAGGTCGGTTTCGGCGAGCAGGTGCTCGACCCGCCGGAACTGCACCCGGGCGATTTCTTCGTGCGGCGTGTGGCCGACGCGGGCGGTGAAGCGTGCGTCGAGGATGCGCCGCGAGGTGCCGAGCTCCCGCACGACATCCTGCGCCTTGATTCCCCGGCAGGCCCGGTCGCGGATGAGCCGGACGGCCGCCACCACGAGAGGATCGTCGATCGCGAGCACGTCGCTGCTCTGCCGCGTCGCGATGCCCAGCGGTGGGAGCAGCCACTCATCAACCTCCAGGCGCTCGCCCCCCATCAGTCGCTCCAGCAGCGCTGCGGCAAGCCGTCCGGCACCGTGGGCATCGGGGATCACGCTCGAGAGCGGCGGCGACGACAGGCCGCAGAGGAGATCGTCGTCATCCACGCCGAGCACCGCCACCTCGTCGGGCACGGCGATGCCCGCCCGCCGGCAGGCGTCGAGGGCCTGCCGGCCGCGGATGTCGTAGCAGGCGAACAGGGCGAGCGGCTTGGGCAGCCCGGCGAGCCAGCGTTCTATTCTCTCCTCGTCATCGGCCGGCTGGCCTTGCTGCGTCGCGCCACCATCGAACACAGACACCGTGCGGCCGCGCGAGCCCACGGCCGTGAGAAACGCGTCGCGCCGGTTGTCGCTCCACCGAAAGCGGTCGTCGCCGAGAAAGGCGAAGTGGCGGAAGTCGCGCTCCAGGAAGTGTGCCGCCGCGAGCCGGGCGATCGCGGCGTCGTCGGTCTCGACGTAGGGCACGCCCTCGAGCAGGCGGCCGGCGCTGACATCGACGATCGCGAGCGGTTGCCTGCCGCGCAGCGCGTCGAGCGTGCGGGCCACGGCCTCCGTTTCGATGCGGGCGATCACGCCCTCGCCCTGCCAGCGGGCGAGCGGCTCGAGGGGCGGAGTTCCGCGGCCGTGCTCCTGCAGGAAGATCGTCCAGGGCTCGTGCTCCCGGACATGCCGGTGGATGCCCGTCAACAGGCCTCGCGCGTAGGCGTTGGAGGCCTCGATGACGACGGCCACGCGGCGCGGGGCAGGCGGCGGGCAACGGCTCACGGGAGCTCCAACGCGGAGTCCCCCGGCTTCCGCCGGGGGCTTCTTAGTCTCCTGCCTACAAGCCCGGAGCGGAAGCGATGGGATCTGGCCGCAGCATCACCGGAGCGGAAGCGATGGGATTCACGTCCGATACGCATCACGGCATCTCGGCCGTGAGGGCCATCACGACCGGGGCCGTGGCGTCGGTGCCCTTCACGAGATCGATCGACACGATTCCGTCGGGCCGCCGCGGGCTGACCTTGAGGTAGCGGAGCTGGCGGCCGGCGAGATCAAACGCGAACTCGCTGCCGGGCACGTCCACCCGGCGGATGTAGTCGGCGATGTGCTCGCCGTTGACGAGCGCGTGGTCCTCCGTCTTGCCATCTTGATAGGTGAATCGCACGAGCATCGAGGTCGAGCCCGTGCCACCGGCCGGAAAGCCCCAGCCGGCGATGCCGCCCAGAATGTGCAGCGTCTTGAGCGGCGAGCCGAGCGAGAGCGACACGCTCTTGGGCATCCGCGGCGGCACGGAGCCCTGTGGGCCGTGGAGCATCACGACATTCGGCACGGCGTCGCCCTGGGGATCGACGAGCGAGAACGGCACACCCTGAAACTGTTTCGGCCCCCAGTCGGAGAAAACCAAGCGCTCGCCACCTGAGTCCTGATCATAGAACATGCCCTTCGTGCTCACCGTCGTGGCCACCTTCTCGAGCGACAGCGGCACGAATGTGCCCCGCTTCGTGAGAAAGGCGAGCAGATCGGCAAAGCCCTCGGGCTTGATCTGTTTCTCGAAGCCCACCGGCATCAGCGAATTCGGCGACGGCTGAAACGCCTCGATCTCGCTCCGCTGGATCGCCACCCGCTTCCCCTCGGCATCGACGAGCTCGACCGCCGTCTTGCTCTCGGCGGCCAAGAGGCCGGTGACCACGCGGCCGTCGTCGGTGGAGACGGTGTAGGCGCGGTAGTTGCCCTCGACCGAACGGTTCGGATCGAGGATGTGGATCAGGAGCTCGTGGGCCGGGTGCACGGCCATCCCGGTGAGTTCGGGGCCCACCTTGCCGCCTTCGCCCGAGTGCATGTGGCACGTGCCGCACTGCTGTTTGAACACGAGCTTGCCGCGGGTCGCATCGCCGCCGCGGCTCACTACCGGCAGGATCTCGTCGATCACCTTCTGGCGGTCGGCGTTGGGCAGGCCGCCGCCGGCGGCGATCACTTTCTTGGCACGGTCGCGGACCTTTCGGTCGGGATGGTCGGTGAGCTTTGCACGGTCGGCGATCGCGATGTCGCCGAGCGAGACCATTTTGTGTTCCAGCCGATCGACGAGCAGGGCCGCCCAGTCGCGATTGGCGAGCACCGTCCGCACGGCTGCCTCGCGGACCGGCGGCGTGAACGAGGCGAGCCGATCGAGGATCGCCGCCGGGGCCTCAGCTGCCGTCGAGCGACCAAGGGAGGCGATCATGCCGGCAGACATGGCGGGGCTCGCCTTGCCGCCGACTCGCTGGATCACGAGATCGACGATCGCGGCGTCGGCGGGCCGCAGCTGCACGAGCCGCTCGGCGGCCGCGATGCGATCGGCATCCGGCACGTTGGCGTCGTCGATCGTGGCTACGAGGTCGGCGCTGATCCGGCCGATCCGCGAATCGAGCGCGGTCGAGCCGGTGTGCTGCGCGAGTGTGACCACCTGCCCTTGCACGCTGGCGGGGAGCGTGTCTACGAGTTTCACGAGGGCCGCATCGGCCTCGGGCCCGAGCGCGGCGGGCGTGCCCTTGGGCCAACCCCGGGCCAGGCCGGTGAGCGCGGCGATGGCGACCGGCTGCGGGGAGGCGGGGAGGCGGGCGAGAATCGCAGCCACGGCGGAGCCTGCGGCGCCACGGGCGACGTGCTCCGCCACGCGCTCGACGAGGGCGAGTTTTGCCGGCGACGGCTTCGCGTCGGCCGGCTGCGTCGAAAGAAGCGCAGGCAGCACGCCAACGGCCTGCACGGCCGTGGCGCTCGTGGCCGCATCGGCGATCACGGGATCGGCGAGCGTACGCGGATCGGCGAGCATCGCCGTGACGATCGCGGCGGCCTCCGGCGATGGGGGCCATTCACCGAGCGCTTCGAGCACGGCGAGCCGCACGAGCGGCGCCGAGTCGGCCGCAAGATTCGAGCCGGCAAGCTTCGTGAGCGTGCCCGGATCGCGGGGCAACGCCTTGACGGCGTTCATCCGGACGCCGGCCGAGGGATGCAGGAGTGCCGATTGCACGCGGGCGCGGGCGAGGGAATCGGCCCCGGGGCCTTCCAGCGCTCCCAGCTGCCGGAGCGTCCAGATCGCATGGATCGCGCCGGGATTGAGGCCGATCGCATCGATGGTCGAATCCTCGACGAGCTTGATGAGCGCGGGCACCACGTCGCGACCACCGTCGGGGCGGCTTGCGCCCCGCTCGACGAGCTTGCGCTGGGCCCGCTCCCGCCACATCATGTTGTCGTCGGCGAGGGCGGCGACGAGCTCGTCGGCCGAGGCACCCGCGAGCGACTTCCGCGCCGTGGAGGGGGCGGCGGAGTGGATCACCCGCCAGATGCGGCCGTGGGTCTTGTCGCGGAGCGGCGTGACATACGCGCCGCGTTTGCCCGTCTCGAAGCCGGCCGGCGTGGGGTTGTGCTGGACGATGAAGTTGTACCAGTCGATCACCCACACCTGACCGTCGGGGCCGATCTCGGCCTGGATCGGCGCCGTCCATTCGTCGTCACTCGCGACGAGATCCCAGGCCATCCGGCTCGTGAAGCCGGCGCCCTGCGGCTGGAGCGCGAACGTAGCCACGATGTGCCCGGTCGGCTCGCAGACGAACGCGGTGCGATTCCAGTATTCCCGCGGATACGCCCGGGCCGTGTAGAGCCGGTGGCCGGCGGCGGCGGTGAAGTGGCCGTGGTGGTCTACCTGGCGGATCGCCACCGTGCCGTCGCCCGCCGCCTTCGGTGCAAGCTCCATCTCCGGGCTGCCGGCGATGCCCCGGAGCGTCGTCGCGCTCCAGCCGCGCACGCGTTCATACACGCGGTTCGCCAGCGGCATGTGCTCACTGGGATTTCCGTTGGCCGTCGAGCCGAACACGAGCCCCTCTTCGCTGAAACCGAAGCCCCAGGAATTGTTGTTGGTGCTGCGGAGGAATTCGAGCTTCGAGCCGTCGGGCTTGAAGCGATAGAAGCCGGCACCGAACCGCAGGTCTTCGCCTCCGACCTTCCCGGCAAAGCCGGAGTAGCCCACGATGCCATACACCTGCCCGTCGAGGCCCCAGGTGAGGTTGCTCGGGCCGGCGTGCGTATCGCCCGTACCCCAGCCGGTGAAGAGCAGCTTGCGATCGTCGGCCCGGCCGTCGCCGTCGGTGTCGGCGAAGTGCCATGTGTTCGGTGCCATCGCCACGATCAGGCCGCCTTGGTGGGCGAGCATGCTCGTGGGGATCGAGAGCTTTTCGGCGAACACGTCGCGGCGGTCGGCCGTGCCGTCGCCATCGGTGTCGATGAGCTTCACGATCCGGTCACGGCCCTCGACCGGGGCGGCGGGATCGTCCTTCGCGGGTTCGACCAGGTCGTTGGGGTAATCGACGCTCTCGGCGACATACACGGCCCCGTCGCCGTCGAAGCACATCGCGAGCGGCTTGCCCTCGAGCAGTGGCTCGGAGGCAAAGAGCGCGATGCGAAAACCCTCGGGCGTGAGCGCGTGCCGGCGCGACTGCTCGGGATCGAGCGGCTGCTGCATCGTCGTGATCTGGTCGTCGCCCTTGCGGGTGCCGCCGGGCGCGTAGAACGGAATCTTCGCCGGCTGATAGTCGAACGCCGCCAGGCCCGCCGCCGGCTTCGTCATCGCGGGATGATCGACATACGGCCCGGCCGCCGTCGGCTCGCGGCCCGCCGCGAACCGAATGCCCCGCTCCACGAGATTGTGAAAGCCGGGGTGGGCCCACGTGCGCTGGTCGTGGCCCCACGCCGTGTAGAAGACGCGGCCCTTGCCCTCTTGCCGCACCCAGGTCCAGGGCTCGCCGTGATCGCCTTCCGCCCGTTCCTCGAGCACGGTGCGGCCGCGATCATTGTGCTTCGTGTGCACGTAGGTTTCGTCCCAGCTCTTGAAGCCGCCGAAGCCCTGCATGATCGGGTGGTCGGCCGCGACCGCTACCGTGCGGAATTCACCCGTGCCGTGCTTCTGGAACTGCGCGCCCACGAGGTCGATCCAGGCGGGCGAATTGCGGAAACAAAAGCTCGCGCAGTGAAGCGGCACGAGACCCTTGCCGCCGCGCACGAAGTCGAGGATCGCGGCCTCGCCCGCGGGGGGCAGCGTGTCGATATTCGCGTAGACGGCCAGCGCGTCGTAAGCGGCGAGCACCTTGGAATCGAGGTCGGAGACCTTGTCGCTGTAGACAAGCTCGATGCCGCGGAGCGCGAGCACAGGCTGGAGTTGAGCGAAGCGATCGGCGGGCCGATGGTGGCCGTTGTCACCGAGGAACAGGACCTTCAGGGGGGCTTCGGCCGCCATCGCGACATTGGCGACCAAGAGCCCGAGGAACGCGACGGGGAAAGACAGGCGTCGAATGTTCATGAGATGCTCCCGGTTGCGGGGGGCGGGTGGTTTTGCCGGGCGGTGTCCCGTCGCTTCTGCTCCGGGCTTTTTGCGAGTGCACAAGAAGCCCCGGGCGGGAGCCCGGTGACTCCGCGATCGTGCCTGATCCCGCGTTACGTCGAAAAACTCCATTCGGGCAGTTTCATGATAGCGCCGCCCTTCATCGCAGACTCGTGGGCCAGAATGCCGGTGCAGGTCCAGTTGGCACTCTGCCGCGCGTTTGGATAGGGATCGCGGCCCTCCACGAGCGCCGTCACGAACTCGTGCACGAGGTGCGGGTGGCTGCCGCCATGGCCCCCCCCCTGCGTGAACGAGAGGTGCTGGCGGTCATCGGCATCATAGACGCCGCCGGTGGTGAAGCAGCGGATGGGCTCGGGCAGGAGGTGGGCGAAGTCGGGCACGGGCACCCGCTGCGGGATCTCCGGCTCCGGCATCTTCGCCGTGTGGAGCACGGGCTCCTCGCCCTCACAGAGCTGCCATTCGAAGCTCTGCTTCGAGCCATACACGTCGAAGCTCTCGCGATACTGCCGGGCCGTGTCGAAGAGCGAGCGGATCACGCGGGCCACCACGTCGCTGCCGCGGAGCTTCACATGCGCGCTCTCGACAGCAAATGGCGAGCCGTAGTGCTGGATGAGGTCCTCACGAATCCTTCCCGAGCCAAAGCAGCTCACCTCTTCGGCGTCTTTGCGTTCGAGGGCCAGGCACGGGCCCACGCAGTGCGTCGCGTAGTGCATCGGCGGGAGGCCGGGCCAGTAGTTGGGCCAGCCGTCCATATCCTGCTGGTGGCTCGCCTGCACGAATTGAATGCGGCCGAGCTCGCCAGTGTCGGCCAGCTGTTTGATGGAGAGAAACTCGCGGGCATAGACGACCGTCTCGGCCATCATGTATGCGAGGCCCGTCGTCGCCGAG
Source organism: Planctomycetaceae bacterium (assembly GCA_027486095.1). Taxonomy (GTDB): domain Bacteria; phylum Planctomycetota; class Planctomycetia; order Pirellulales; family UBA1268; genus RGVT01. The sequence goes on along the minus strand of JAIXPT010000229.1, from coordinate 10,192 downwards.
AGCTCGACGATCCTCTTGCAATCGTCCACGCTCGTGGCCATCGGCACCGTGCACATCACGTGCTTTCCCGCCTCGAGGGCGGCGATCGACATTGGCCCGTGGTCGGGAATCGGCGAGTTGATATGGACGGCGTCGATGTCCTTGTCCGTGAGGACGTCGGCAAACGACTGATACCGCCTCTCCACGCCGTAGGCCCTGCCGATCTCGTCGAGCTTTGCCTTCGACCGCTGGCAAATGGCGACGAGCTCCGCGTGCGGATGCCGCTGGTGGATGGGGATGAACTCGGCGCCGAAGCCGAGGCCCACGATGGCGGTGCGGACGGGGCGGCCGGAGAACGGAGCACTGCGCATGAGAACCTCCGCGTGAGATTCTCCCGGCTGGCTCAGCGGGCGTCCATGAGCATTTGGACGGCCGGCTTGAGATTCTTTACCGGTGGCGGATCCTACGGACTGCCGACGAGCCGACGCCGTGGGAGGGCACGTCGCTCCTGCCCGCCATGCCCGAGATCCTGCCTACATCTGCGCGATTCTTGAAGGTGGAACGCCCGCCCGCAGGGCCTCGCGGACCACCCGCCACAACTCTCGACTGAAATCCTCGGAGGAATTGAGGGCAGCGTGGATGTCTTTGGAAGCGGCCCCGTATCGTGCGCGAAGTTCTGGATCTCTCATCCTCCCGAGCGCCGCAGCGAGAGCCATCGTATCGCCCACGGCAAAGCACTCCGCATTCACTCCCGGACGCACCTGCTCGGCGATGCCTCCGACGAGAGTGGTCGCAATCGGCAGGCCAGCTGCCATCGCCTCGAGGATGACGTGGGGATAGCTCTCCTGCTCGGAACAGAGTGCGAAGACATCCGCGCCCGCATAAAGGGGGAGCGTGTCTGCCACCTCGTCGAGAAGCGTGAGTTGGCGTCGGCGTTCCCGCGGCAGATCCTGAATGGCCTGCATCAGCGACGCTTCGTAGCGCCGGTCCTTCTTCCCGGTGATGACCATGCGGAAGTCGGCACCAGGACCGGCCATCGACGCCAGTGCTGAGACGAGGTCGGCCTGCCGTTTCCTGCCGCAGATCGTCCCGATCGTCAGGACAACGATATCGCCGGGCGCGGCGCCCATCGCCGATCGCCCAGCGGCTCGTACACCGGCATCGAGCCGCGCGGTCCAGCCTGCCGGAATGCCGCCAGGGATGACGATTGCATTGCTGTGGAAATCCATGGCGTGATGGACTCGCCGCGTGGCTTCTGCCACGAACACGACGCGGTAGGGATGCCCGAAGCAGGCCCGCGCACGCCTGCGGACGGCGGGAGGCAGACAGGCAAAATGACAGGCAGAATCCTCGTTCTCATGGATGAGCCAGACTGAAGGGATGCCGGCTTCCCTGGCCGCATCCACGGAATGAAACTCGAGCAGCGTGTTGGCCAGGACAACGTCGTAAGCGGCATCGTTCATCCGGCCCGCGCGCTCGGAAATGGCATCCTCGTAGCCGGTCTCACTGGCACCAGCGGCCAGCGGATGGGGCACGATCTCGACATCCATCCCCGCATCCCGCCCTTCCTGGGCCAAGGGGCCATCCAGCGGTGATCGCAGTGTGATTCGCGCTCTCGATCCCCGCGTTATCACGCGGCATGCTTCGAGGAGTGCCTTCGGCGCTCCCTCCCGGTTCAGGTTGTGTGTGCAGACAAGAATTTTGGGCGGCTTGTGCGGCGTTGCAGCCAAGCGGCGGGGCTGTTCCACCAGGGCGTCGTTCAGCACGATGTTACGGTTTATGTACGCGTCTCCATCGATGCCGTGGGCCGCGCGCAGTGCTGCAAGCTCTGCGGGGTTGTCCAGGAAGCCCCGTGTCGCACCCTCGTCGTGATAGAGCCTAGCGGCAGGTGTGACGACGATGCGCTCACCCTCTGCGCGGAGGCGACGACAAAAATCGACGTCGTTGTAGGCGACGGCGAAGCGGTCTTCGTCAAAGCCGCCAAGGGCGAGATATCGCGAGCGGCGGACCAGCATGCAGGCTCCGGTGACGGCGCTGACGTTGCGCGCGAAGTGTAGTGAGTGCGTTTCGCTCGGCAAGCCCTTGTACATGTGGCCGACATGATGTGGCGGCCGGCCGGAATGGTAGACGCCCGCGTGTTGCACGGTGTCATTCGCGAAAAGTAGCAGCGCTCCGACTGCCCCGACCCCGGGCATGAGTCCGTACCCGACCATCGCGCTCAGCCATCTCGGGGAGGCCACGCGCGTGTCGTTGTTCAGTAACAGCACGAACTCGGTGTCGAGCGACCGGACACCGGCATTCACCTGGCGCGAGAAGCTGAATGATGCGCCGGGCGGGTTCGGGAGCTCGAGGATCCGGAACCGGGGGTCGCGCGCTTCCAGGCCATCGAGCCACGCGATGGTGCCCGGATCGTCGCTGCCGTTATCCACGATCAAGACGCGGTAATTGGCGTAGGTGGTTCGCCGCAGGCTTTCGACGCAGGTCTGGATCAGGTCGAGGCGATTTCGCGTCGGGATGACGATGCCGACAGACGGGCCGTCGTCCGGAAAGACGACATCGAACGCGGAGTTGCCGTTGGCGATCGCCCAATCCGGCTGCTTAGCCCGTCCCGCCGACCCGCGGCGCGTGAGGGCTTCCTGCACCGCGCGAAGCCCCGCAGCGAAGCTGTATGGCTTCGCGTTGCCGTCGCCGGCCGTCGAGCCGGGGGCGACACGCCAGTGGTAAAGGATCAGGGGGATGTGGGCGACGAAGCGTGCTTTCTCGGTCGCACGCAGGGCGAAATCATGGTCCTGCGAGCCCTCAAAGCCGACACGCATCCCTCCGATGGCGTGCCACAGTGTTGCCCGGACGCAGAGGAGCTGCCCCGCGCACATGTAGGCGAGAAGAAGCTCGGGGGAAAACGCAGGCTTGTAGTGCGGTGCCGTGCGTTTGCCGGTCGTATCGATCTTGTCGCTGTCGCTGAAGACGTAGTCCACGTCGTCGCGGCTATTGATGGCGAGAACGCAGCGAGCCACGGCATCGGGCGAAAGGAGATCGTCCTGGTCGAGCAGCAGCAGAAACTCTCCCGATGCCGCTTCGGCCGCCGTGTTGGTGGTGGCGGAGATATGGCCGCGCTGCGGTCGAAACGAGACCGTGATGCGGGTTTCGGTGGCCTCGAGCGTGCGCAGGTACAGTTCGACCTCGGCCGCCACCGGCCCGTCCACCGCAATGCAGAGTTGCCAGTGTGGATAGATTTGCGCGAGCACGCTCGCCACCGCCTCGCGGAGATGTCCGAGATGTGGCATGTAGACGGGCATGAGCACAGAGACGAGTGGCCTGCGCGAGCAGCCCGCCAGTTCCTGCCTCAGATCCTCCACCCGCGCGATCGACCACCGGTCGAGAAGGCAGAAGAGCTCGTAGGCTTCCGCGGTGCGGGGAACAGCGAGCGAATCCCTCGTCGGCACGCCCGTTTCCAGCGATTCAGGGTGGATGAACCACCGCCGCCCCTCTCTCGCGCCGACCATCAGGAAGTGCAGAGACGGATCGAGTGGCGAACCCACGACGTCTGGGTAGGTGTTGAGATAGGCCGCCGCATTGAAGAGCGGGCCGGGCGAGCGCCCCTGAGCGGCGCCGAATCGCTCGAAATGGACCCAGGAATCAAGCCCCGTGGCCCGTACGTCTTGGTAGCGGGACAGATACCACTCGGCGTCGAACAGCAGGTCGTGCTGCAGCCGGAGGGCTTTCGAGCGGGATGTACTCCCGCGCCGCCACCCGCGCCGCCTGACCCAGCTGCCGAGCCCGGTCGCCCGAATGGCGGCCTGCGCACCGGGTGGCAGCACTGCCATGATGCCACGGAGCATTCGCTGCCCAGCCCGCCGGAGTACCCGCTCCCGGCGGATGCGGTGCAAACGATCCTGCAGTCCGGCTGGAAGCAGGCGGAAGGCTCGCTGTCGCAACTGACGAAGATGGCTGGGGGCAGCCTTCTTGCCAAACAGCATCGCGCGGACGAGGCGCTGCGCAGCCTCGGGCATTTCAGTGGCCGAAACATCTTGCGTCATTTCAAAATTGACACCTCGGGGCGCGATCGGAGATTCTTGCCGATGGTATCGCGATTCTTCAACAGTTTGCTTTTCTCCAGATCGGGGGGTCACGAGGCTTTATGGTGCCCTTGTCCGAGGTGAAGCCATGCCAGGAGATCGACCCGCGCGACGAGATGTTCCTCTACGTGCTCCGGCGCCTTGGGCAGCCTCGCCTCGCTCGGATGCAATACATGCGTCAAGGCGCGCGTGCATGCTCCACGGTCGTGCATGTCGTGCGGCATTGCTTCGGTCATGATGCCGTGGATCTGCGTGTCCTGGATTTTGCCTCCGGATTCGGGAGGGTGACCCGCTATCTCGCGGAGATATTCGGCAAGCAGAATGTCTGGGCGTGTGACTTGCAGGCGGGCTCCATGGAGTTTTGCCGATCCACGCTCGGTGTGAATGTCCTCCCGTCAGGTCCGCGGCCGGAATGCCTCACGATTGCCGAGCATTTCGACCTCATCTTCGTGTCGTCGCTGTTTAGCCACCTCCCGCGGAAGACGTTTGGCCCCTGGCTTACGGCTCTGGCCGGTATCCTGCGGCCGGGCGGCGTCATCGCTTTCAGCGTGCACGGACAAGACATGGTAGACCCCGCCATCTTCCCTGCCGACGGACATCTCTTCGTCGCCGACAGCGAGTCGGACGTCTTGGACGTGGAGGACTACGGGACCGCCTATGTGTCGGATGCATTCGTGCAGGAATCGATCAGATGCGCCTTCAGTAAGCCTGTGGACGTGCGGCTCCTGCACAAGGGGCTGTGCGGCGCACAGGATCTGTATGTGATCAGCGGCGATCCGGCCCGGGGGGTGGCTCGGCTGCCGGACCAACCCAGTCTCACGGGCCACGTCGATTCATGCGTGATCACCCCGGCGGGCCAGCTTCGGCTGTCGGGCTGGGCAGGCTCTCTCGATCCCGCCGATCCCGCGGATGTGATCCATGTCGCGCTCGACGGACTGCCACTGGCGCGCTGTGCCATCCGGTTGGAGCGGCCCGACGTGGCCGCCGTTCTCGGCAAGCCCCATCTCCGCTGGAGTGGCTTCGTTCTGGAACTCGGCCTGCCGCTGCCTCACGACGGCACACGTCTCCTAGAGGTGAAGAGCCAGACCAAGAAGGGGGGCGAGGATCAGCTTTTGCTTGCGTCCGTCGCTGATCTGGTGCAGGACTGAGATGGAAGGAAAGTGCTGCATCGGAGCGGCCCACGGGCTTGTCATCGTGACCGGAATGCACCGTTCCGGAACCTCGGTGATCATCCAGATTCTGGGGTCGTTGGGTGTGTATCTCGGCGAAGACGTGGAGCGTGAGCCGGCTCCATCGAATCAGACAGGCCACTGGGAGCATGCCGCCGTGTGGCGCATCCAAGAGCGGCTTCTAAGTGCGCTGGGCCAAGGCTGGGGCTCGGACATTGCCCCGCTGCCGCCGCGCTGGATGGAATGGCCGGAGGCCCGCATGGCTGTGCGGGAGTTAACGTCACTCGCGTGCCACCACTTGGCACACGGTGGATGCTGGGCCGTCAAAGATCCGCGCAGCACGCGGCTCCTGCCGCTCTGGGCGGAGGTCGCCGCGACGCTCGGTGTCCCGCTCAGGGTGGTGGCGGGCCGGCGTGCACCGCGGGCGGTCGTCTCCTCACTCGTCGCACGTGAAGGCATGTCCAGACGCCGGGCTTGGCAGCTCTGGCGCCGGTACGACGCGGAGCTGTCGTCCTTCACCCACTGCGCGCCGATGCTCGTCCTGGACTACGACACGCTCGTGGCCGACGGCCCGGCGGCCGTAAGGAGCATCGTGCAGTTCTGCGGAATTTCAGCCGGGCTCGACGCCCAGGCGCGAGCGGCTGCACTGATCCGCCCTGACCTGTGCCACCATTCCCCGCAGCCTGATCCTGGGCCCGAGGAGGAGACCGAACGGGAAGCGGCCTTCCTTTCTCCTCCTGGGCGGGTTCGCCTCTATCTCAAGACCGCCTGGAACGAGCCCTGGCTGCTCGACGCACTCCGACGGATCCTCGGGCTTCTCGACGTGGAGTGGGAGCTCCGCATCGTCGCTGATCCGTCCCTGCATGTGCTGATCGAGACGTCGCTTGCGCCCTATCAGCACCTCCTGGCCGGGCGATGCAGGATGGTCGCGCTGTCTGCGTTGGACGACGCTTCACCGTCGCTGGTCGCCGCCATCGTCCTCGATGAGTTCGATCGCCTCTCGCCCGGCTTCCTGCGGGACGGTCTCACCACGCTGCACGCGGTGCCATGCCGGACGGCGCGGCCCGCACAGGCCTGGGTGCGCACGCTCTGCGACGGCGGTGGCCGGGTGGTCGTCGCGCAGCAAGCTGCCGACGATCCTGAGCCGGGATGGCCCTGCCTGGTGGCCTGGCCCGACGGCGATGCCAGCCTCTCCGCGACGGTTGGCACGCGCATCGCTCAGCTTGCCATGCTGGCGGTTGGCGGAGACGCAGCGGATTGCCCGGCGGCGATCGTGATGCGCGATCTTGCCGCCGCGCCTGCTGACAGCAAAGACATCGAACTCGCCGTCACGCCGCCACTGCACGTAGACGCGAGCTTGGATGCATGGCCCGGCTTGCGGCAGTTGGATGTCGTCGCCGGCACGGACATCCGGGAGGCCGACGGGATGTTTCTCTCGAGTGGCGCAGACCCGCAATTGCACTTCGCCCTCGGCGGCGGCCAGGCAAACCTGCGGCTGGAGGCTGGGCTCTACCTGCTGCGGTTCCGGCTGGAGCTGATCAGCCTTCATGACGCGCCTCGCCTGTATGCCCGCCCTGGTCAGAACTGTGGCGAGGGGCAGTCACTCCGTGTAGCGCGGAGCACCGCTGACCGGCATGCCATCTTGGTAAACGCGCCCACGGGGCTGAATGGTCTGCGTTTCGATCCGTCCGAAGGTGCGACGAGCGCGACGCGGATCACCGCGGCCAGCCTTGTTCGGCTCGCGTCACCGCTGGCGAGGCTCGTGCCCGTGAGGCGCCGGGTCCGGTTTCCCGATGTCCTGTGCATCGGCGCCCAGAAGGCCGGCACGACCTGGCTGCACCACCATCTGCAGCGTCTGCCCGGCATCTGGGCTTCGCCCGTCAAAGAATTCCATCACTTTGACAGCCTGGGGCAGATCGCGGCCTTCGAGTCTTGGAAACAGACGACAGCCCTCGACCTCTTCGCGCATGGGAGCCCGGAGCTGCACGACTTCGCCCTGCGGCTCGGCTTTCCCCAGACCAGCACCGGCTGGAACGCGTATCTGGATCTGTTTCAGGCCGCGCCGACCGATCAGGTGGCGATGGATTTCACGCCGGCCTATGCCACCCTGGACGAGGAAACCGTGCAGGAGATGAGCCGGGTGATGCCGGATGTTCGCGTTCTCTTCATTCTCAGGGATCCGGTCGAGCGCGCCTTGTCCGGTGCGTTCCACGCAGCGCGGCTGCGTGGTCTGCTGGCGCCGACGCCTGAGATTTTGTCGGCCCTGACACGCGAGCCGGAGAACCACGGGCGTACGGGCTATACGGCCACCATCGAGCGTTGGTTGCGCTATCTTTCCCCGGCACGATTCCGAGTGCTCTTCTACGACCAGCTGCAGCGCGACCCAGCCGGCTTTTTGGCCGAAGCGTGCTCGTTTATCGGCGTGGCGGCGGACCACGACGTCGATGCACTGACGGATCGCATCAATCCTGGAGCCGGTGACACCGAACGGCCTGATCTGGTGGAGCTGAAGGCCGATCTCTCGATGCGCTGGCTGCCGGAACTGCAACGCTTGGCCGCAGCCTACCCCTACCCGTGCCGCCAGTGGCTTGACGCCGCCCGGGCCCGCATCCGCCGCGCCCTCTGACCGCAAGCCCAGCCGGCGGCGAGCGCCCCGGTGGCCATGAGCACCATCGCGCCCGGCTCGGGCACGATTGCAAACTGCATCGTCTGGCCGTTGGTCACGGTGCCCGTCGCGAAGTCGGCCGAGGCGACGGTGGCCGTGCTGGCGGTGATGCCGGTGACCCCGGGATTCGCCGTCATGTAGTTGGCGAGCGTGGAGTAGCCGACGCCGTTGTAGGTGACGTCGCTGCCACCCGCCACGAAGTATTCGAACGCGGCCCCGGCCACGAGTGAGGCGAGGTCGAGCGTGCCCTGCGGCTGATCGATGAAGATGCCGCCGAAGAACGAATTGCCCGCCGTGAGCGCGCCGGCATTGAGATACACGTTGACGGTGTTGCTGCCGCCGAGAGCCGCCGTCAGCGGCGTGGCAGCCGTGAGATGGAGCACGTCGTTGACGCTGGCCGAAGCCGCCGACCATGTCGGGGATGTGCCGCCAAACTCGAACGAGAAGTCGAGGCCGCCAGAGGGATCGAGCGAGCCGGTCGAGGTGAGGATGCCGGGCGAATTGCCGGGGCCGACGAGGCCGGCGCCGCTGATCGCGCCCACGACGCCGGAGCCGCCGAGCAGGCCCGTCGCGGCGACCGCGACGCCGCCGGTCACCGAGCCTGAGGATGCGACCGTCGCGATGCCGCCCCCGTTCACCGTCACGCCGCCGGTCATCGCTCCAGTGAAGTTCGCCACGCCGCCGTTGTCCACGGTCACCGTGCCGCCGAGATTGCCGAATGTCGAGGAACCGGTGAGCGTCTGCGAACCGGCGTACGACGCGGCGTTGCTCACGATGCCGCCGTTGTTCGTGATCCCATTGCCGACGGTTAGCGAGTTCAGGTCGAGCGTGGCCCCGCTGGCGATGGTGACGGCACCACCGCCAAAGGCGCTCGTGTTGCCGGCGCGGAGTGTTCCAGCCGTTAGCATCGTTCCGCCAGAGTATGTATTCGAACCATTGATGACGACGGTCCCCGCCCCGTTGATGGTTAGGCCGCCGGTGCTGCTGACAAGCGTGCTCGCGCCAAGGGTGATCGTTCGCCCCGCATCGGCGGCAAGAGACTTCGTGGACGTGCCACCGAGCGTGATGGCAAGCAGGCCACCGGCACCGGACGTGCCGTTGACGAGAAGATCCGTCAAGCCATCCAAATTCGAGATCGTTCCTGCGGTCCAAACCACAGTCCGCGACGACGTGCTGCTAAACGTCCCCAGATTCGTGGCGATCGTTCCTGATCGAAGGGTGCCGCCGTTCAAGTTGTAGGTCAGCACGTAGTTCGGTGTTCCCGCGACGGCGGTTCCGCCGAACAAGAGTGAATTGGCAGTCACGTCCCCGGCAGACTGCGTGAACGAAGCCGTGGACAGGTTGTTTCCCCCGCCGAGGTTGATCAGGCCCGCGACGACCGTGCCTGAGCCCATTACCAGAGCACTGGAGTTGGCGATCGATTGGAGCGAGAACCCGACGTTCAGCGTGTTGAGCCGGGCATCGAGCGTGCCACCGGCCAGATTCAAGGTGCCTTGGCCGGTACGGTTTCCCGAATTGTTGAAGCCAACGGAGAGCGTATCCATGGGGCTGGTGCCGCTGGCGGTTCCGCGCAACACCAAGACACCGTTCGAGACACCGGACTGAAAGCCCATCGTCCCCGATCCCTGGAAAAAGCCCACTTGCATCGTTCCGCTGTTGAACGTGTTGAACTTCCCGAGGCCGACCACCGTCGAATTCGTGGCGTTGTTCGCGCCCGAGGTGCCGATGTCTACCTTGAGAGCGGTGATGGTGTTGGTGCCGGAGTTGCCGGCGTTCGCCAGATTTACGAGCGTCTGGCCCGTGAGCGCGGCCGTCGTGGCGCTCACGGTCGCAGCGAACGTTCCAGCAGCGTTGTTGTAGGAAAACGAGCTTAGCCCGCTGAAGTCGTAGGTCTGCGTCCCGGAGATCGCCGCGGTCGTTCCGGAATTGAAAGACAGGTTGCCGCCGGTCACATTCAGCGAGCCATTCGTGATCCTTGAGGTCACTCGAGATGTTCCCGTCGTGATGGCGAGGCTGGAGACGCTCTGGGTGTTTCCGCCCAAGTCGATCACCGTCCCAAACGTCGCGGCAGCCGGTGTGGTCACCGTCAGGCCAGCCGACGAAATGCGCGAGCCAGCGCCGAGCGTCAGCCTGCCGACGTTCGTCAGCGTCGTTGCACCGGCATAGGTATTGTTTGCATTCAGGCCGAAAGTGCCGGTGTTCAACGCCAGCGCACCGGCGCCCCCAATGGGGTTGTTGAACACAGCCGTCTGGGCGGCGTTGTTGTTTTGGACGGTGGAAGTCACGCCGGAAGCGATCGTCAT
>JAIXPT010000307.1 GCA_027486095.1 Planctomycetaceae bacterium | reverse complement strand
CTCTCCGCCGCTGAAACCGTCCGTCGGCAGGAGGCCTTGCTCGCGGAACTGCGCGGGGCGGCAAACCCGGCCGAACCGCGGATCGCCGACGCCCTCGATCACGTGGCCTTCGCCCTCGAACGGGGCCGCAATGCGCTCGGCGACGCCACCGAAGCCTACGAAGACGCCCGTGAATCGCTCGGCGTGCTGCTCAATCTGCCCGTGGCGGAGACGGCCCAGCTCGAGCCCCAGGGGGCGCTCCGCACGGAGTTTCCGCCACCGCCGGCGGCCGAAGACCTCACCGCGCTCGCCGTCCGCTGCCGGCCCGATCTCCGGGCGGCCCGGCTCGGCATCGACCGGGCCGGCGCCGAAGTCGCGCTCCAGCGGGCGAATCGTTTCGACGACGTATTTCTCTTTTACGACCCGATCACCATTCAAGACAACAGCCCCTACGGCAAACAGAGCGCGAGCTCCTGGGCCGTGGGCCTCACGTTCGCGTTGCCGATCTTCAACCGCAACCAGGGCAACATCGCCCGGGCCGAGAGCAACATGTCTCAGACCCGGCTCGAGCTCGCCGCGCTCGAACGCCGCGTGATGGCGGAGGTGCGGCTCGCCGAACGGGAATACCGCCGCTCGCGCGAGGCACTCGCGCAGGTCGAACGCGACGTCGTGCCGCGGGCCGTCGCCCTCGCGCGGCGGAAGCTGGCCGAGTTCCGCGCCGGGCAGATCGATGCCGACGATCTCCAGGATCATCTCGACACCACCGGCGACGTTTTCCAGAGCCTGCGCGACGCCCTGCTCCGGCACCGCCGCGCCATGCTCGACCTCAACACCGCCGTCGGCCTCCGCCTGCTCCCGTAGGACAGGCCGTAGGGACAGGGCTCCAGTCCTGTCCATCGACAGAGCTGGAGCTCTGTCGCTACGTCGAAGGAGGCTCGGAGTTACCTCTGCCGTTGAGACGGCGTATTTGACCAGCGCAGCCATGGATGGCGCAGCGAATGCGCTCTGCACATAGTCCAGGCAAATCTGAGTGAGCCGTAGCCGGGCACCGATCCGCCGCAGGCGGATTGGTCGGGCGAAGGCGAACGTCCGGCGAAACGGTACGGGGTAACCCCGAAGCCGGCGCACCACATGAGACGACAGGCTAAGGCCCGTCCTACGGCACCGTGTCAGCTGCGGCCAGGTCGGCGATCTGCACCTGCTCGGCGTGCACGATGGCGCCGGTCATGTCGCGGATCGCGAGGGTCATCGTCGGGCCGGCCGGGGCCTCCCAGTCGATCTCGAGCGTGCCGAAGTTGGGCTCTCGGAACCGGGGCCCGAGTCGATGGGCATTGGGCTCCTGGCGTTTCCCCGAGCCCTGCGGCTGGTTGAGGCTGCTGGCCGTGAGGTCGTAGAGCGGGTAGGGGAGCGTGTCGGGGCCCGGGGCGACGCAGCTGATCTCGGCACTGTGGCGGTCGCCGCTCACCACGACGAGGCCTGTGGCGCCCGACTCCCGCAGCGTGCGAAACAGCCGGGCCCGCTCCGCCGGAAAATTGCCCCACTGTTCCCAGTGATGCTCCGTGGCGGCCACCTGGATACTCGAGAGCACGATCCGCACCTCGGCCGGCTCTGCCAGGGCGCCAGCCAGCCAGCGCCATTGCTCCGCGCCGAGCACGGTCGCGTCAGGATCATCCGTTGGCTTGTACGGCCCCTCGCCCCGTACCCGCTCCGACAACGCTATCGACGCGAGCGATGAACGGTGAAACCGGGTATCAAGGCAAATGAACTGCACCCGCCTGCCCGGCGGGCCGACGACGATCGCGCGATAGATCCCATCCTGCGCGCGCAGGGGCGAGTCAGAAGGGACAGCGAAGAAGTCGAGGAACACCTGCTGCGATTCGCGGCGCCAGAGATACTCGCGGCCGGCGTCATTCGCCCCGTAGTCGTGGTCATCCCACACCGCCACGATCGGCACGCGGCTGCGCACAGCGGCGAAGCCGGGGTCAGCGGCGAGCACGCCGTACTTTTCCCGGAGCACGGCCATGTCTTCTGTGTCGCCGTAGATGTTGTCGCCGAGCATGAGGAGCACGTCGGGGGCGAAATCGACCACCGCCCGCCAGATTGGCTGCGGCTTGTCTTGCCGGATGCAGGAGCCGGCGGCGATCCGCTGCACCACGACCGCGGGATCAAGCTCGCGTGCGCCGGCAGGAGCCAGGCTCGAGAGCAGGAAGATGGCCGTGCACCACGCTGTGATCACTGGTCGCATTGCTGCTGCCCTCCGCTCGGCCCTCAGCCTGTCCACACGAAATCGATGCCCGCGTCGATGTCAGGATGCAGGCTCTTGTGCACGGGGCAGGTGCGGGCCGCCCGCTCGAGGGCCTCGCGGTGCGGGTGATCGGCGGCCAGCGGGATCGAGAGCCGGGTGCGGAGCGACGCGATTCGCCGCGGCGGTTCCGTCGTCATCTCCTTCACCGTCTCGGCCGTCATGCCGGCGAGATCGATGCCGTGCCGCTCGGCCACGATCCCCATGATCGTCATCATGCAGGCGCCCAGCGCCGTGGCCACGAGGTCGGTGGGCGAGAAGCTCTCCCCTTTGCCGTGGTTATCCACCGGGGCGTCGGTGACGATCGCCGTGCCGGAAGGCCCGTGAACGGCCCGGCACCGCAGGCTGCCCTCGTACGTCGCTGAAACCTTGACCATGCCTCGCGCTCCTGAAGGGACGACGGGCACCGCGGCCCGCCGTTCTGTCTATAGTATCGCGAGAGTTTATTTCTTCGTGATGCCGGGCACCTCAGCCGATGGGATTTCGTTCGCTGCAAGCCTGTGTGGCCGCGCTCCGCACGGACGGGATGCTGGTGGAGATCGACCACCCCGTCGATCCGCATCTCGAGATCGCCGAAATCCAGCGGCGGCTGTTCCGGGCCGGAGGGCCGGCCGTGCTCTTCACGCGGCCACGGGGCTCCGCCTTTCCCGTGCTCGTGAACCTCTACGGCACGCAGCGGCGCATCGAGCGAATCTTCGCCGACTCGCTCGACCGCGTGAAGCGGCTCGTGGAGCTCAAGATCGATCCGGCCGCGGCGATGCAACGGCCGTGGCGGTATTGGCGCTCTCCCTACGACGCCCTCTCGATGCTGCCGCGGAGCGTGCGCACGGGCCCCGTGCTCGCGCGTGAGATTCCGCTCTCTCGGCTGCCGCAGGTGACCGGCTGGCTCGGCGATGGCGGGGCGTTCGTGACGCTTCCGGCCGTGTACACCGAGCACCCCGATCACCCCGGCATCAAGCACTCGAACCTCGGCATGTATCGCGTGCAGATCTCGGGCAACGACTACGAGCGCGACCGGGAAGTGGGGCTGCACTACCAGATCCATCGCGGCATCGGCGTGCACCATGCGGCGGCTCTCGCCCGCGGGGAGCCGCTCAAGGTGGCGATCTTCGTGGGCGGCGCCCCGGCGCTCGCGCCAGCGGCCGTGATGCCGCTCCCCGAGGGCCTCTCGGAGCTCACCTTTGCCGGCGTGCTCGCCGGCCATCGGATTCCGATGATCCGCCGGCAGGGGCGGCCCGCGATCTACGCCGACGCTGATTTCGTGATCGAGGGCACCGTGCAGCCGGGCGCGACCAAGCCCGAGGGGCCGTTCGGCGATCATCTCGGCTACTACGCGCGGCAGCACGACTTCCCCGTGATGCAGGTCGATCACGTCTGGCACCGCGAAGGGGCGATCTGGCCGGTGACCGTCGTCGGGCGGCCGCCGCAGGAAGACACGCTCTTCGGCTGGCTCGTGCACGAACTCACCGGGCCGGTCATTCCCACCGTGCTCCCGGGCGTGACGAGCGTGCATGCCGTCGATGCCTCGGGCGTGCACCCGCTCCTGCTCGCGGTGGGGAGCGAGCGTTATCTGCCGTGGAAGCCCTCCGCGCGGCCGGCCGAGCTGCTCACGCAGGCTTCGGCGATCCTCGGCCAGGGGCAGCTCTCGCTCGCCAAGTATCTGTTCATCGTCGCCGGCGCCGATGCCCCCGGCCTCGATGCCCACGACATCCGGCCCTTCCTCGCCCACCTGCTCGCGCGGGCCGACTGGCGGCGCGACTGCCACTTCCACACCGAAACCACGATCGACACGCTCGACTACTCGGGCCGCGGGTTCAACGCGGGCTCGAAGCTCGTGGTGGCGGCCCGCGGCCCGGCGATCCGCGATCTGCCTTGCGACGTGCCCGCAGGCGTGGGCCTCCCGGACGGCTTCGCCACGCCGCGCGTCTGCCTGCCTGGCGTGCTCGCCATCACCGGGCCGCGGATCGAGCCTCGCCCCCGGCTCGAAGCGCCAAGCGATGCCGCGATCTGGGCGTCGTCGGAATCACCGGCGTGGTCGGCCGACATCGAGCGATTCTGCGCGGCGATCGGCCCCGACCACCCGGTGCGGTCGTTTCCACTCGTCGTGATCGTGGACGACGCCGACTTCACCGCCGCCTCGCTCGAGAACTTTCTCTGGATCACGTTCACCCGCTCGAACCCAGCCGCCGACGTGCACGGCGTGGATTCGTTCACGCATCAAAAGCACTGGGGCTGCCACGGCCCGCTCGTGATCGACGCCCGGCTTAAGCCGCACCACGCGCCGCCCGTCGAAGAAGATCCGGCCGTGTCAGCCGCCGTCGACGCCCTCTGCACCCGCGGCGGCCCGCTGGCCGGGCTCGGCTTGTAGTCGTTCGTTGACGCGCGCCGGCTCGGGGCTGCCTAGACCTCTCGCTGGACGTTCGCCTCGGCCCTCCCGGCCTCGGCTCTCTGCGTGTCCGCTTCGCTTTCGCCATCCTGGCTGCGCTCGCTCCCATCAGCCCGCTCGAGGGCACGGGCAGCCCCG
>JAIXPT010000420.1 GCA_027486095.1 Planctomycetaceae bacterium | reverse complement strand
CGTCGAGGAGATGGAGCTCTCGTTTTCGCGGGGCTTCTCACCGGGCTGGCTCGGGGGCTGCGACCACAAGATGCTCGTGCCGGCGACGACGAGCGCGAAGCGGGGCGT
Organism: Planctomycetaceae bacterium; assembly: GCA_027486095.1. GTDB lineage: Bacteria > Planctomycetota > Planctomycetia > Pirellulales > UBA1268 > RGVT01. The sequence continues at coordinate 3,632 of JAIXPT010000420.1, read as the reverse complement.
GCGGCTGGGCAAGATCGTGGCCGTGGGCCGTGGGCGGGTGACCGTGGAGCTCACGGCGAGCGTGAAGCGCGGCGACGGCGTGGCCTTCGACTGCGGGGCCACGAGCGACGACGCCCTCGGCGGCCGCGTGTACGAGGTGTTTCAGGCGGGGCGATCGCTCACCGAGCCGGTCGCGACGGGCCGGGTGGAGCTGACGTTTGCCCGCGAGGCCTTCGACCTGACCCGGCTCGCCCCGGGGCAGATCGTGTGGAAGACCGACGATCCGGAGCTCACGGCCCGGCTGCGGAAGACGTTTGCCGGCGCGGAGCTCAAGCGGCGGCAGCCGATCGATCTGGTAGTAACCGCAGCCGTGGGCAAGCCGCTCGTGGTGCGCGCCACGCTTGCGAGTGGTGCCTCGTGTGAGGTCGAGTCGGACGAGCCCGCCGTCGAAGCCAAGAAGCACCCGCTCACCCCCGAGACGCTGCGCGAGCAGCTCGGCCGGCTGGGCGGCACGCCCTTCGAGCTGTGCGGGCTCACGGCCACGATCGAGGGCCGGCCGATGCTGCCCCTGAGCGTGCTAGGGAAGCTACGGCATAAGCTCGTGGAGGACCTGAGTCAGGTAGCCGCCAGCAGGATGGACAGAGCTGGAGCGTGCGATGCTTCACGCAGTGGCTCGGCATCGTGCCGACCACCGCTTGGCGGGCCTCCGCCCGCTGGTGCGCACCCGACCCTCCGGGCCTGGCCCGCTCAGGGAGGCCGACAGCCTGCAGTCTGTCTTACGTTCCTCGCCCGGTCGCTCGACCAGGTGCGTGCCCTGCTCGCGCTCGGAGAGCGCTCAGTCTACGCCGACTTCGCCGACATCCGCGAGTATCGCGAGGCGATCGTGCTCGCCCGCGCGGCCGGAGCCCTGCTCTATCCCGCCACGCCCCGGATTCAGAAGCCCGACGAGCTCGGCATCTTCGCGCTCCTGGCCAAGCAGGAGCCCGCCGGCGTGCTCGTGCGCAACTACGCGGGGCTCACCTATTTCCGCGACCGTGGCCTGCCCGTCGTGGCCGACTTCTCGCTCAATATCACCAACGAGCTCTCGGCCGGGTTTTTCGCGGCCGAGGGCGTGGAGCGGGCGACGGCGTCGTATGACTGCAATCGCGAGCAATTGCTCGCACTCGTGGCGGCCACCGAGCCCGCCGGGCTCGAAGTGGTGATCCATCAGCACATGCCGATGTTTCACATGGAGCACTGTGTGTTTTGCGCCGTGCTCTCGCCCGGCACGAATAAAACAAACTGCGGTCGCCCCTGCGACGACCACGCCGTGAAGCTCCGCGACCGGATCGGCGTGGAGCACCCGCTCACGGCCGATGTGGGCTGCCGCAACACGCTCTACAACGCCGTGCCGCAGAGCGCCGCCGAGGCCGTGCCGGCGCTTCTCGCCCGCGGCGTGCGCCATCTGCGCGTAGAATTTCTCGACGAGCCCTCCGAGGAGATCGGCCGCGTGGTGCGGGCCTACCGCGATCTGCTGGCAGGCAAGCTCACCGGCCGCGAGGTGTGGACGTTGTTGAACGCCGCCAACCGCGTGGGCGTGACCCGCGGCACGCTCGAAGAGCGGAGGAATCCGCTCGCGATTCTGTAGCGACGGAGCTCCAGCTCTGTCGGTTCGCCGGCATGTAGCGACGGAGCTCCAGCTCTGTCGAATGTGGGCCGCATTCGACAGGCCTGGAGGCCCGTCGCTACGTGGTCGGTTCGACAGGCCTGGAGGCCCGTCGCTACGTGCCTCACCAGTAGACGTAGTGCAGAAACTTTTCCCGGTCGGCCTTCGGCAGGGCATCGACCCGCGGCACCACCCAGCGATTCTCCTCGGTATCGATCAAAAGCTTGCCGTCGGCTCCGAAGTCCATTGCCTGGCTCGCCGTCCAGCGGATCGTGAACGCCTGCCGGCCCACGTCGGTCTCGACGTCGAAATCGACGTAGCCGTGCGCCAGCTTGGCGTCGTGCACGCGTTCGATTCGGCGCACGAGCGACCGCCGGGCGAGCGCGGTCTGCACCACCCCCTGCCCCTCCGCCGGCCAGTCGGCCAGCCGCCTGAGCATGCCGAGCTCGACTTCGTCGCCCGAGTCGCTCCACCCGCGCACCGAGAGATATTCGTCGGGATGGGTCGCCGGGAACGTGCGCACCACGAAGATGCCCGCGGCCAGCAAGGCCCCGTCTTCATGCATCTCGATCCGCCCATGCGGCCCAACGACGAACGCATGGCGGCCCGCTTCGAGCCAGCGGAGGCCGGTGGCCCGCGGCTTCTCTTCGTTGGCCGGCTTCGGCTCGTCCTCGGCCAAGAGCGTGTCTACCGTGGGCTGCTTCGAGACCTGCGTCTGGATGCGCACGAGCCGGGCGTAGATGCCGTCGGCGGCCAGCAACTCGGCATGCGTGCCCTGCTCCACGAGCCGGCCGCGGTCGAAGGCCAGGATGCGATCGGCGTTGCGCAGCGTGGAGAGCCGGTGGGCGATCGCGATCGTGGTGCGGCCTTTCACGAGCTCGGCGAGTGCCTCCTGGATGCTCTTCTCCGCCTCGGCGTCGATGTTGCTCGTGGCCTCGTCGAGCACGAGGATCTGCGGATCGTAGAGCAGCGTGCGGGCGATCGAGAGCCGCTGCTTCTCGCCCCCGGAGAGCCCTGCCCCGCGTTCGCCGAGCAGCGTTTCGTAGGCCAGCGGCTGGCGGCAGATGAAGTCGTGGGCCCCCGCGGCCTTCGCGGCGGCGAGGCCCTCTTCGAGCGACGACTGCGGCCGGCCGTAGGCGAGGTTTTTCCAGATCGTGCCGCGAAACAAAAACGAATCCTGAAACACGATCCCCACGCGCTCGCGCAGTTGCTTCGTGCACAGATTGCGGATGTCGATGCCGTCGATCTCGATCCGCCCCTCCTGCACGTCGTAAAACCGGCCGAGCAGGTTTACGAGCGTGGTCTTGCCGGAGCCCGAGCGGCCCACGATGCCCACCATCTCGCCGGGGGCCACGTCGAACGACACATCCTGGAGCACCGGCTGGTTGCGGTCGTAGCCGAAGGTGACGTTGTCGAAGCGGATCGCCCCCTGCGGATCGTTCCAGGCCACGGGCGCGGCCGTCTCCTCGATCGTGATCGGCGTGTCGAGGAGTTCGAGCACGCGCTGGCTGCCCGAGAGAAAGCTCGTGAGCCACGTCGTGAAGTTCGAGAGGGCCCCGAGCGGGGCGTAGAACATCGCGAGGTAGGCGAGAAAGGCGATCAACTGCCCGAGGGTCATCTGGCCGCCGATCACGTCGCGGCCGCCCACATACCACACGATCAGGCCCCCCAGGCCAAACACGATCTGCATCGTGGCGGCGTAGGTGGCGTTGGTCTGCTCGACCCACAGCCGCCACGCGCTCAAATGGTCGCTCGCCGCCTTGAAGCGGCCGCTCTCCCGTGGCTCCTGAGCGAAGGCCTTCACCACGCGGATGCCCGAGAGCATGCCGTTCAGGGCCGACATCTGCTTGCTCGATGCATCCCAGAGGCGGTAGTGCCGCGGGTAGACATGCCGCCAGAACACCCACGACCCGAGGATCACGAGCGGCACCGGAATGAGCGTGTAGAGCGCGAGCTTGGGATTGATCCACACGAGCATCGCTCCCACGCCCACGAGCTGCACGATCTG
>JAIXPT010000426.1 GCA_027486095.1 Planctomycetaceae bacterium | reverse complement strand
GGCCGAGCTCGAGAAACCCCGTGCGAGGGCCACCTGACATGCCGGCATTCAAGCCCGTCCTTCTCGAAGCCGTCGGCGTGCCCGACGGCCACTCCATCGCGAGCTACAAGAGCCGGGGCGGCTATGCCCCGCTCGAGAAGATGCTCGCGGAGAAGCAGCCCGTCGATGTGGTCGAGATGGTGAAGGCATCGGGGCTGCGGGGCCGCGGCGGCGCCGGGTTTTCCACGGGCTTGAAGTGGACCTTCCTCCCGAAAGATCATCCCGGCCCGATCTATCTCTGCATCAACGCCGACGAGAGCGAGCCGGGCACGTTCAACAACCGCATTCTGATGGAAGACGATCCGCACCAGGTGATCGAGGGGATCATCCTCTCGGCCTATGCCACGCGGGCGTCCACCGCCTATCTCTACCTCCGCTACGAGTATCCGCGGAGCTGGCACCGGCTGCAGGCGGCGATCGACGAGGCGTATACGGCCGGCTACCTCGGCAAGAACATCCGCGGCACGGGCTTCTCGCTCGACGTCTATCTCCATCGCGGCGCCGCCGCCTACATCTGCGGCGAGGAGACGGGCCTCATCGAGAGCCTCGAAGGCAAGCGGGCCTGGCCCCGGATCAAGCCGCCGTTTCCGGCGATCGAGGGGCTCTTCCGCAAGCCGACGGTCGTCAACAACATCGAGACGATGGCCTGCGTGGCCCAGATCGCCCGCCGCGGCGTCGAGTGGTTCAAGTCGATCGGCGTGCCGGCCGATCCCGCCAACCCGCGCGACCCCGGCTCCTACGGCCCCAAGCTCTATTGCCTGTCGGGCCACGTGGAAAAGCCGGGCTGCTACGAGGCGCCGCTCGGCATCACCGCGCGGCAGCTGATCGACGAGTTTGGCGGCGGCGTGTGGAAGGGCCGCACGGCGAAAGCCGTGATCCCCGGCGGCATCTCGATGGGCCTGATGACGGAGAGCGAGCTCGACACGCCGCTCGATTTCGCGGGCCCCGGCAAGGTGGGCTGCCTCGGCCTCGGCACGGCGGCCGTGGTCGTGATCGACGACCAGACGAGCATCGTGGACTTCCTTCACAACTCCTGCCGCTTCTTTGCCCACGAATCCTGCGGCCAGTGCACACCCTGCCGCGAGGGCACGAGTTGGAGCCTGCGGATGCTCGAGCGAATCAAGGCTGGGAAGGGTCGGCTCCGCGATCTCGACCTCCTGCTCGAGATTGGCACCACGATGGGCATGATGCCGGGCAGCACGATCTGCGGCCTCGCCGACGGCGCCGCCTGGCCGATCAAGAACGCCATCAAGAAGTTCCGCGGCGAGTTCGAAGACTACATCAAGCGGACGAACCCCTCAGGCTGGATGGTCACCGAGCCCGTGCCCGCCCTGCAGATCGTCGGAGCCCACTGATGCCGGTCGTCATCGTCGATGGACAAGAGATCGAGATCGGAGCCGACGAGCGGCTCAACTGCATCGAGGCCGCGCGGCGGGCCGGCAAGGAGATTCCGCACTATTGCTGGCATCCCGGGCTCTCCGTCGTGGCCAGTTGCCGGATGTGCCTGATCGAGACGGGCCAGCGGGATGCCGCCGGCAAGATTTCGATGGTGCCGAAGCTCGTGCCCGGCTGCCAGACGCCGGTCAAAGACGGCACGGTGATCGTCACCGAGAGCCAGCTCGTGAAGGAGAGCCGGGCCCGGGTCGAGGAGGCGCTGCTCATCGACCACCCGATCGACTGCCCGATCTGCGACAAGGCGGGCGAGTGCCTCCTGCAGGACTACCACTTCGAGCACGGCCAGGCCGAACGCCGGGCCGATCTCCATGCGTTCACGAGCCGCAAGCGCGACGTCGGGCCGACCGTCACGCTGTTCGTCGATCGCTGCATCATGTGCACCCGCTGCGTGCGGTTCACCCGCGAGGTGTCGGGCACGTCGGAGCTGATGGTCACGTCTCGCGGTGCCAAGGAAGAGATCGACGTCTTCCCCGGCTTCCCGCTCGACAACAAACTCGCCGGCAACGTGGTCGATCTCTGCCCGGTGGGCGCCCTCGGCGACAAGGACTTTCTCTATCAGCAGCGGGTCTGGTTCCTGAAGCGCGAGGCGAACGTGTGCGGCGGCTGCTCGGCCGGCTGCTCGATCCATACCGAATACAACCAAGACGCCGTCTACCGCCTCAAGCCGCGAGAGAATCCCCACGTCAACAAATGGTGGATGTGTGACGACGGCCGCTACGGCTGGCACCATCTCCATGATTCGGCCCGTGTGCTCGCCGCCGGCCGCCGGCGCGACGCGCATCGCAGCGGCCACGCCGCAGCGGGCGAGGAGTTCGACGTGATCGAGTGGGCTGACGTGGTCACGAGGCTTCGCGACGACCTCAAGGCGGCGGGGCGGCTGGCCGTCGCCGTCTCCCCGATGCTCACGATCGAGGAAGCCTGGATGCTATGCGCGGTCGCCCGCTCGATCGACCCGGAAGCATTCCTCTCGGTGGGGCATGTACCTGCGGAGGGCAGCGACGAGACCTTCCCTGGCGGCTTCACGATCCGCGCCGAGAAATGCCCGAATCGCAAGGGCGTGGAGGCGGTGGTCGCGCTCTTTGATCCGGCGGGGCGATCGTGGGGCGATCTGCTCGCGCATGTCGAAGCCGGCAACGCCGACGCGGCGTGGATCACGGGCGGCTATCCCGCGGCCTGGATCGACGAATCGACGGCCGCACCCTTCGCGTCCCTCGCGTGCGTGGTCGTGCAGGATCTCTTCGATTCGCCCCTCGTGCGGCACGCGGCATGGCGGCTGCCCGCCGTCGGCTTCGCCGAGCGGTCCGGCACGTGGGTGAACGTGGCCCACCGGGCCCAGACGTTCGGCCAGGCGATCAAGCCCCCGGCGGGCGTGTGGCCGGAGGGACGGTTGTATTGGAACATGCTCGGCCGCCGCGGGCTCTACGATCCCGGCGCGGTGCGGCAGCAGATCGCGGGCTCGGCCGCGGCGTTCGCGGCACTCGCCGGCGAGATTCCTGCCACCGGCGTGGATCTGCGCATGGGGCAACTGGCATGAGCGACTATCTGCCCTACCTGCCCACGATCGTGGCACTCGTGAAGATCGGCCTCTTGGTCGGTGGCCTGATGACGGCCGCCGCCTACCTCGTGCTCGTGGAGCGGTGGATGGCCGCCTGGGTGCAGGATCGCAAGGGGCCCAACCGCGTCGGCATTCCGCTCACGAAGGTGCGGATGTTCGGCCTCGGCCAGCCGCTCGCCGACGGCCTCAAGATCATTCTCAAGGAAGACTTCACGCCGAGGCACGTGGACAAGGTGCTCTACACGGCGGCCCCGCTGGTGATCCTCGCCGCATCGCTCGCGATCTTCGCCGCGATCCCATTCGGCAGTTCGCTCCCGCCGATCCCCGCCCTCGGGCTCACGGGCGAAGAGCCCCTGCTCGTGGCGCCCGGCCTCGACGTGGGCGTGCTCTGGGTGTTCGCGCTGTCGAGCATCGCCGTCTACGGCGTGCTCCTGGGCGGCTGGGCCAGCAACAACAAATACGGCTTCCTGGGCGGCCTGCGCTCGAGCGCTCAGCTCGTGGCCTACGAGATTCCGCTCGGGCTCGGCCTCTTGGGCGTGGTGCTCGCCGCCGGCTCGCTCAAGCTCGACACGATCATGAACGCCCAGGCCGAGACGGGCGTGTGGTATGCCTTCGCCCAGCCGCTCGGCTTCCTCGTGTTTCTCGTGGCCGCCTTCGCGGAGGCGGCGCGGCTCCCCTTCGATCTGCCGGAGGCCGAGCAGGAGCTCGTCGGCGGCTATCACACCGAGTATTCGGGGATCAAGCTCCTGCTCTTTCTCGTGGCCGAGTTTCTCCACAT
>JAIXPT010000423.1 GCA_027486095.1 Planctomycetaceae bacterium | reverse complement strand
CTGGAGGCCTGTCGCTACATGCAGCGCAAGGCCCGGAGGGCCGGGTGAATTCCAGCCGACGGAGTCGGCCAAGCGAAAATCGGCACGATGCCGATGTTTCGCGTGAAGATAGCCCTGAAGCTCCGTCGCTACATCTCAATTTCAAAGCCCTGGCGATAGGGCCGCGCGAGCATGGCGTTGGCCTGCTCATCGCCCACGATCTGCTCGGCGGCGTCGTCCCACTGGAGCGAGCGGCCCAGCCGGGCGCTGATGCCGGCCAGGTGGCAGATGTTGAGCATCTTCATGTGGGAGTGCACATCGGAGATCGGCTCCTTCTTGTTTTTCGCGCACCACAGGAAATTGGCCCAGTGGCCCTTGCGCTCGCTGTGTTGCATGGGCAGGTTTTTGTAAACCTTCGCGATCGCGTCTTCTGGCAGCGGATCATCCTTGAGGGCATCGACAGGCTCGCCGGCGAGCTTGCCACGGCTCACGAAGATCCGCCCCTTCTCCCCCTCGATGAGCACGCCGTTGTCGGTGTCGTGGCGGATGATCATCTTCGTGCCGCCGGGAAAATCGACGACGAAGTAAAACTCGGTCGCCGTGTTGTAGCGGTCGCGTTCGACCGGCTCGCCGTTCTTGAAGGCCACCGGGTGCGTCGCCAGCCCGCCGATCGCCCGCGGTGAGGCCGTTTGGCCGTTGAGCATCAGCGCCCAGGTGGCGATATCCACGTGGTGCGCGCCCCAGTCCGTGAGCTTGCCGCCGGAGTACTCATACCACCACCGGAATTCGTAGTGGCAGTTGGTGCTCGGCCGCGGCAGCTTTTCCTTGCCGTCTTTGTCTTTCGTCGCCGGCCCCTGAAGAAAGCGATAGTCGGCCACCGGCACCGGCCCCTGCCAGCGGTCCCAGTCGAGATTTTTCGGTACGTCTACCACCGGAAGCACCGGGCTCGAGGGCGCCGCACCAATCGCGGCCTGCACCTGCTTGATCCTGCCGAGCCGCCCTTCAGCGACGATCGCCATCGCCTTCGCGAACAGGTCGAACGTGCTGCGCTGCTGCGTACCCACCTGCACGATCCGGCCGGTCTGTTTTTGGATTTTCCGGATCAGCTTGCCCTCGTCGATCGTGAGCGTGAGCGGCTTTTCGCAATAGACGTCTTTGCCGGCGAGCATCGCCTCGACGACCGGCTTCGTGTGCCAATGGTCGGGCGTGGCCACATGAATCACGTCGATGTCTTTGCGCTCGAGAATGCGGCGGTAGTCGTCGGTGACCATGGCCTTGCCGCCCGCGTGCTTTTCGTTGAACCCGGCAGCCCGATCGGCATCGACGTCGGCGATCGCTACGACGTCGATCCAGTCTTTCGCCGCCCCGATGTTCGCATTGGCGATGTCGCCCGACCCGATCAGGCCGAGCGCCACGCGATCGTTCTTCGCCTTCGTCTCGTCGCCGAGCGTCCGCGGCGCCCAGGCGAAATACGGCACGGCCGTCGCGGCCGCCCCCGTGGCGCACGTCGAGAGAAAACCACGTCGTGAGTCCTGCATGGCATCTTCCTTGAGGGTGAGGCTGGACGGCGACATAGCATACCTCATGCGTGCCTGATCGCCTGCCTGCGCTCCGGTATCCTGCCTGCGCTGGTCAGCTACGCCGTCTCAACGGTAGGGGTAACCCCGAGCCTCCCCAACCGTAGCGACAGAGCTCCAGCTCTGTCGATCGACAGGCCTGGAGGCCTGTCGCTACGTGCGAACGGCTGTTCGCCAAGAAAACGGAGGCACGATGCCGACGGTTTTCGTGTAGATAGCCGCTCCAGCTCTGTCGATGTCCCCCGTAGCGACAGGCCTGGAGGCCTGTCGCTACAACGCCGAAGGCGTGGGAGTCGGGCTTTGCCCGGCGACCGGAAGCCGGAGACGAGGCCGGGACGGCGGCGAAGGGATATCGGGAGCCCTCAGCCGGCTCCATTCAATCCTCCATCAGTTTACGGCGCGGGCCCTCAAGCTCCTACAGTCCGCCGTAGAGCGGGAGATGCCGGTAGTAGACCTCGAGCATGCATGCGCAGAGGCTCGTCATGAACATCCGTCCGCCGACGTAGCCCCACTGGTCGTTGGCCGGATCCCAGCTGCCCTTCTCGCGGCCGGTGGCCACCTGGGCCGGTACGAGCTCGGCCTGCAGGCGCCGGTTCCACGCCTCCCACGCCCGGCCGCCGACATGGTGGCAGACCTGCGTTTCGTAATACCAAGCGTAGACGTTCTTGCGGCGGTAGTCGAAGTCGATCGGCGCTTCGCGAAGCAGAAGCTCGACACCCGACTCGATGCGCGGGTCGTCGGGCGTTGATCCAAGATAGAGCCGGCAGAGAAGTGCCTCGGCCGTGAGGGCGGGGCGAAAGTCGAAATACTTCTGCCCCGGGCTGATCTGGTAGCCGTAGCCCTTCTCGGGCGACACGAACACCGCATCGAGAAAGGCCGCGAGCCGCTCGTAGGCGGCCGGGGGCACCGCGAGACCGGCCATCTCGCCACTCTTAAGCGCCATCAGAAACCAGCCCGTCACCGACATGTCGCCACGATTGTCGGCCCCGGGCCGCGGCGGCTGATAGCGCCATCCGCCGTCGGGCAGCTGCGCGGCCAGGCAATAGCCGAGCGCCCGGCGGGCCGGCTCGGCCAGCTCGGGGTCGTTCGTCATGCCGAGGAGCTCGCAGAGCGCGATCGTGATCTGGCCGTGGGCATACATCTGGTGCTGCTCGATCATCGGGCCCGCGTCAAACGTGCCGTCGGGTGCCTGCAGCCGCAGAAGTGCGTTCCAGGCCTTCGCCACCGCCGCGCGATGCTCGCCTGCGGCGGGCGTGTTGCCGGCCCCCTGCAGCGCCAAGAGCGCGAGTGCCGAGGCGGCCAACCGATTCTCCTGCCGGCTGCCGTCGGCGTAGGGCCCTTGCAGGCTCCAGAGGCCATCCTTCCGCTGCTGCCGCACGATCCACTCGAGGGCGAGCCCCACGGCCGTCTCGCTCTCGGCCGTGCCCCCACCCGCGCCGAGCAGTTGCTGCCGCGATTCGGCGCTGCGGCCCGAGAGCACGGCGCTGATCGCGGTCGCTGGCGGTGCAGCAGGCAAGCCTGCGGGCACGGGGGCAACCGGGGCAATGGGCTCGGAGTCGGACGTCGGCTCGGGCGCGGCCCGCTCTGTGTCGCGAGGCTCGGGTCGCGCGGGCGGCTCGACCTTCGCCACCTCCGGCTTGATCTCGACGGCCGGCGGAGCCGCCTCTTGCTCCTCGGCCTCTTTTTTCCCACCCGGGTCGGCGTCGCTCGAGCCAAACGACAGCTCGAGCCGCAGCCGCTCTGCCGCCCGCTCGCGGATGCCGATGAGGGCGAGCACAAGCACGAGCAGCACGTGCACCACGAGGCTCGCGCTGAACGCCGGGCTTTTCGCCACGGCCGTGTCCCATCGCTCGCGGAGCGTGCTCCACGAAAATCCCGCCGGGGCCTCGGGCTGGCGCCGCGACGCCGGCGGATCGAGAGGCTGTGGGAACGGTGGCAGTGCCTCCGCCGCCGTCTCCCACGGCAGACCGCCCACGACGGCCATCGACCGCGGCGGCGGGCCGGGATCTGGAAACTGGGGGGGCACGTTCGTGGGCGGGCGCGACGACATACCCGCAGTGTCGCGCGGCGGGCGGCGGAGAGTCCACCTCGACTTTGCTGCCGAGTCTGGCGAGCCGCCGCAGATTCGTGCCGTTTTTTCAGCGACCCTTCATTTCAGGGCGGTGATGGGCTATTCTTTCGTCACACCCAAATGACGCGGGGTGGAGCAGCCCGGTAGCTCGCGAGGCTCATAACCTCGAGGTCGTAGGTTCGAATCCTACCCCCGCCATTTCGTCCGCTGTGAGAAACGGCGCAATCTCCGAAGAACCCGCGACAACCCGAGTGGTGGCCGCGGGTTCTGGTTTTTCAGGCGCACGCTCGATCGCCATGCCTTCGCCAGCCCGCCGCGGCACGCTCGACGATTACCTGGCCGCCGCCGAGATCATGACCATCCCGGTGATGGCCGAGCAGGAATGGGATTCGATTCGCCGGCAGGCCGGCTGGCAGCTCACGCGCAGGTTTTGCACCCTGCGCAACCTGCTCGTCCACGGAATTCGGTTCACCAGCGATGCCATGGGCTTCGCCTGGGGCGGCATCTACCGCACGCTGTTCGTGAGCGCGATCGTCACCACGTCCTACCGCAACGAGGGCCACTTCCGCTCCGGCGAGCGGATCAGGGGCACGAACGATTTTTTTGTCGGCAACTTCGCCCTGCCGCGGTCGGGCGCGAATGTGCGGGAGATCGTGCAGCTCATCAATCTGCGGCACCACGTGGCGGGCGTCTGCCGGCCCGAAGAGGGCGATCGAGTGCGGGTGATCGACGTCTACGAGGCCGAGTTCGCCTACGTGGCCACGGCCTTCATCGAGTCGATACGTCGGGGCCTGGCACTCTGCGGCCTGCCCGCCGACAGCCGGCAGGGCCGCGACCTCGCCTGGCCGATCTGCGTGGTGCTCTACCAGGTGGCGGGCCTCGCCGGGCTCACCCGCATGCCCCGCGATCTCGCCGCCCACGAGCGGTTTCGCGATGCCTTCGATCAGCACCTGCGCGACCGGCCGCCTTCGCCACGGGTGCGACGCATGGCCCAGGAAATCGCCCGCCGGATCGTGCCCATCACTTCGTGCTACTCCGCTGAAACGGTGGCCGCGCATGTCGCCCGTCATATCGATCCCGAGACACGCGAGTATCTGTTTCCGGGTGGTAAGATCCCGGCCAACCTGGAGCCGGAGCGCATCGAGTGGCAGCGGCGGCAGGCTCCGGAAGGAAGGACGTCCGGGATCGAGCGACGCTCGCAGGATCGCCGGGCGATCTGGGAGCGGCCTGATGTCGCCGCGCTCCACCGGGCGTATCGCGATGCCATCCTCGGCAATGCATCCGATGAGGTGAACGACCGCCTCATCGGTGCGATCCTGCTCTATGCTCTCGACTCCGGCACGGCCGCAGAGCCGCTCGGGCGGCGGTCCATCGACCTCGCTGCCGGCCAACCACTGATTCGGCAGGGCGAGAGCCTGGGCGAGATGTATGTCGTGCTCTCGGCCACTACTCCGCTCGTGGTGCTCCATGCCACGGATGCCGCGGCAGAGCCGCGTCAGGTCGCCACGCTTGCGGCGCCCACCGTGCTCGGCGAGATCGGGATGTGGCGGGGCCAGCCGGCCGTGGCCACGGTGCTTTCCCGTGAGCCAAACCAACTGGATGTGATCGTGATCGACCGCGCGCGGTTCGAGGAGCTCAAGGAAGAGTCGGGCTTCCGGGCGGCGACGGCGGCAGAGGTTCAACGGCGGCTCGCGCTCAACTCGGCCCTCGTGGGCACGCTGCTCGACGACACCGCCGCCCGGACGGGCGATCCGCGGCTGGCGTCGATCGCCCAGCTGTTCCGGTTTCTCACCGGCGACTCCCACGTAGCGCTCGACGCCGTGATCGACCTTCCCGCGGAGGCCACTCCCGCCGAGTGCGTGGATGCGCTCCGTCGTCAGGTAGACGACGCGATCCGAGCCGGCCTTCCCCCCGATCTCGAGCGGTATCTGGGCAACGTCGTGGCGACGATCGGATGAGCCAGCCGCCGCTTCGAGCCGTCGGGCCGGGCCACCACGGTGCCCCGATGTCCACGCTGCTCGAGCCCGCAGCCACTTGCCGACATGGATTCAGGCGGGCTTCCGGCTTTCCAGGAAAAACGTCGTCACGATCCCCTTTCCCTTCACGTCGATCGCGCCGCGTTCGACGATCACGAACTCATTCCCGAGGAGAGTTGCCGTCGCACCGGTGATCTGAATTCTGCCGGGCTCGCCTTGCGATTCCATGCGGCTCGCGAGGTTCACGGTGTCGCCCCACAGGTCGTAGGCGGGCCGCTTCCGCCCGATCACGCCCGCGAGAACCGGTCCCGAGTGGATCCCTATTCGCAGCCGAATTCCCAGGCTGCGCCGTGCCACGAGGGCATCGAAAGCGGGCCGCATGTCGAGCGCCAGGTCGGCCGCCACGGCCGCATGATCGCTTCGCGCCACTGGCAGCCCGGCCACGCCCATCCAGGCGTCGCCGATCGTCTTGATCTTCTCCGCGCCGTGCTCGACCGCCAGCCGGTCGAAGCAGGCGAATATCTCGTCGAGCAGTTCGACGACCTCCCGCGGGCGGCTCGTGGCCGTGAAATCCGTGAACCCGGCCAGGTCTGCGAACAGCACGGTCGCTGCATCATACGTGTCGGCGATCACCTGCGGGCCCGACTTGAGCCGCTCGGCGATCGAGCTCGGCAGGATCGAGTGCAGGAGCCGGTCGGTCCGCTCTCGCTCCAGCGCGAGGTCGGCGTTGGCACGCTCGAGCGCGGCGAAGGCGGCATTCCGCTCGAGCAGCCGGGCGTAGGCCTCCGAATGAAGCCGCACCCGAGCTGCCAACTCGACCCGGTCCGGCAGCTTGACGACGTAGTCGCTGGCACCGCCGGCAAGGAGTTCGGCCTTCGTCGCGGGTTCCTCGACCGCCGAGAGCACGATCACCGGCACGAGCGCGGTTTCCGGCAAAGACCGGTAGCGGCGGACCATCTCCGCGCCAGTCACGTCGGGCATCATGAGGTCTTGCAGGATCACGGTGGGCCGCACGGCCACGGCAGCCTTCAGCGACTCGGCGGCAGTCTGCCGATAATGCACCTCCACGTCCGGAGCGCCGGCGAGCATCTCCTGCACCATTTTGCCGAGCAGCATCGAATCGTCCACGACGAGCACTCGGTGGCGTCGGCCGGTGGCGGTGGCGGCGGAGGAAGAGGCGGCGAATTCGCTCATGCAGTCCGTGATGGGCGGGAAGCAAAGCGGTAGTATATGGTGTCGTCGGTCACAGGCATGCGATGCGCGTCCAACTTCTGCCCTCCTCGTGCGGCCTTCCCGATTCCGGGCCCCAGTTTCTTTCCACGTATCTCGTCGGCGAGTCTCTCGCCATCGATGGCGGTAGCATCGGCTTCCAGGCCGATCTCGACCTGCAACGGCGGGTGCGACACGTGTTCGTCACGCACGCCCACTTCGACCACGTCGCCAGCCTGCCCTTTCTCGTGGAGAACACCTACATCCGAGGCCCGGATTGTGTCGAGCTGCTCGCGTCGAAGAACACACTCGCCGCCTTGCAAAGCGACGTGTTCAACGGCCGCATGTGGCCCGACTTCATCGCGATTTCGACGCCCGCCGACCGCTACCTGACGACGACGGTTCTGGAACCGTTCGCCACCGTGGAGCGAGCGGACTGCCGGATCACCCCGGTGCCCGTGTCGCATGGAGCCGACACGCTGGCCATGATCGTGGACGACGGCCATGCCTGCGTCGCGTTTGCAGCCGACACCGGCCCGACCGACGTCCTCTGGCAACACCTTGCCGACCGGCCCAACGTCCGGGCCGTGTTCCTGGAGTGCAGTTTTCCACAATCGCTCGCCGACCTCGCCGCCCATTGCGGCCACCTCACTCCCGCGACGCTCGCGGAGCAGGTCAGCCGCTTGGCATCCGGCGTCCGCACGTTCGTCGTGCACCGCAAGGCCGCCCACGCCGCAACGATTGCCGCGGAGATCGCCGCCGCCCACCTGCCGCGCGTCGAACTCGCCGCCCCGGGCCGCATCTACGACTTCTGATGACGACGAGAAGAGCGGCCAACGGCACGCTGGTGAAGATCGGCCGCTGCCCGGCCCCTCGATCGTTGGCCCGGGTGAGGCTGCGTGTGGTACGCTCTCGCCCTCGAAGCCCGCCTGGATGCGGTGCTGAAATCCGACCGTAGGCAACGAACGCCCACTTCCCATGAAAGATCCGACCGTCCGCGGCGTCGTCCACCTGATCGAGGAGACCAAGACCTTCGGGCAGAAGGGCTTTCGCAAGCGCCTGGTGGTGCTCGAGCAATCAAAGGGCACGTTCACCAACTTTGTTCCCGTCGAATTCGTGAAGGACGGCTGCGACGCGGTGGACGACCTCGCCGTGGGCGACGAGATCGAGGTGACCTATCGCCTGAGCGGCCGCCGCTGGCAGAAGGACGAGGCCAGCGAAGCCAAATATTTTCTCAGTGCCGAGGGCCTCTCGTTCAGACCACTGTCCGGGGGCGGGCGGTCACACGACAAGTCGGACGACGGTCTCGACCCCAATGATGCCTTGGCGGAGGCCGGCGACGATGACGTGCCATTTTGAGAACGAAGCCGGCGGCTGATCGACGAGTGAGCCATCTCCAATCGCCACAAAGCTCTCCCCGAGCCGGCGTCGTTCAGCGTGAGATCGGCAACTGGCGGGCGATCACGGCGGGGCAAGACGCCAGCGCCCGGCCCAGGTGCGGCCAGTCGTGGCGCCGGATCGCCGCAGAGATTTCCTTGGCCACGATGCGTGCCTTTTTCCAGGTCGGCACGCAGTGTCGGCCGTGGCGGACATAGAGCAGACGTTTTTCACGTTCGAATACCGGATCGAGGCAGCACGAGCTCAGCCCGCCATCGGCATAGTGGGCGATCACCTCGTCGATGTGGCGAACCCGCACGTGCGGCGCGAGGAACCATCGCATGGCGTGCTCCCAATCTGCGAGCACCCGAAACCGGAGGTCGAACGTGCCCAGCGCATCGAACACCCGGCGGCGCACGAAGATCGCCTGATGGCAGATATTCGAGTGTTTGATGCGGTCGATGGAGAAGCGGCCACCGTAGCGGCCATCGAACCGCGGGCTGACGACGTCGCCGTACACGATGTCGTCGTGCGTTGAGAGCGATCGGGACACGCGCAGCAGGGTGTCGGCGTCAAACAAACGGTCGTCACTCCCCAGAAACAACACATACTCGCCCCGGGCCCGTGTCAGTGCCCTGTTCATGGCGTCGTACACGCCGCCGTCCCTTTCCTGGACGACATGCATGTCGAGCCTGGGTTTGCGCGTGCGGAACGCCTCGACGATGTCCACGGTGCCGTCCGCCGACAGGCCATCCTGCACGAGCACTTCGAAGTCAGCGCATGTCTGCGATGCGAGGCTGTCGAGGCAGGCGCTGATCGTGCCCGCGGAATCCTTCGTGGGAATGATGACCGAGATCAGTGGCATGAATGTGCCGCGGGGCGAGGCCCGTTCAACGCACGAAGATGGCGTCGGCCTGGAGGATTTGGCCGGTTCTCGGGTCTGGCAGTTGCTCCCAGTTGCCCGCGTAGGAAAAGCCGAGGCGACGAAGGTGCTGGTAGATGTCGTCGAAGCGGGGCTGCCCCTCGTAGAGTGTCACGAAGCTCGTTTCCACGATGATCGCCCGCGCACGCCGCAGCGTCGCCTCACCACCGCGGATGACGTGTTCCTCATATCCCTGCACGTCGATCTTCACGAGGATGTCGTCACGAAGGTCGAACTCGGCAGCGACGTCGTCGAGCCGCCGCACACGCGTTCGCTCCGGCACGGCGTCACCGGCGGTGAAGGGAAACGATTCACGATGCAGGTCCGCCATCGGGAGGATCGAAGAACTCGGGGAGTAGACGCACCGCAGGATGTCGAGCTCGGCGTCTTCGTCGCCGAGCGCGCACCGGAGTGTGAGGCAGCGGGGCTCCCCGGCCGTCCGCCGTTCTAGTTCGGCACAGGCGGCGGCGAGCGGTTCGAAGGAGATGACGCGGGCGGCGGGAAACCGGCTCGCCATCGTGATGGCAAAATCACCGGTGTTGGCTCCGATGTCGAGAACCGTGCGGATCGAGCCGGCGTCCAACCACGTGGTTGGCGGGTAGTGGATGGACGGCTCCGTGCCGCGGGCGGCGACGTCGCGCCGGGGCGTCAGGAAAGCGGCGAGGACTTCACGGATCATGGGGCAGCCCATCCACCTCGTGGATCATTTCATGGGAGCCGGGCAGTCATGGAGGCCCCGGCGGCGCGATTGTGCAGGCATGATGCAAACTGCGTCAATCTGGATCGTCACGATTTGCACCATCGCCCGCACCCGGTATTCTGTGGCGGCCTCGCCGTTTTCATACCCTTTCGCAGCGGAAGCGATCCTGGTGGGCCGTTCACAATCGGCCCCGGACGGTCCCTCGCGATCCGTCACCGGCCGTCACGCCATGTCCGTCTGTTGCACGACGCCCCCGGTTGAGGTTCACGACCCAGACCCCGATCTCGCGGCCATGGATGCCGCGGGGTTCGCCGCGGAGATCGAGGCCTTGCGGAGGTCGGCCTACTCCACGATCTCCCACGCCGACTATCTCCACATGCGGCGGGTGGAGCGGTTTGGCCGTCTCGCAGCGCTCGTGGGATACCTCACGGCGTGGCTGCCTCCCAACCCGCTCACCGCGATGGCGCTGAGCCTCGGGCAGAGCACGCGCTGGCTTTTGGCGCACCACATCACGCACCGGGGCTACGATCGCATCCCCGGCATCCCCGCCCGCTACACCAGCCGCGGCTTCGCCCGGGGCTGGCGCCGCTTCGTGGACTGGTTCGACTGGATCGTGCCGAGCGCCTGGGACTACGAGCACAACACCCTGCACCACGCCTACACCGGCGAAGACAAGGATCCCGACGTGGTGGAGCGGCACATCGAGTTCCTCCGCGCGCTCCGGGTGCCGCTGGCGGTGAAATACGTGTTTCTGGGGCTCTTGGCATGCACCTGGAAGTTCACTTACTACGCCCCGCGCACGATGAGCGTGCTCGACCCGCACACCATGCGCCGCCGGCCCAGCGACCACATTCTCCACACGTCGATCGGCAACGCGCTCGACCTGCGCTCGCCCACGGTCCGGGCCCTCTGGGCCCGCTGCTACCTGCCCTACGCGGGCTTTCACTTCATGCTCGTGCCTTGTCTCTTCCTGCCGCTGGGCACGACGGCGGCGTTGTATGTGCTGCTCAACAAACTGCTCGCCGAGTGCATCACGAATATCCACTCGTTTCTGGTGATCGGCCCGAACCACACGGCCGACGACCTCTACCGATTCGACTTCCACTACCACGGACGCGAGGAGTTCTACGCGACGCAGGTGCTCAGCTCCGCGAACTACCACTGCGGCACCGAGTTCGTGGATTACATGAGCCTCTGGCTCAACTACCAGATCGAGCACCACCTCTTCTCGGACCTGCCGATGAGCAAGTATCGGGAGATCCAGCCGGTCGTGAAATCGCTCTGCGAGCGGCACGGGCTCCCGTATCGGCAAGAATCGGTGTTCAAGCGGTTTGCCCGGATGACCGACGTGGCCGTGGGCCGAACGAGCGGCCGCCGGCTCGATCGCCTGCCGGCCTGACACTCCAGCCCGTCGATGGCGCGCCTCCAGCGGTCTGCGAGCCGTGACTGCCCGCCCTGAAGCGTGTCGAGCGGAGAATCAACGGTGCGGTGCAGAAATCGCGGCAGAGGCATGCCAGAAAGCCCATCCTTGAGCCCATGAACTATTGGCCGAGGCAGACAGAATGCAATCGTCGCAGGCATGATGTTCTGGCACCCCACGCCCCCACACGAGGAACACTCCATGAACTCTCGAAGTCTCACGTGCAGTCTCGCCGGTGCATTGCTCTTCGCGCTCCCCGGCCGATGTGAAGACCCTGCCGCGAAGTGCCCGGTGACCGGGCACGATGCCTCCACGACGCGCGTGACCGCGGCCGGGGGCATGACCAACGGCGACTGGTGGCCCGACCAGGTCAACCTCTCGATCCTCCACCAAAACCCGCCCACCGGAAACCCGCTCGGCGGCGACTTCGACTATGCCGCAGCCTTCAAACAGCTCGATCTCGCCGCGGTCAAAACAGACCTCCGCGAGCTGATGACCAGCTCTCAGGATTGGTGGCCGGCCGACTACGGCCACTACGGCCCGTTCTTCATCCGCATGGCCTGGCACTCGGCCGG
>JAIXPT010000073.1 GCA_027486095.1 Planctomycetaceae bacterium | reverse complement strand
GTCGATCGACAGGCCTGGAGGCCTGTCGCTACGGTTGAGGAGGCTTCGGGGGAGTCGGCGAACGCTTCCCGAACTTTTGGTCGCCGCGGCCTGAGTGGGGAGCCATCAGCGAAAATCGGCAGGATGCCGATATTTCGCGTCAAGGCAGTTGCCGCTCCCCCGAAGCCGGCTTGGGCGAGTCGAGGTCGGATGAGCGATCAACCGCTGTGACGGGCGTCACGCCGCGCGGCGGCGGCGCATGAACCACTCGGCGTCGAGCACGAGGAGGGCGACGCGGTTTTCGAGGTTCGGGCGGAACACGGCCAAGAGCAGGGCCGGGAGAAACCACGCCATGAACAGGCCGCCGTTGTGCGCCTTCCAGAATTGGCTGCCGAGCAGCACCGCCGCCGAGCAGCTCAGGAGCGTGCCGAGGTTCTTGGGCGTCGGCCAAATCGCGAGCGTGGCCATCATCGCGACGAAGGCCGCAAGCACCGGCAGGCGGAAGACCGGGTCGTTGTATGGCAGCGCCCAGAAGCCCTCGAGCGACACTTCATTGGGAAAGATCCAGCCGAACATCTGCCGCAGCTGGCCGGAAAACACGGCGATACTCGGCGACGTGGCCCACAGCGCGAGCACGAGCAGAAGGAGCGCGGCCCCGACGCCCGTCGCAAACCGGCGGATGCCGCGCTCCCAGTAGAAGCTGCACCACAAGGGCAGGAGGAAGACGGGGTAATAGATGGTGCCGATGGCGAGGCCGATCAGGCCGCCGGAGACGAGCGGCCGGCGGTAGGCCGCGATCGCCCACACGAGCAGCGCGCCCGGCAGCACGTGGTCCACGCGGCCGGTCATGATCGCCGTGTAGGGCAGGAGCAGGTAGAGCACGGCCGCCGCGATGCCGAGCCGCACGTTCTCGAAATGGAGCCAGCCGATCGCCACCATGCCGGCCACGATCGCGAGCTGCGAGATGATCGCCATCACGCGGGCGGTGGTTTCGTGGAGGGCCCGCCGGCTTTCGTCGGGGGGCGTGGTGCCGGGTTCGAGGGCCGCGTCGGCCGTGAACAGCCGTTGCGTGGAGATCTGCGGCAGCAGAAAGAGCAGCGGATAACCCGGGCCGAGGCGGGCGAGCTGGTCGGCATCGACCTCCGTGGCCCGCGATTCGAGTTTCGTGGCCAGCGACGCGCCGACGAGATCATCGCGCTGCGGGCGGGTGGTGATCACGTTGGCCAGGAGGAAGACGAGCAGCGAGATGCCGAGAAACACGAGCCCACCCACGGAGAGATTCGGCTCCAGGAGCGGCCGCCGCACCATCAACGAGTCGAAGAGCATGCGAATGATGAGCGCGGCCGAGACCGCGAAGATCCAAAGAAACCCCATCTGCTGCACCGCCGTGCTCGCCTTGTAGCCGCCATACTCGACGGCCAACAGACCGGGCGCGAGCAGGATGAGCCCGGCGAGGTCCAGATTGCGCACGCTCCACAGGCGGTTGAACTTGAAAAACAGCGAGATCGACAGGAGCGACGAGAGATAAAACCACGTCGTGGGATTGACGCGGTAATACTGGAAGAGGATGTCGCTCATGCGGGCCGTGGGCCGGAGGGGCCGAGAATCCAATCCAGAAGCATACCGCGGCGGGTCGGGGCGGGCCAAAGAAGCCCCTGACGGGTGCCGGGTGACTCCGCGTGGCGTTTGCAACCGGGGCATCCTCTCGGCTCACGCCTCGGGCTTCCTGGGGGAGCCCATGGGGCGGGTCGCGCCGATCACGGCGGCATGCCCCGCCGGGCGGCCGGCGGCGTCGGTGACCTCGAGCACCGTGACGTCGTCGATCACGAACCTCCGGCCAGTGAGCGAGATGCGGACGCCCGAATAGCCGGTGACAAAGCCCTGGCGTGCGAGCACGTCGAAGAGCGCGCGGCGTTCGGCCACGGCCTCGGCGGGGGCGGTGTCGGCCGACGGGCGGCCGAGGAGCGCCTCGGGCGTGGCGTCGAAGGCGCGGGCGGCCGCACGATTGGCCCAGTCGAGGACCGGCACCGGCGACGTGTCGTGGGCGAGGACGGCGAAGGACGCATCGAACAGCCGGCGGGCGTCCTCGGCCGGATCACCGGAACGCTCCACGAGCTCACGGCCAAGATGCCGGCGGAACGACGCGATGATCTCTGTCGCACGGGCGACGAAGCGGAGGTCGGCAGCCATCCCGGTGAGCGTAGCGTCCGACGAAGAAAATGGGACAGCCCCGGCGGTGGCGCCGGGGCTGTCCTTGGGTGGGCAGGAGCGAGCGTGTCGATCCGCCGACTACGGGGCGCCGGAGATGTTGCGCTCCTTGGCGGCCTGGTCTCGGGTCACGAGCGCCGTGAAGAGCTCGATCGAGATCGTCTCGTCGATGAACCGCACCGCGCCGTCGCCGAGCGTGACCTGGAGCCCGCCCGAGTGGAACGAATAGGGCTGGCTCGAGCCTTCCGTGCCGTAGGGCGCCGCATAGCCCGTCGAGCCATATGCCTCCGAGCCGTGGTTGTAGCCGTTCGTCCGGTTGACGAACGGGCCCGGGATCGTCGTGCCCGCGGCGTTCGAGCCGGCAAACAGGATGTCGCTCGCCGGCCGGCACCAGCCGCCCGCGTTGGTGTGGGCGGTGCCGAGCCTGGCGTCCACCTGCTTGCCACGCTGATAGACGTAGGGCCTGCCGGCCGATTCCAGGATCGCGATCGTGTTCGACAGGCCGTCGGTGACGTCCTTGAACGTGATCGACGCGTTCTTGGGGAGCATGCCATTCGTGGTCGTGCCGCTCGACGAGGTCCAGGCGGGGCTTTCGATGATGAGCGTGCTCTGTGCGACCGACGTGCCGCCGATCGCTACGGTGCCCGTCGCCGTCGCGGCGAGGCCGGGAGCCACGCCCAGGCTCGACGCGTAGTCACCCACGGCCACGATACCGGTGCCGAAGCCCGTGGTGCCGTCGGGGTTGTGGTCGAGCTGATTGTTGTGGCGCGGGGCCGAGGCGCACTCGAACTCTGGGATCCGGATGCTCGTCACGGGCAGGTTGTTCGCATGGCTCCACGTCACCGACGTGTCGTACTTGTCCCAGAGGGCCTTCTTGTCGAGCCAGGGGAGCATGTACACGAACACGCCGCAGCGCACCGTCGCGGCATCCGGCGGCCGGCCGCCACTCGGCAGCTTGTTCTTCGTGTCGTGAAAGCCGTGGATCGCCAGCCCCTGTTGCTTGAGATTGTTGGAGCACGAGGAGC
Organism: Planctomycetaceae bacterium; assembly: GCA_027486095.1. Lineage (GTDB taxonomy): Bacteria > Planctomycetota > Planctomycetia > Pirellulales > UBA1268 > RGVT01. The sequence goes on along the minus strand of JAIXPT010000073.1, from coordinate 7,137 downwards.
GGCGGGCCGACTCACGCGCCGCCTGCACGGCTGGCAGGAGCAGGCCGACAAGCGTGCCGATGATGGCGATCACCACGAGCAACTCGACGAGCGTGAAGGCCGCCCGGCGTGGTCGGCTGGTGGGCGCAGGAATGGTGGAACGGTTCATGGGACAAGCTTCTCCTGGGGAAACGGGGTCGTGAGGATGGAACGGAAACATCGATCGTGAATCAACGCTTGAACGTGAACGGTGGGAGCTGGTTGGCGCCGTCGCGCACGGTCACGGTGAGTGGGGACGTGGCGGGCGAGGCATAGCGCTTGGGAAGGGCATTGCCCCCGACCGAGCCGTCTTTGGCGACGCGATACCACTGCACCGTCGCCACGTATTCCCCGGCCGGTGCGCCATCGCCTTTGCGAAAGGTGCCGAGCGTGAACGTGCCATCTGTCTCGACCGTCGCGGTCGGGACGGCGTCGTCGGGCAGGGCATGCCCACGCGGATACAGGCGAACCTGGGCACCCACGAGCGGCGTGGTGCCGACGCGAGCAACGCCCTGCACTGGGTGCACGGGGCACGGCGGGCCGCCCGAAAGCGTCATGATGCCGACGACGAGCGCGGTGCCGACGACACCGAGCACGATCGCGGCGAACGCGAAGCGACCGATTCCCAGTCGCCGCATCGATTCCTGGAGCGGCGCGGTCACGACGTTGACGGCGTCGCCGACGAGCGAGGGCTTCGCCGGGCGGTCGTCGCCGTCTCGGTGTCGGCGCCGGCGGGCATCGACGAGCTGGCGGATCGCCTCGTCGGCCGCCGCCGCGGTCGCGGTGGCCGGGGCTTGGCTCCGGCGGTTCACCGAGATGCGGCGTCCTGAGTCGCTGGGAATCGAGAAGGCTGCGGTAGACATGTCGAGGGCTCCTCTGAGCCGTCGCGTGCCTCCGGTCCTTCCGGTCGGTGTCGCGGGGGTGTGGTGTTGTGGGTGGTGTCGGGGCTGGTTGGGAATTCGTGGATCAGCGAATCAGCGGTCTGTTTTCTCGAGGCGCGTCTTCTCGGTGCGTTCGATCTGCACGACGACGCCGTCCTGCACGATCGCGAGCACGGAGCCGAACCGCAGGCCACTGAGGGCGTCGCCGATGCGGCGGAGTGCCGTGGGGCTGTCGGGTGCGGCGGCTGGCTCGGCGCGGTCGGCGGAAGGGCGTTGGCTGTGGCTCATATCACATACTCGGGATCGGGGACGAACACGCGGGCCTTGCGGGGCGTGATCGCCACGTGGGTGCCGGGCTCCAAAATGATCTGCAAACGGTGTGCCACTTCCGTGGGAACATCCACCTGCAGCTCCTGCTCGGAGCCGTGGGGCCGGCAAGTGACGCGGGTGATCGGCCCCGACCGCACGACGCGCAGGATGCTTGCCGCCAGGCTCGTGCCGAGGCGGTTGGCGACGGCCGCGGGTGCCGAGAGCTCGAGTTCGTGCGGCCGGAGGTAGACGCGCGCCTCGCGAGCCTGGGCGTGGGGATAGTCGGGATAGTCGATCGGGATCCCGTGCCAGAATGCCCGGCCGTTTTCGACGCGGCCGTGATACACGTTCACGTTGCCGAGGAAATCCATCACGAACGGCGTCGCGGGGTGGTCGAAGACGTCGTCGGGCGACCCCTGCTGCTCGATCTTCCCGTGGTTCATCACGACGACGGTGTCGGCCAATTCAAAAGCCTCCTCCTGGTCGTGCGTGACGAACACGCTCGTCATCCCGATTTCGTCGTGGAGCCGCCGCAGCCACTGTCGCAGTTCCACGCGCACCTTGGCGTCGAGGGCCCCGAAGGGCTCGTCGAGCAAGAGGATCTTCGGCCGGATGGCAAGCGCCCGGGCGAGGGCCACCCGCTGCCGCTGGCCGCCGGAGAGCTGCGCGGGCTTGCGGCCCCCGAGGCCTTCGAGCCGCACCAGCCGCAGCAGCTCCTCGACCTTGGCGACGACCTCCGCATTGGGCGCCTTGCGCACCCGGAGGCCGAAGGCGATGTTTTCAAACACGCTCATGTGGCGAAACAGCGCGTAGTGCTGAAACACGAAGCCCACCTCGCGGTCGCGGGCATGCCGCGCGGTGATGTCGGCGCCGTCTTCCTCGATCGTGCCCTCGTCGGCAAATTCAAGGCCGGCGATGATCCGCAAGAGCGTGGTCTTGCCGGAGCCCGAGGGGCCCAAGAGCGCGAGCAGCGTCCCCTCCGGCACCTCGAGCGACACGCGGTCGAGCGCCCTGAACGCGCCGAATGATTTTGAGATCTCGCGAACATGAATGCTCATGCGACGGCACCCTCCACTTTCGTGTGGTCAAGCGAATCGGGCAGTGATCGGGCGGCTTCCAGATCCCGCGACTCCGCTTCGAGCCGCCGTTCGATCACGAACTTGGCGACGAGCGTGACCAGCGCGAGGCCGGCGAGGACGCTGGCCACCGCCATCGAGGCCGGCTGCCGGTATTCCTGGAAGAGTTTTTCGACACGCAGCGGCATCGTGTCGGTGGCGCCGGCGATGTGGCCGCTGACCACGTACACCGCGCCGAATTCGCCCATCGCGCGGGCGTTGGCGAGCACGATGCCGTGCAAGAGCGCCCAGCGGATGTTCGGCAGCGTCACCCGCCAGAACACCTGCCAGCCGCTGGCCCCCAGGCTCACGGCCGCCAGTTCCTCTTCCGGGCCGATCGCCTCCATCACCGGGATGAGTTCGCGGACCACGAGCGGCAAGGTGACAAACGTGGTCGCGAGCACGAGGCCCGGCCAGGCGAAGATGATCTTCCAATCAAGCCAGGCGAGCGTGGGGCCCAGCAGCCCCTGCCGACCGAAGATCAAGACGAGCGCGAGGCCGGCCACGACAGGCGACACGGAAAAGGGCACGTCGAACAACGAGATCAGGAGCGACCGCCCGGGAAACCGAAACCGAGCCACGAGCCAGGCGGCGGCGACGCCGAACACGGTATTGATCGCCACGGCCACCGGGGCGACTGTGAGCGAGAGCCAGATCGCGTGCCGCGTGTCGGGGTCGTCGGCGAGCGCACCCCACCAGGCTCCCACGCCGCGGGCGAAGGCCTCGTAAAACACGCTCGCAAGCGGCGCCACGATCAGGAGCCCCACGACTCCGAGGGCGCCGGCGACGAGCACCGCGGAGAGCGGCCTGGAGGCGGCGGTGGTGGCGGGTTTCGAACGCATGCAGATCACTGGGCGTTGCGGGCGAGGCGTTGCTGCAGGGTGTTGACGACCACGAGCAGCGTGATCGACATCGCCAGCAGGAGCACGGCCACCGTCGTGGCCTCGGCGTAGGCGAATTCTTCGAGCCGGGCCACGATGAGCACCGGCGCGATCTCGCTCTTGAACGGCATGTTGCCCGAGATGAAGACGACCGAGCCATATTCGCCGAGCGCTCGAGCGAGTGCGAGCGCGAAGCCCGTCGCCACTGCCGGCAAGATCGCGGGGAGCACGACCCGCAGGAAGGTCTGGGCGCGGGAGGCGCCGAGCATCCTCGCGGCCTCTTCCGCGTCGCGGTCGAGGCTCTCGATCACCGGCTGCACGACGCGGATCGCGAACGGCAGGCTCACGAACACGAGGACGAGCACGATGCCGAGGTAGGAATACGCACCCTGGATGCCCAGCGGCACGAGCCACTGGCCGAGCCAGCCTTTCTTGACGTAGAGCGCTGAATACACGAGCCCCGCCACGGCCGTGGGCAGGGCGAGCGGCACATCCACGAGGGCGTCGAGGATGCGGCGGCCGGGAAAAGGCACGCGGGCCAGCACCCAGGCCACGAGCAGGCCGAGGAGCGAACTTGCCGCCGCGGCCAGGAGGCTCGCCGTGAGCGACACCGAATACGCCGCGCGGGCACGAGGCGTCCAGGCAGCCGCGAGGAAGCCTGCGGGCCCGAGCGACGCCGCCCGGAGCACGAGCACGGCGAGCGGAAACACGATCAGCGACAGGACGACGAGCGAGGTGATCGCGGCGCTCGTGCCGAAGCCGGGAAGCACGGCTGCGTGGCGACGTCGCGGGCCGCGCGCGACAGCAGGCTGCGCTCGAGTGGTGGCGAAGGCCGTGCTGTCGGCGAGGGCGATCATCGTGGGTTTCGGCAAGGGCATGGGGAGATGCGGTCTTTCGATTCAGCGGCCGGCCGGCTGGTAGATGCGGTCGAACACGCCACCTTCGCCGAAGAATTTCGTCGTGGCCTCGGGCCAGCCGCCCAGGGTCTCGATCGTGAAGGTCTCGATCGCCGGCCAGGCCTCGCCGGCTGCGGGCGGCGGCGGATTGTCGCCCCAGGGGCGGTAATGGTGCTTGGCGATGATCGCCCGGCCTTCCGGCGAGTAGAGGAAGCCGAGGTAGGCCTCGGCGGCGTGTCGCGTGCCCTTCTTATCGACGTTCTGATCGACGACCGCGATCGGCGGATCGACGCGGATCGACTGCTTCGGGTAGACGATCTCGAGCTCACCGCCGGCCTCGTCCACCTCGAGGTGGGCCTCGCTCTCGAACGTGATGTGCACGTCGCCGAGGCCCTTCTGCGAAAACGTCGCCGTGGCGGCACGAGCGCCGGTGTCGAGCACGGGGGTGCGTTTGTAGAGTTCGGTCACGAACGCCCGCGCGGCCTCCTCCGTGCCGCCCCCGGTGATCACGGCGCCCCAGGCAGCGAGAAAACTGTATTTGCCGTTGCCGCTCGTCTTGGGGTTGGGAGTGATGATCTCGACGTCGCCCTTCACGAGATCAGGCCAGTCCCTGATGCCCTTGGGATTGCCTTTGCGGACGACGAACACGACGACGGAGTGGTAGGGGATCGACTGGTTGTCATAGCGATGCTGCCAGTCGGCCCGCACGAGCCCGGATTTCGCGACGGCCTCGACATCGGGCCACACGGCGAGCGTGACGACGTCGGCGTCGAGGCCGTCGATCACGGCCCGGGCCTGGCTGCCCGAGGCGGCGTGTGACTGCTTGATCGACACGGGCTTGCCGTGCTCTAGAGCGTAGCGCTTCGTGAACGCCGTATTGATCTCGCGATAGAGTTCCCGCGTCGGGTCGTACGAAACATTCAGAAGCGTGATCGGCCCGCTGTCGGCAGCGAATGCCGTGGCAGCGGTGGCGGTGAAGAGCAGGTTGAACAACAAGCGGCGGCGGGGCATGGGTTTCTCACCAGCGAGGGAAGGGAGCCACCGAGCTCCCGTGCCCCGTATGTGAGGCAACGGCCATGCCAACCGCGCGGAGGGCGCCCATCTTCCACGAATCACACGCCAAAGCCCCCAAAACGCCAAAAACGAAGAAAAATGGCTCGTTCCGTCATATATCAAGGATCAAAAGTCGTAGTATATGATTGGCTGCCGTGAAATATGATGCCTACGGATGGCATGACCGCCCGCGAAAGCCTTGCCTATGAGCCGGAGCTCCACCTTCCCCGCCGCCGATCTTGTGTCCGACGTCTGGCGGGAAGCGTGCCGTCATATCGAGATCGAGGAGTCGGCGGCGGCCATCGCGGCGACCCTGTCGGATCATCTGCCGCTCGGATCGCTCGCTGTCCTGCGGGTCATGCCGGAGGAGAAGACCGTCGAGCCCCTGGCCGAGGGCACGCCTGCGGGCCGCGCGTTGCCCAAAGCTCGCGCAGCCACGGTGGCCCCGGCGGTGTGGCGACGGCTCTCGGCCTGGCTGCGGGCTGGCGAGCCGATCAGCTTTGGCGACGCTGCGGCGGAGGGCTGGCTTGCGGAGGTCGTTCCGCAGGCAAACGGCGCCGATGTGCTCGCCGGCCCGCTGCGATCGAAATCCGGCCCCAGCGGCATTCTCGTGCTGATCTCGACACCCGGAAAACAGTTTGGCGCCTCCGAGCAGCGCACGATGCAGCAGCTGCTCGAGCCGTTTGCCGTGGCGCTCGAGAACGATGCGCGGCTCCACGAGCTGCGATCCCTTCGTGAGGCGGCTGAGGCCGACCGCGAAACACTGCTCACGCGTCTCGGCAGGCAGGACGTCAATGAGGAAGTGGTCGGCGCCCGCACGGGCCTGCGACATGTGATGGAGCGGGCGCAGCTCGTGGCCCAGTCCGACGTGCCCGTGCTTATTCTCGGGGAGACGGGCACCGGCAAGGAGGTGGTGTCGCGGGCGATCCACACCCGCTCTGCCCGCGCCGACGGCCCGTTCATCCGCGTCAATTGCGGGGCGATCCCACCCGAGCTCGTCGATTCACAGCTGTTCGGCCACGAGAAGGGAAGTTTCACGGGGGCCTCGGCCCAGCACCAGGGATGGTTCGAGCGGGCCGATCGTGGCACGCTGTTTCTCGACGAGATCGGCGAACTGCCGTTGCCCGCTCAGGTGCGCCTGTTGCGTGTGCTCCAAGACCATCAGATCGAGCGGGTGGGTGGGCGATCGCCGATCCACGTAGACGTGCGCATCGTGGCGGCCACCCACCGCGACCTCGCCGCCATGGTCAAGGAGCGGACATTTCGCGAAGACCTGTGGTATCGGATCAACGTGTTCCCGATCCTGTTGCCGACGCTGCGCGAACGGCTGGAGGATATCCCCGCCCTCGTGCAGCATTTCGCGGAGCGGGCGGCGGTGCGGTTTGGCCTGCCGCCGGTGGGCCCCTCGGCGGCCGACCTGCGGCTGCTCGCCGAGTATCACTGGCCGGGCAACATCCGCGAACTCGGCGCGGTGATCGACCGGGCGGTGATCTTGGGCGGCGGGCGCACCCTCGATGTCGCGATGGCACTCGGCCTCGGCAGGCAGCCTCCTCCGGTTCCGGCGGCCGACGCGACCATGTTCGAGGTGATTCCCGAGACGATGCCGCTCGAGCGGCCGGCGGCCCGCGCCGTGGCCGACATCATGCCGCTGGCAGCCGCGATGAGGCAGCACATCGAGCGGGCCCTCGCGGCTACGCGTGGCCGGATCGAGGGCCGCCGCGGCGCCGCAGCGCTTCTCCAGATCAACCCGCACACGCTCCGGGCGCGGATGCGCAAGCTCGGCATCGACGCCGGCCGATTTCGCGACTGATCACCGTGGCATGCCCACGGCACGACGTCATTTGACGAACGGCCAGATGAGCGGAGCGAGCAGCACCGTGATCGCCATCACGATGAGGTTCAAGGGGCCGCCGAACCGCACGTAGTCGCTGAACTTGTAGCCGCCCGGGCCGTAGATCATGAGGTTTGTCTGGTAGCCCATCGG
>JAIXPT010000311.1 GCA_027486095.1 Planctomycetaceae bacterium | reverse complement strand
TCGAGGCCGCGCCAACGGATGTGCATGAAAAGACTCCTTCGTTCAGTGGATGCTCGACCGGCGACTGGGCGTCACGGTCACTTCGAACACAATTCGATGATCAGATTTGCCTGCACCGGAATCGACACGTCTTCCGCCAGGGGCAGCCGATCGACCCGCCCCTCTGGAATCGGACCATCGACACGGGAGAGAAACTCGGGGACGTCGCGCCGGGAATCCGAGAGGGCGGCATGCACCAGCTGCAGGCTCTTGGAGCGATTCTTCACGCGGATAAGGTCGCCGGCCTTGACGAGGTAGCTTGGCACGTCGAGGCGATGGCCATTGACGGTGATGTGGCCATGCATCACCGCCTGACGAGCAGCCGCGCGCGAGGCAGCAAAGCCCATCCGATGCACGACGTTGTCGAGCCGCCGCTCCAGGAGCTGCATGAGCGACTCGCCGGTGTTTCCCTTGCCCCGCTCGGCGCGGGCGAAATACGTGCGAAACTGCCGCTCCAGCACGCCGTAATAATGCTTCACCTTCTGCTTTTCACGCAGATGAAGTCCGTAATCGGTCGGCTTGCTCCGCCGCTTCTGCACCATTCCCGGAGGCGACGGGCGGCGCTCGAAGGCGCACTTCGGGGTGTCGCACCGATTCCCCTTCAGAAACAACTTGAGGCCGTCGCGACGGCACAGGCGGCAGACCGGCCCGGTGATGCGTCCCATGATTCCCTGTTCCTTCTCGGATCCTGCGTATGACTGATGGTGAAATGCGTGACCGTGTGGCGGGCGGGCTTACACGCGCCGCTTCTTCGGGGGCCGACAGCCGTTGTGCGGCAGGGGCGTGATGTCTTCGATGCTCTTGACGTTCATGCCGGCGGCCTGCAGCGCCGTGATCGCGCTTTCGCGGCCGCTTCCCGGCCCGCGCACCCGCACCTCGAGCTCCTTCACGCCGTATTTGGCAGCCTTCTCCGCCGCCTGCTGGGCGGCGCATTGGCCCGCGAACGGCGTGCCCTTGCGGCTGCCCTTGAAGCCACACGTGCCCCCGCTGGCCCAGCACAGGGTGTCGCCCCGGGTGTCCGTGATCGTGACGGTCGTGTTGTTGAAGCTCGCCACGATGTAGGCGATGCCCGCTGTCACGCTCTTTTTTTTGGTCTTTGCCGACTTCGTTGACATGTCCGTGCTCGTGTGGGGTTACGCCGGTCGCCCGACGTTACTTGAGATCCTTGACGCCCTTCTTGCCCGCCACCGTCTTCTTCGGCCCCTTGCGGGTCCGGGCATTGGTGCGGGTGCGCTGGCCGCGAACGGGCAGACCGCGGCGATGCCGCAGGCCGCGATAGCTGCCGATATCCTTGAGCCGCGAGATGTTTTGCGACACCTGCCGACGCAGCTGCCCCTCCACCACGTAGTCTTTGTCCATCAGCGAGGCCAGACGCGCGAGTTCGTCCTCGTGCAGGTTTCGCGCCACACCCTCGGGATCGACGCCCGCTTTGTGGCACAGCTCGCGGGCCACGCGCGGCCCCACGCCATACAGATATTGCAGCGAAAAGATGGTCTTCTTTTCGGAGGGAATATCGACACCGAGGAGACGAGGCATGAAAGAGATCCGCTGGGGTCAGGAATGCACGGTGAAACGACTGGATCCGCAGACGAGGGCGAGGCCATCCAAAAGGAGGCCCGACCGAATCTGCCGCTTGCCAGGCGTCGATCGGCCGATCGTCACCCCTGCCGTTGCTTGTGACGGGGGTCGGCGCACACGACGAACACGACGCCGCGACGTCGCACGATCTTGCACTTCTCACACATGCGGCGGACGCTGGCGCGAACCTTCATACGCGAGCCCGTGGTGACTGCCGACCACGCCTTCACAGGAACAGGGGGGGAACGAACGGGGAGTCACGGAGTATAGGAAGCCGTGAAGGGCGTTCCAAGGGGGTGGCCTGATCCGCGTGTTTTTTCACAACCCGGTCGGCAGACCGGCTCAGGCGGCGCTGCCGACGGTCTCGCCGGCGGCGGGGGCGGCCGTCAAGACCACGGGCCCGGTTTCCGTGATCGCCACGGTGTGCTCGAAGTGGGCGCTCGGCCGGCCGTCGAGGGTGGCCTGGGTCCAGTGGTCGGGGAGCGCCCGGACCTTTTTCGTGCCCATGTTCACCATCGGCTCGACGGCGATCACGAGCCCGGGCTCGAGTTCGAAATCGTGATTCCGTCGGAAGGCGGGCGTGCAGAAATTCGGCACCTGCGGGTCCTCGTGCATCTTGCGCCCGATGCCGTGGCCGACGAAGTTCTCGACCACCGAGAACCCGTGATCGCGGACGTATTTCGCCATCTCGGCGGCGACGTCGCTCCAGCGGTTGCGCACAGCCATCAGTTCGATCGCGAGCGCGAGCACGCCGGCGGTGCAGTCGAGCAGACGCTGGGTTTCGGGCGCGACCGTGCCGACGGCGTAGGTGACGGCAGAATCGCCGCACCAGCCATCCACGCTGCAGCCGGTATCGACGCTCACCACGTCTCCGGCCACCAACACGCGCACGCCCGGGATGCCGTGCACCACCTCGTCATTGACCGACGTGCAGCAGACGGCGGGAAAGGGCACCTTCCCCGGCACGCCCTTGAACAGCGGCACCGCGCCGTGCGCGGCGAAGTAGGCCTCGACGGCCCGGTCGATGTCGGCCGTGGTGACGCCGGGCCGGATGATCGAGGCCACCACCTGATGGGCGCCCCAGACGACGAGGCCCGCTCGACGCATGGCGGCGATTTCACGAGCCGAACGAAGATTGACCACCGGAAACACCTGCAGGCGAAAACGCGAAACCGAACCGAAACCGCACAACCGCCGGCAAATTATACCTCAGGCCATGACGGGTCGCGACGGCCGTGCCGCGCCCGTGCCCGCTGGTCGTGCGCGAAGCGCCGTAGCGCTGCCTGCACCCGTGCAAAAATCTCGTCGGCCGTTCCCAGCCCGTCGATGCTCGCCAGTTTCCCTTGCCGCTGGTAGTAGTCGAGCAGTGGGGCCGTCTGCACCTCGAAGCTGGCGATCCGCTTGGAGAAGATCTCGGGGTTGTCGTCGGCCCGCTTCCGGGCGAGCATCCTGCGGACGAGCTCGTCGCGCGGCACGGCCAGCTCGATCACGCCATCGACGCTCATCGCCCGCCGTTCCAAGAGCTCGTCGAGCGTCGCGGCCTGCGGCAGCGTGCGCGGAAAGCCGTCGAGCAGGCATCCCCCGCGGCAGTCGGCGGCCTCCAGCCGCTTCGTGACCATCCCGAGGATGATCGAGTCGGGGACGAGCTGCCCCTGCTCCATGTAGGTGGCGGCCTGCACCCCCTCTGCCGTTCCCGCCCGTACCGCCGACCGCAGCATCTCGCCGGTCGAGAGATGGGGCACCCGCAGGTGTTCGACCAGCTTCTGGCACTGCGTGCCTTTGCCGGCGCCGGGCGGTCCGATGAGAATGATCCGCATGAAACGTCCGCGGGAACGGGTGCGGCAGCGGAACGGCGCAGGGCACGCACGCTCTCGCGGCAGCCGGATCTTCGGCCGCCGCGCCGGGCTGTCCGATCAGGCTTTCTCCAGAAGACCGGTGTAGTTTCGCATCACGAGATGGCTGTCGATCTTCTGCACGAGGTCGAATGCCACGCTCACGGCGATGAGCAGCCCCGTGCCCCCGTAGAAACTGGCGATCTGGGCCGGGATGCCCAGGGCCCCGCCAACGATCGTGGGGATGATCGCCACGAGGGCCAGGAACGCCGCCCCCACGTAGGTGATCCGCTCCATCACCCGCTCCAGAAAATCGGCCGTCCGCTTGCCGGGCCGGTAGCCCGGGATGAAGGCGCCGAAGTTCTTGAGGTTGTCGGCCATTTCCTTGGGATTGAAGGTGATGGCCGTCCAGAAATAGCAGAAGAAGTAGATCAGGGCGACATACAGCACGTTGTAGAGAAACGACTGACCGCGCGTGAACGAATCATGGAGCGCGCCGAGCACCGAGCTGCCCGGATTGGCGTTGTGCAGATACTGGAAGAGCATCTGCGGAAACAGGAGCAGCGAGCTGGCGAAAATGATCGGCATCACGCCCGCCTGATTGACCCTCAGCGGCAGATACTGCCGCGTGCCGCCGTAGACGCGCCGGCCGCGCACGTGCTTCGCGCTCTGCGTGGGAATGCGCCGCTGGCCCTGGGTCATGAATACCACGCCGGCCACCACCCCTACGAACAGGGCCGCGAGCACGAGCAGCGTCTCGATGCCGAGCTTGCCGCCGCCGCCGCCGAGCTCCCAGCTCGTGTCGCTGCCGAGCTCCACGAGCGCGCTCGGCATCGCCGCCAGAATGCCCGCCATGATCAGGAGGCTGATGCCGTTGCCGATCCCGAACTCGTCGATCTGCTCGCCGAGCCACATCAGAAAAACGGTGCCGGCGGTCATGGTCATCACGGCCACGAACTGCCAGATCAACGGCAGCCTGCCGTCCACGAGGAAGCTCGACTGGATGAGCGGCATGTCGCCAACCCGGGCCGTGGAAAGAAACGCCACATAGGCCCAGCTTTGCACAAGGCAGATGAGCACCGTGGCATAGCGGGTGTATTCGTTGATCTTCTTGCGTCCCGCCTCTCCCTCCTTTTGGAGCCGCTCGAGCGGGGGCCAGACCGTGGCGAGGAGTTGAAAAATGCTCGACGCCGAGATGTACGGCATGATCCCGAGCCCGAAGATCGTGGCCTGAGAGAGCTGGCTCGCCGAGAACACAGCGACGGTCTTCAGCAGGTCGCCGATGCCTCCGGCCTCCTCGGCGAAGGCCGTCATCGCCTTCGGATCGACGATCGGCAGGGGCACCTGCCAGCCCACCCGATAGATCGCAAGCAGCCCGAGCGTCAGGAGAATCTTCTGACGCAGTTCGGGGATCGTGAAAATGATCCGAATTTTTTCCAGCACGAGACCGACTCCTTTGGTGCCCAGGGGCTGTCAGCCTACATCGCCGACGGCCTGGCTACCCAGCCGGCTTTTTCCGCGAAGGCTTCTTCTTTCCCTTCTCCACCGGGGCCGCACCCGGAAGTTCCGTGACGGCTCCGCCGGCGGCCTCGATCTTCTGCCGGGCCTGAGCGCTGAAGTGGTGCGCGGAAACCTTCAGCGCCTTGGAAAGCTTGCCGTCGCCGAGAATCTTGAGCTCGTGCCAGATCCCCTTGGCCAACCCGGCCTCCTTGATCGTCTGCGGCGACACTTCGGCGCCGGCCGCGAAGCACGCATCCAGATCGTCCACATTGACCGCCGCGACGATCAGACCGTGCCGGTTGTTGAATCCGCGCTTGGGAATCTGGCGGATGATCGGCATCCGACCGCCCTCGAAGATCGCCGGCGACGACCAGCCGGCAAGCTGGCCCTGGCCCTTGTTGCCGCGGCCGGCAGTGCGGCCCTTCCCAGACCCAGGCCCGCGGCCGACGCGCATCCGCTTCTTGTTCTTGTGCACGCCACGATTGACGTCGCTGATTTTCATGATGTTTCCTCGAATGAGCCCCGCGCGGGGCGTGATGGGCGATGGAAGCCTCGGAGCGTCACGACAACGAGACGCCGCGGAGCCGCTCGACGTCGGCCTTCGTGCGGAGCTGCTTGAGCGCCTCGAGGGCCGCTTTCACCAGGTTGACGGGATTGGTCGAGCCGTGGGCCTTCGTGAGCACGTCGCGGATGCCGGCCGACTCACACACGGCGCGAACCGCCGCTCCCGCGATGATGCCGGTGCCCGGGCTGGCCGGCAGCATGATCACCTTGGCGGTGCCGCTCGTGCCCTCCACGCGGTGCGGAATGGTGCCCGCTTCGACCGGCACCTCGATCAGATTTTTCATGCCGTCCTTGATCGCCTTCTCGACGGCCGGCGGCACCTCGTTGGCCTTGGCGTAGCCGCAGCCGACCTTGCCGCGGCCGTTGCCGACCACCACCAGGCCCGCGAAACTGAAGCGTCGGCCACCCTTCACGACGGTGGCGCAGCGCCGCACTTTGACCACCTTCTCGGCAAACTCGCCGCTGATCCGCTCGCCGGATCCGCCCCGATCGCCGCCGCGCGAGTCGCGCTCTCTGCTTCCGGTCGTCACTGGATTGATGCTCCCAAGGTATGGTGTGGTGGCTCAGAATTCGAGGCCGGCCGCGCGGGCTGCGTCGGCCAGCGCCGCAACCCGGCCGTGGTAGCGGAACTCACCGCGATCGAAGCACACATGCTGCACGCCCGCGGCCTTGGCCCGCTCGGCCACGGCCCGGCCGATCGCCTCGGCGGCCTGCTTGTTGCCGCCGAATCCGACCGACCCGCGGATCTCCTTGTCCATCGAGCTGGCCGAAGCGAGCGTCCGCCCGGTGGAGTCGTCGATCACCTGGGCATAAATGTGCTTGTGGGTGCGAAAGATCGACAGCCGGGGCCGCTCCGCCGTGCCGCGGATGTGCCGGCGCACACGATGGCGGCGGCGCAGACGCTGGCGAAGAATGGTGCGGGCGTGGTCCATGGGTGCCTCTCGCTACTCCTGACGTGAATGCTACTTGGTGACGGCCTTGCCCGCCTTGCGGCGAACCTGTTCGTTCTCGTATCGGATGCCCTTGCCCTTGTAGGGCTCCGGCTTCCTCAACGACCGCACTTCGGCCGCGAATTGGCCGACGAGCTGTTTGTCGATCCCCTTGATCACGACATGCGTCTGGTCGGGGCAGGTGACGTTGAGACCAGCGGGAATCGGCACCTGGAGTTCGTTCGCGAAGCCGACGCGCAGCTGCAGGACGTTCTTCTGGATCGCGGCGATATAGCCCACGCCCACGATCTCGAGTTTCTTCTCGTAGCCCTTCGAGACTCCCTCGACCATGTTGGCCACGAGGGCCCTGGTGAGACCGTGAACGGACCGCGCCACGCGGGTGTCGTCCGCGCGGTTCACCGTGAGCAGGCCCGTTGCCTGGTCGATGGCGATGCCGACGGCGGGATGCAGCCGTTGCTCGAGCTTGCCGAGCGGCCCTTCGACCTTGAGCGCGCCGGCCTCGACGGCCGCCTTCACGCCCTTGGGAATCTGCACGGGAGCTTTACCGATACGGGACATTGCTGAATTGCCTTTCTGACTACCACAACTCGCAGAGCACTTCGCCGCCGAGCTTCCGCTGCCGGGCCTCGCGGTCGCTCACCACGCCGCTCGACGTGGAGAGAATCGAAATCCCGAGGCCACCGAGGATCGGCTTGAGCAGCGCCGAGCGGCTATACACCCGCCGGCCCGGCGAACTCACCCGCTTGATGTGCCGGATCAGCCGCTCGCCGTTGGGGCCATACTTCAGCTCGAGCTGGAGCTTCGCCACCGGCTCCGACTCGACCTCGCGCCAATCCCAAATGAATCCCTCGCGCTTGAGCACGTCGGCGACGCCGCGCTTCACCTTCGAACTGGGCAACTCCACGGTGGCGCGTTCGATGCGCACCGCGTTCCGAATGCGGGTGAGCATGTCGGCGATGGGGTCGGTCATCATGTCGCAGGAGCCCCTTCAAACTTGAAAAAACGAATGCTTGAAAACCCGGTCACGGGAAAGAACGACGAACTCTCTCTTCCGCTCATTCACCAACTCGCCTTTCGCACGCCCGGAATGAGGCCCTGGTCGGCCAGCTTCCGGAAACAGATCCGGCAGGTGCCGAACTTGCGGTACACGGCGCGAGGCCGGCCGCAGAGCATGCACCGATGCACCTTCCGCGTGGAGAACTTCGGCGGACGCTTCGCGGCCGCGATCTTCGACTTGCTCGCCATACTCGATTCCAGTGCCGTCGGCCGGAAAGGGCCGTGATCGTCCGATCGAACGTGTGCCGCTACGCCGCGGCACCTCCATCTTCGCCGTCCTTCTTGAGCGGAACACCCATCGCCCGAAGAAACTCCCGCGCCTCGTCGTCGGTGCGGGCGGTCGTCACGAGCGTGATATTCATGCCTTGCGGCCGCGTGTATTTGTCCGGATTGATCTCCGGAAACACCATCTGCTCGGAGAGCCCGAGGCTGTAGTTGCCATGCCCGTCGAACGCGGTGCTCGAGAGACCGCGGAAGTCGCGCACCCGCGGCAGGGCCAGCGACACGAGCCGGTCGAGAAACTCATACATGCGGCGGCCCCGCAGCGTCACCTTGCAGCCGATCGGCAGATTTTCGCGAAGCTTGAAGCCCGAGACGGCCGCCTTCGAGAGCGTGGCGATCGGCTTCTGGCCCGTCACCTGGGCGAGCGCGCCGAGCGCCTCCTCGAGAAACTTCTTTTCCGTCACGGCCACGCCCACCCCCATGTTCACCACGATCTTCTCGAGCTTGGGGATCGCATGGGGGTTCGTGCGGGCGAGCGTCTTGCAGAGCGCCGGCCGCACGGTGTTCATGTAGAGCTCGAGCATCCGCGGCGTGCCGGCTGGTCCGGGAGCAGGCTGAGCCGCCTTGGTTTTCTTGGCCATCGAAACGTTCCTAAAAGTCGCTGGTCTGTGTGGTTCGTTGATCGTTGAGTGCGTGTGTGTGTCGGGCCGTCACTTTTTCGCCGCTGCCCGAGCCGCCTTCGCCCGCTTGAGGGCTCCCAGATCGGCTCCGCACTTCCGGCACACCCGGGAGCGGCCGCCGTCGGCCGCGACCTTCACGCCCAGCCGCGCCGCCTTGCTGCACGAGCCGCACACGACGAGCACGTTCGACGCGTCGATCGGCATCTCCTTGCTGAGCCGCCCGCCCTGCTGGTTTTTCTGGCTGCGCTTCACGTGGCGATAGACGCGGTTCACGCCCT
>JAIXPT010000274.1 GCA_027486095.1 Planctomycetaceae bacterium | reverse complement strand
GCTAGTCCCGTCTCAACTGTGATGGTGCGCTCGGTGTAAGCCGCGTATCTGCCCGTCGGCTCTTCCGCATCGCACCGACCGTCTCCGCCGCCTCCCCTGCTTTACGAAAACCCTCGCCATCCTGGCCTCGGTTTTCTTGGCGAACCTCCGTTCGCTCTCGAGAGCCGGACCTCCAGCCCGGCAGTCCACCGTTGAGGAGGCGAGGGGTTACCCCTACCGTTGAGACGGCGTATGTGACCAGCGCAGGCAGGATGCCGGAGCGCAGGCACATCCGAGTGAGCCGGAGCCTGGAGGGCGGAGGCGAACGTCCGGCGAGACGGTACGGGGTAACCCCGAGCCGAATTGGGCTTGTTGAGGCGACAGGCTGAAGCCTGTCCTACGAAGGCTTCAGATGCGAATCCGCGAAGCCTGCTCGACGATCTGTTCGAGCGGCACGAGGTTGCCCTTGTTGCAGCCGGGGCAGGCTTCGGCCGCTTCGGTCCAGGCTTCGGGCGTGCGCAGGTTTGAGTCCCAAAAGGGCCAGGTCTTGCACTGCCGCGGCCGCTCCTCGTAGGCGGTGCACTTCCGCGTCTTCTCGTCGAGGAGCACGCAATCGCCATTGGGCCGCTCCGTGAGCGAGCGGCGCACGCCCACCTGCTTCACATAGCGCCGTTCGAAGTCGGCGGAGTCGAGGCCCACGCGGGCGGCCATGGCATCGATCTCGGCCTGGTTGACCCACACGTAGCCTTCCGATCCCGAGCAGCAGTCGCCGCACTGGGTGCACTGGAAGCGCAGGCCGCCGGCGTACCACACGTCTTTGCGAATGCCGGCCATCGTCAGGTTCCCGTCAGGTGGCAAATTGCTCGACCGCGGCGACCACCGCGGCCACATCGGCGGCGGTGTTGAACGGTCCGAAGGCGAGCCGCACCGTGCCGCCGGCCTCGGTGCCGAGTCCCTCGTGCACGCGGGCCGCACAGTGAAAGCCCGACCGGGCCTGCACGCCGGCCGCCTGCTCGAGCAGCACGGCGAGTTCGGCCGGATCATAGCCCTCGAGCGTGAAACTCACAATCGGCGGGCCGCCGGCGAGCGCGGCGAACACCCGCGTGCCGCGAATCGCGCGCAGGCCGTCGGCGCAGGCCGCGGCCAGATCGCGGCATCGGCTGCCGACCTGCTCGACCGTTTCGGTGCCGACCCACTCGGCAGCCGCATCGAGCGCCGCCAGCGCCGGCAGATCGGGCGTGCCCGCTTCGAGCCGGTCGGTGAACACGGCGGGCATGTCGAGCGCGTCGCTCGCCGAGCCGGTGCCGCCCTGCACGAGCGGTTCGATCTCCACGCCCTCCCGGGCCCAGAGCAGCGCGACGCCCGCCATGCCGTGGAGCCATTTGTGGGCGGGCGCCACGACGATGTCGGCCTGCCACGCGGGGATTTCGCCGATGGGCACCTGGCCGAGCGACTGCGCCGCGTCGAGCACGAGGAGCCCGCCCCGATCGTGGGCGATCGCCGCGAGGGCCGCTGCGTCTTGCAGCGCTCCGGTGACGTTCGACGCGTGCGCACAGACGATGCCGCGGGTCTTCGGCCGCCAGGCTGCGGCCGCCGCGGCCGGATCGACAAACCCGAGGCCGTCGCAGGGCAGGGTCGTGAGCGTGATCACGCCGCGGGTCGCAAGCGCGTGCAGGGGTCGGAGCGTGGCGTTGTGGTCGGCGGCGGTCGCGATCACGTGGTCGCCGGGGCGCACGATGCCGTGGATCGCGATATTGAGGCTGAGCGTGGCGCCCGAGGGCAGGGCCACCCGCGCCGGATCCACGCCGCCGAGAAGGCCAGCGGCCCGCACGCGGGCCCGTGCGCGGATCGTGTCGGCCTCGAGAGCCTCGCGGTAGCTGCCGCGGCCGGCCGCCGCGCCGAGCTCGCGGCCGGCCCGCTCCCAGGCCGCGAGCACCGCCGCGGGCTTTGGCCAGGTGGTGGCGGCGTTGTCGAGATAGCGCCGCGGCGGGCGGGAGAACGCCATGCTAGCCCCCGATCTGATACATCGCGCGTGCCGGCCGCTCGAAGCCGGCGGCCCCGATGCCGTGCGCCGCCCGCTTCGCCCGCACGCAGTCGCCGAGCAGCGTGGCGATCGCGGCGTCCAGCGTCGCGCCGGTCTCGATGCCACCGCGCAGCACCTCGCGCACGTCCCACTCCGTCGTCGAAAACAGGCAGTTGCGAAACTGGCCGTCGGCCGTGAGCCGCAGCCGATCGCAGCGCTCGCAAAAGGGTGCCGACACCGGGTCGATGAACCCCACCCGGCCGCTGCCCGCGCCCCACGTGAAATCGACCGCCGGCTGGCCGGGATCGCCGCTCGCCGCCGGCACGAGGGCCCCGAGATGCCGCTCCAGGATCGCCCGCACGGCGCGGCCGGTCAGCACGCGGTCGTCGGCCCAGCCCGCCTCGGCATCGAGCGGCATGAATTCGATGAACCTCAGCTCGAAGCCCTCCCGCCGGCAAAATTCGGCGAGCGGCACGATCTCTCCTTCGGTGAGCCCGCGCATCGACACGGCGTTGATTCGGATCGCGGCAAAGCCCGCGGCGCGAGCGGCGGCCAGGCCGGCGAGCACGCGGTCGAGCCCACGCCGCCGGGCAATCGCCTCGAACACGTCCTCCCGCAGGCTGTCGAGGCTGACATTCAGCCGGTGCAGGCCTGCGCGTCGAAGCCGCTCCGCCTGCTCGGCGAGCAAGAGGCCGTTGGTCGTGAGCGCCACGTCGTCGATGCCCGGCACCGCCACGAGCTGCCGCACGAGCTCGTCGAGCCCGGATCGCATCAGCGGCTCGCCGCCGGTAAGCCGGATCGACCGGATGCCGAGCCGGGCGGCCACCTGCACGACGCGGGCGATCTCTTCGTAGGTGAGGAGCTCGGCCCGCGGCTTGAATGCGGCATCGATCGGCATGCAGTAGGTGCAGCGCAGATTGCAGCGGTCGGTCACACTCACGCGCAAGTCGGTGTGCATGCGGCCGAAGCCGTCGATGAGCCGGCCGGCCGCCAGCCGCCGTGTGCCTCCGCGCGGATGGGAATCGTTCATGGGTGGGATTCCGCCAGAGACACGTCGTCGGGGTGCACCCACGTGCGCGAGCCGTCGGCGGCTTCCTCGCGCTTCCAGATCGGCACCACCTGCTTGATCCGCTCCATGAGCCACTCGGCGGCGGCGAACGCCGCGCGGCGATGCGGCGCGCTCGCGGCAACCGCCACGCTCGCCTCGCCCACCGGCACGCGGCCGAGGCGATGCACGACCGCGCAGGCGGTGAGGCCGAACGCCGTCACGGCCTCGTCGGCGGCGTGGCGAAGCTGCGCCTCGGCGAGCGGCTCGTGGGCCTCGTAATCGAGGCTGCGAGTGATGATGTCACCGGTGACCGCCCGCGTCGTGCCCACGAACAACACGGTGGCCCCAGCGGCGTCTCCTGCCACGGCGGCCAGCACGGCCGTGGTGTCGATCCGATCATGCACGAGGCGGCACAGCACGGCGCTCATCTCAGCCTCCACTCACCGGTGGAATTACGGCGACTTCGGCACCGGCCGAAACCGGGGCGGTGTCGGGGGCGTAGCGTCCTGCGACCGCGATCGCGCTCCGGGCAAGGAGCGGCACGATCGCCGGGCACTGCCGCCCGAGGGCCGCCCGCAGCTCGCCCACCGAGCCTCCCTGCCAGGCCACGTCGAGCCGCCGCGTGCCGGCGGCCTCGGCCATACCGGCAAACAGGCTCACGCACACCACATCGCCCTGCCCCGCGCTAGCTGGTGGTGAGCCGGCCGCTCGGGGTGGAGAGCAGGCGGTCGAGTTCCAGGGCTCCGTCGCCATCGATCGCTCCATACGCCTTGGCCAGCAGTTTCACCGGATGCACGGTCGGCTTCGTCGTGCCCTGCTCCATTTGTATCCTGCACGCGCTGCACTCGGTAGCACCCGCATCGACGCCGGCGCTGCGGATCGCCGTGACGAGCCCGAGCCCCACCCGGAGGCTCGCGCGGTAGTGCTCGCGGGCCAGGCCGAACGTGCCGGCCATCCCGGAGCAGCCCTGGTCGGCCGCCTGCACCGTGAGCCCGGGCACGAGCCGCAGCAGATGCTCGGCCGGGCTCGTGGCATGCCGCGCCCGGAGATGGCACGGGGTGTGGTAAAGCACCCGGGCGGCCACCGGCTGGAAGTCGAGCCGCAGCCGTCCCTCGCGATGCAGCTCCCAGAGATAGCTCGTAGCGTCGGTCGTGGCCGCCACGATCCGCTCCATGTCGTCGTCTTCGACGAGCAGCGGGTAGTCGTGCGTGATGCAGGTCACCGTGGCGGGCTCCGTGCACACGATCCGATGGCCGAGCCGCACAGCTTCGGCGAGGATGCGCACGTT